>CAOKWI010000040.1 GCA_948473115.1 uncultured Lachnospiraceae bacterium | reverse complement strand
AGATCCGCGTTGCCCCGTCCGCATAGGACAGGACAGCATGGCGCCGCCGTCCCTTCGGCAAAAAAACCGCCTGGCACGGTCGGGGCTGAACTGTTATTGAAAAGTACTACAGAAAAAGCTGCTACAGAAAATGGAATTATTATTTCAAAAGGAATTGTAAATATGCAAAAAATATGATATTATTATCTTTGTGATATTTATTCTAATTTTATACGGAGGATCGATATGAAAAAATTTGTTTCACTTGTTTTAGCAACTGTAGTTACAGCGGCAGTTCTGACAGGCTGCGGCAGTAATGGTACTCTTACCGGCAGTTCCAGTTCATCCGGTTCCAGTTCATCCGGCTCCGGTTCATCCAGTTCCAGTCCTGCCGCATCTTCTTCAGCAGGCACCCAGGCAGGCTATCCCGATGAAAACGGCAACGCGGAGGGACGTCTCGGTGATACCATGCACACTTACTTCTTTGATTATACCGTAAACAGTGCTTATCTCTGCGATGAATACGAAGGATATACCCCCGCTGACGGCTACGAGATACTGGTTGCCGATATCACGGTCAAGAATACCTCTACTTCCACCCTTCCCATGTACGACACTGACTTCCAGATCCAGTGGAATGATGAGGCGGATGACGCATACGGCTTCCCCATCACCCTTGACCTGAATGACGTGCTGAATGACCAGATGCTGCCCGGCGAGTATGACCTGGCTATCGCCAAAAGCATAAACGGACTTCTGGTATATGAAGTTCCCGCAGGCAACAAGGACTTCTCCATCTCCTACCTGGAAATGTTTGATGATGATACCACAGGCGATGTGTTCTTCGTTTACTTTTCTGCTGATAAGCAGTAAGTTAGATACGACCTGTTGATATTTCAAGATTGCTTACATAAAAATCCCACGGTTCAATACCGTGGGATTTTTATCATAAACAATCGGTGCAAATCTGGAAGAACGCCCGCTCTTGGCGTTCTTCCGTGTGAGATTTAGAACTTCTTGGCGTCCCATCCTATGATGGGACGACTTTAGAAGTTCTTCTCACACTTTTAACGCTGAACCCTTCCGGATGCATCGCCGCCTGCCAGGGTCTCAACTTCCTTTCTGGATACCAGGTTGAAGTCGCCGGGAATGGTGTGCTTCAATGCGGAAGCCGCCACACCGTACTCAAGAGCCGCCTTGAAATCCTTGCCGTCCAGCATACCACAGATCACGCCGCCTGCAAAAGAGTCACCGCCGCCTACGCGGTCAACGATGGGATGAATGCTGTACTCCTTGGAGTGATAGAACTCCTTGGTATCCCTGGAATAGATGCATGCGGACCAGCCGTTGTCGGAAGCGGAATGACTTACACGCAGGGAGGAAATACAGTACTCAAAGTTATAGTCTGCAACCATCTGCTCAAAGATGGACTTGTATCCTGCCAGTTCCAGGTCACCGCTGGTAACATCGGTCTTACCGGGCTTATAGCCAAGTACCAGTTCCGCATCCTCCTCATTGCCGATACATACATCGACATACTGCATCAGGTTCTTCATGACCTTCTGCGCCTTCTCGGAAGACCACAGTTTCTTACGGAAGTTCAGATCCACGGATACCTTTACGCCGTGCTTCTTAGCTGCCTTCAAAGCCTCCTCGGTAAGCACTGCCGCGCTGTCGGACACAGCGGGAGTAATGCCTGTGAAATGGAACCAGTCAGCGCCTTCAAAGATTGCGTCAAAGTCAAAGTCTGCCGCTGTGGCGGTGGAAATGGAGGAATGGGCCCTGTCGTATACCACTTTGGAAGGTCTCATGGAAGAACCGCTCTCCAGATAGTAGATGCCCAGTCTCTCTCCGCATTTTGCGATATTCTTTGTACCAACATTGTACTTTCTCAGGGCTGCCACCGCGCACTCACCGATCTCATTGTCGGGAACCGCGGTCACAAACTCAGCGTCATGGCCATAGTTAGCCAGAGACACCGCCACGTTAGCCTCGCCGCCGCCGTAGCACACGTCAAACTCATCTGCCTGGATAAACTTCTCGTTGTTGGGGGTGGACAGTCTCAACATGATCTCACCCATGGTAATTACTTTTGCCATCTTATTAGATTCCTTTCCCTATAAATTTGTAATTCCTGCAGCAGTCCTTCACGGGACTGTTGCAGGTTGATTCGTAACAGTTCAGCCTTCGGCTAAACTGCTACGCTGATTCCTACTTCTGCACCAGATGTACCGCAAATCCGCCGAACTCTTCCTTCAGGTAGATAGCCTTCAGGTTGCCCTTCGCATCTCTCTTGGCGGTATCCTCCGCGATCTCAACCCCCAAGACAGCGCTCAGATAATTCACAGCCCTGTCGATATAGTTGGTTCTCACAGCAATATGACCATGCTCACCCAGGTAAGGGGTCTTGTACACTTCCACAGCGCTTCCCGCAAATACGGAGCTGTTGCCAACCTTTACAGGCATACCGAAGATAAATCCGAAACGGTTTGCGATCTTGGTCGCTTCCTCCTCGCTGGTGCCGTTGATGCCGATATGCGCCAGTTCAAAGCCTAGCATGGTCTGAACCGCCTCCCTGGTCAGCTGCTCGATCTTATCCCATTCGCCGGCATTGATCAGGTCGCCGGGAACCATCCAGGAACCGCCGCAGGCAATGATCTTGGGGAAGTCCAGGTATGAGGTCAGGTTCTTGGCATTGACACCGCCGGTAGGCATGAATTTCATATTCACATAGGGCGCCGCCATAGCCTTGATCTTAGCCAGTCCGCCGGACTGCTCCGCAGGGAAGAATTTCACCACGTCAAGACCCAGCTCGATAGCCTGCTCGATATCGGAGGGGCTGGAAGTACCGGGAGTGATAGGCACACCCTTCTCGATACAATACTTCACGGTCTTAGGGTTTAAACCGGGGCTCACGATGAATTTAGAACCCGCCGCAACCGCGGCGTCCACCTGCTCCGCGTTCAGGACAGTGCCTGCCCCTACACACATATCGGGGAAATTCTCGGTCATAATCTTGATGGCGCCTGCTGCCGCACTGGTGCGGAAGGTCACTTCCGCACAGGGAAGTCCGCCTGCACAGAGAGCCTTTGCAAGGGGCAGCGCATCCTCTTCTCTGTCAATCTTTACAACGGGAACAATACCGATCTTACTGATCTGCTCTAATACTGCGTTCATTTTTTCCTCCAATCCGAAATATTGATATTTATATAAGAAATTTACTTACAGTTCCTTACGCAAGGACTTCCTTCACCGCTGCCGCGATCTTGTCACATCTGCAGTTTGCGAAGAAATACTCCTGGAACTTCTCTCCGGACAGTGCGCCCTTTACCAGCTCCTGATCCAGGTTCTTCAGGATGTCCACCATCCCCGTATGGGTCTCCTCCTTCACCTTGTCCAGAATCTTCTTGTTTCTCTGCTCAGGCTCCACTCTCTCAGGAGGATATCCACCGCCTCCGGGAGCGCAGAACAGCTTCTCAAAGATGTACTGTAGGTTCAGTTCGCCGCCCCAGCCAAAATTCTCCGCAAAGGGAAGCGCCACACAGTTTCCGTCATTTACCTGTGAGAACAGGTACGCGTCCAACGGGGATTCAATATGTCCGCAGAGCACCCTGGGGAAGGAGTTGCATGCCAGCATGGCGCCCTCACCCGTACCGCAGCCCGTCACCACATAATCCGCCGCGCCGGAGTTCAACAACACAGCCGCCAGGATACCGTTCTGCACATAAGTCAGAGAATTGGGATCCTCCGCGCCATACATGCCGTAATTAAATACCTCGTGGCCCATAGGCTCCACTACTTTCTTCAGGGTAGCGCAGATCATCTCATTCTTTGCCGCCTGGCTGTTTTCATTGATCAATGCGATTTTCATGGGAAATAGCCTCCTCCATTTCTTATGGCTCTTATTTTTCGCTTTATGGTGTTTGACTACTCGGGCTGCTTGCCGATGTAAGCAAGGATACCGCCGTCAACATAAAGGATATGGCCGTTTACCGCATTGGATGCCTCGGATGCAAGGAATACAGCGGGACCTGCCAGCTCCTCCGCCTTCAGCCATCTGTTCGCGGGTGTCTTAGCGCAGATGAACTGATCGAAAGGATGCCTGCTGCCGTCCGGCTGCTTCTCGCGCAGGGGAGCCGTCTGAGGGGTCTCGATATAACCGGGGCCAAGGCCGTTACACTGAATGTTGTACTGGCCGTACTCGGAGCAGATATTTCTGGTCAGCATCTTCAGGCCGCCCTTTGCAGCAGCGTATGCGGACACTGTCTCACGGCCCAGCTCGGACATCATGGAGCAGATGTTTATGATCTTGCCGTGACCCTTCTTGATCATAGCCGGGATCACTGCCTTCGACACGATGAAGGGTGCGTTCAGGTCCACGTCAACTACCTGTCTGAACTGCTCCGCGGTCATCTCGGTCATGGGGATTCTCTTGATGATACCCGCATTGTTCACCAGGATATCGATCACGCCCACTTCCTTCTCGATCTGGGCTACCATGGCATTTACGGCTTCCTCATTGGTAACATCGCACACATAGCCGTGGGCCTTGATGCCTTTCTCCGCATAGGCAGCCAGTCCCTTGTCCACCAGCTCCTGCTTGATGTCGTTGAAAACGATGGTTGCCCCTGCCTCTGCGTAAGCGGATGCGATAGCAAATCCGATCCCATAGGAAGCGCCCGTTACCAGAGCGATCTTGCCCTCCAGTGAAAAGTTGTTTACATAGTTGTTTGCCATTTTTCTTCTCCTTTATTATATTTATTTCTTTTACATAAGATCCTTCATTGCCACGCCGTCCATATCATCGAAGTCCTGGTTCTCGCCCACCATACCCCAGATAAAGGTGTATGCCCTGGAACCGCAGCCGGAATGGATGGACCAGCTGGGGGAGATCACAGCCTCCTCGTTCCTCATGACGATATGACGCGTCTCATCGGGTTCGCCCATGTAATGCATGACAAAGGCGTCCTCAGGCATCTCAAAATAGAGATAGACCTCCATACGTCTGTCATGGGTATGACAGGGCATGGTATTCCATACGCTACCCGGCTCGAGCTTGGTCATTCCCATTTCCAACTGGCAGCTCTCCACCTGGCCGGGAAGAATATACTTGCAGATGACCCTGTGGTTTGCATCCTCCAGGGAACCCAGTTCTACCTTATTCTCATCCTTCACGATGACCACACCCTCCTCAGGCGTACCCTCCGGCTTGATCAGCACGGTAGGACAAATCCTGTGTGCAGGAGCGGAATTCAGATAAAATTTTGCCGGTTCAGAAGCATCATTACTTGCGAAAACGATGTCTTTGGAACCCATTCCAATGTACATTGCCTCTTTGAAGCCCACCTGGTATACCTTACCGTCAACGGTAATGGTGCCGGCTCCTCCGATATTGATCACCCCAAGCTCTCTTCTCTGGCAGAAATACTCCGCCCGAAGCTCGTCCCCCGCTGTCAGGGTGATGGGCTTTACAGGCACTGCCGCGCCCGTAATGATTCTGTCGATGTGGCTGTACACCAGCTTGATCTCGCCGGGAGCGAAGAGATTCTGGATCAGGAACTCCTCCCTCAGACGCTCTGTGGTATAATGCTTCACATCTCTTGGTGATACTGCTGTTCTAAGTTCCACCTTACACGCCTCTCTTTCTTCAATATCCGGTCCATACTGTTTCAGGAAAGGACCGATATTGAGTGTTGCCTTTTATGAAAGCACTTACATTATAGCATACAAAGGTAAGCATTTCCAATAAATTTTTGCTTTTTCCCTGAAACATTTATACAACTTGTACCTGATATACAGTATAATCGAAATTTTTTCCAAAGTCCATGTAAATATTAACAAAACACATGAAACTTTATATTATCTTATGTTACTTTTCGCGCTTCTGCGTCTGCTTACGCATCCGCGTTTTGCTCATTTGAGGGTGGGTTGCTAAAATTTTTGTGTTCCAGGGCCTGGTTCCTCATTTCCCTGGCGTTGGACAGGGCGGCCTCCGTCAGTTCGTCGCTGCCCAGGAGCCTTGCCAGTTCGCCCAGGGACTCCTCCGCCTCCAGGGTCCGGATATCCGTGATGGTATTGTCCCGGGTACTGCTCTTCTCTATGACAAAATGAGTGTCCGCCATGGCCGCGATCTGGGGCAGATGGGTGATACAGATGACCTGATGGGCCTTCGCCACGGTGTCAAGCTGTTCCGACACCCTCCAGGCCGTCTTTCCGCTGATCCCGGCGTCGATCTCATCAAAGATCAGGGTGTCGATCTCGTCCCTGCCGGACAGCACCGTCTTGATGGCCAGCATCACCCTGGACAGTTCTCCCCCGCTGGCCACCTGGGCAAGCGGCTTCAGGCTCTCGCCCGGATTGGTGGAGATCAGGAATTCCACATCGTCGTAGCCTTTTGACGTAACCGCCTGACCCGGCCGCACCGCGGTCTCGAAAGCCACCGTCTGGAAATTCAGGTTTTTCAGCGCCTCCTGTAGCCTTTTCGTCAACCCCCTGGCGTTTTTACAACGTATGGCGGAGAGCTTCTCACAGGCTTTCTGTAGTTTTTGTTCCGCCTCCCTGTACTGTTTCCCCAATTCCTGCATATAGGCGTCGTAGTCCGACAGTTTGTCCAGAAGCTGCCGCCTTTCTTCCCCGTACGCGATCACTGCTTCCAGGGTATTTCCGTATTTCCCTTTCAGGTGGTTCAGGGTGTTCAGCCGCTTCTCCACCTGTGCAAACTCCTCATCATCAAACTCGCTGTCACTCATGTATTCCGATACATCCCTGTTATAATCGGCCAGCAGGCTGTCGATCTCCGCCAGCTGCCCCTCCAGTTCCGCCAGCCGTCCGTCATAGGCGGACACACTCCGGAGCGCACGCAGGGCGCGGCTCAGGGCGCTTCCCGCGCCGGCATCATCGTCATTGCCGGTATAACGGTAGCTCTCCACGAGATTCTCCATGATCTTCTTACTGTTGACCATCAGGCGGTAGCGTTTTTCCAGTTCCTCGTCCTCTCCCGCCACGAGCCTGGCCTGCTCGATCTCTCCCAGTTCGAACTCTGCCAGCGCCTTCTCTTTCTCCTTGGCTTCCTCGTCCATGGTTTCCTCGGACAGTTCCCTGCGGAGCCTTGCGCATTCCCCGTAAGCCTCCTCCACCGCCTGCGCCGCAGGGGCAAATTCACTGCCACAGTAGGAATCCAGGATCTCCATGTGCTTCTTTTTGTGCAGCAGGGACTGGTGCTCATGCTGCCCGTGGATATCGATCAGCACCTCCGCCAGTTCCTTCACCTGCTTTGCCGTCACTGTCTCCCCGTTGATCTTGCAGACGCTCTTCCCCGCCTGGAGTTTCCGGCTGATAATGACGGTTCCGTCCTCCTGGGCTTCCAGTTCCAGCTGCTCCAGCTTCTGCCTTACCCTGTCCTCCCGGGATACGAAAACAAGTTCCACAAGGGCGCTGTCCGCTCCCTTGCGAAGCATCTCCCTGTCAAACTTCCCTCCCAAAGCCAGGTTCACGGAGCCTATGAGCAGGGATTTTCCCGCTCCCGTCTCTCCGGTGAGAATATTGAGCCCCTCGCCAAACTCCACTTCCGTCTCCTGGATCAGCGCCAGATTTTTGACATGCAAACTTTGTAACATATTCCTCTCCTTACACCTTCTCCGCTGATCAAAACCATAATATATACTCTACTCACAAATAAAACCATAAAACAGCCGGCAAAGGCACTCACGGAGTACAAATCCCTTAATTCGCAAAATTGCACAGGAGTGTGTCCCCATGGGACACACTGCAATGATTGAATTCGCGGTGCCGTATGGCTGAACTGTTACCTTAATTCAGCATAGTACGGATATTCTCCATCAATGCCTGCGTCTCCTCCACAGTGCGCACCGCCACGAATATGGTGTCATCCCCGGCGATACAGCCCACGATCTCCGGGAATCTCATGGCATCCAACGCCGCCGCCACCGCCATGGCCATGCCGGACACTGTCTTGACCACCAGTATATTCTGCGCCATGGCCATAGAGGAAAAACCGTCACGAAGTACACGGATGTACTTGTCGCCCAAATGACTGTCTTCCTGCTTTAGGATAATGTATTTCTGTCTGCCGTTGCGCATGGGGATCTTGGAAAGCTTCAGTTCCTTGATATCCCGGGAGACGGTGGCCTGGGTCACCGCAAGGCCGGCCTCCCGCAGGTATTTCGCCAGTTCCTCCTGGGTCTCCACATCATGCTTCTGTATCATTTCTATAATCTTGGCATGCCGTATCTTCTTCATCGGTCCCCTAATTCTCTCCCATCTTCTTATGCAGCACCTCCAGGAAGCTTACCTGGTTCAACTGCAAGAACTCGGTGGTCTTCTCGGACCGGACAATGCGGATCTTGTCTCCCGTCCGCACGGGGATCACATGGCAGCCGTCGAAATTGACCTCCACCGTCTGGATCCTGCCGCCCCTGCCCTCGGGGATCTCAATCTCAATCTCGTCCTCCGGGGAGAGAATGATGCTCCGTTTATTCAAGGTATGGGGACAGATGGGGGTCAACATGATCAGCTTTGCCCTGGGCTCGATCAGGGGACCTCCCGCGGACAGGTTATACCCTGTGGATCCGGTGGGTGTGGTCACGATCATGCCGTCCGCATTGTAATGATTCAGGAACTGCCCGTTCACGTAGATATTGAACCGGATAATCTGAAGGGAACCGCTTCGGGACACCACGATATCGTTCAGCGCCCAGCCCTCCTCGGAGCCGCCGTTGGCGCAATGGATCCTGCCGTTCAGCATCATGCGGCTCTCCTTACTGTAATCCCCGGCAATCAGTTTTTCCAGCGACTCTTCCAGGTTGGACAGCTCGATCTCCGTCATATATCCCAGCGTCCCCAGGTTCACACCGATGATGGGAATACTCAGCTTCTTGGTCTCCCGGGCCGCCTGGAGCACCGTGCCGTCCCCGCCCAGCACGATGATGCAGTCCACATCCACGGGCAGATCTGCCGGCGCTTCCTCCGTATCCACCCGCATGTTTTCCTTCCAGTCCTCCTCTTCCACCCATGAGGTGGCTTTCTGTCCCCTCCCTTCCAGATAAGTACAGATCCTTCTGGTAGTCTCCAGATTCCTGTCCTTATGCCGGTTGGTAAATACTAAGAAATGTTTCATAAGTAAATACACCTCCTACATTTTGTGGGAGTTTTCCACCGTCTCCCGGATCAGCTTCTCCCATTCTTCCCCACGGGAAAGGCCGCTTTTCCCTTCTATGATATTCTGTAGTCTCTCCTCTGCGTCACGCTCCGTCAGCTCACGGATCTCTTCGGAGGGCTCCTGTTCTTTCTTCAGATGAAGCAGATATTCAATATTTCCCTCAGGCCCCCTGATAGGGGAAAAATCCAGATGCAGCACGGCAAACCCGATGCTGTCCGCATAGTCCACGATCTTTTCGATCACTTCCCTGTGGGTCTCCGGTTCCCTGACCACGCCATTCTTGCCCACCTTGTCCCGCCCCGCCTCAAACTGGGGCTTGATCAGGCACACCATCTGGCCGCCAGCCTTTAAGAGATTCCTGGCAGGAATCAGAATCTTGGTCAGGGAGATAAACGATACATCCACACTGGCGAAATCCAGTTCCTCCCGGATATCCTCCCTCACCATATAGCGGAAGTTCGTCTGCTCCATGCAGACCACCCTAGGGTCATTGCGCAGCTTCCAGGCAAGCTGCCCGTGCCCCACATCCACGGAGTAGACCCTTGCCGCCCCGTTCTGCAGCATACAGTCCGTGAACCCTCCCGTGGAGGAGCCGATATCCATACACACACTTCCCGTCAGTTCGAACTGCCATTTCTCCATGGCCTTTTCCAGCTTTAACCCGCCCCGGCTGACATACTTCAATGTGCTGCCCCTGACCTCCAGACGGATCTTCGCCGGGTTAAAGGCCGTGCCCGCCTTGTCCTCCCTCTGTCCGTCCACATAGACATTGCCCGACATGATAATGGCCTTCGCCTTCTCCCTGGAGGCGGCATAGCCCTGATTCACCAAAATAACGTCCAGACGTTCCTTCATGCATCAAACAACCTTTCCACGCGAAATGTCCCTGGCATGAGCAAGTTCTTCTCTCGCGTGAGACATAGAGCTTCTCCGCGAAACAGCCTCTGCTGTGAGCAAACTCTTCTCACGTGTGAGACTTGGAGTTTCTCCGCGAAACAGCCTCTGCTGTGAGCGGCTAGAAACGCTTCTCACACTAACCCCCATGATTCCGCCCTGCGGAATCTTATATCCGAATGAAAAACGCCTGTTTTTGGCGTTTTTCGGCGTGAAACTTAGTACTTCTCCGCGAAACAGCCTTTGCTGTGAGCGGAAATTGCCGAAGGCAATTAGAAGTACTTTTCACGCTAGGATCCTCCTGACAATGCTGTCCGCGTCAATGCCGATCTCCCGCTTTAGCAGCTCCACATTGCCATGCTCCACATAGGCGTCAGGAATGCTGATGCCCAGAAAACGGTTCCGAAGCCCCGACCGGTTCATGTAATCCAGCACTTTCTCGCCGTAACCTCCGCTGGCCACATTCTCCTCCAGGGTGACAATCAGCATATGATCCCTGCAGGCTTCCTCAATGGCCTCCTCGTCGATGGGCTTTACAAAGCGGGCATTGATCAGGCTCACTGCCCTGCCCTGTGCCTTCAGCGCGTCCCGAACCGCCTCGCCGGTCTTCACCATGCTTCCCACCGCAAAGAGAGCGATCTCCCACTCCTTATAAATCCACTCCGCCTTCCCCAGCTCCACAGGCGCACGATACTCCTTCAGCCCCGCGTATGCCGCACCCCGGGGATAGCGGATCGCTATGGGGCCGCCAAACCGCACCGCGAATTTCAGCATATCCGACAGCTCCCATTTATTCTTGGGCGCGCAGATATGCATATTGGGTATGCCGGATAAATATGTAAAGTCAAAGATGCCCTGATGGGTCTCACCGTCGCTGCCCACCAGCCCCGCCCTGTCAATGGCGAAGACCACGGGAAGATTCTGGATGCACACGTCATGCAGGATCTGATCGTAGGCTCTCTGTAAAAAGGAGGAATACACCGCCACAATGGGCTTCATGCCGCCTGCCGCAAGTCCCGCCGCAAAGGTCACCGCATGTTCCTCCGCGATCCCCACATCGAAGAACCGGTCGGGGTACATGTTGCGGAACCGTTTCAGCCCTGTGCCGTCCGGCATGGCCGCCGTGATCGCCACGATCCGCTCGTCCCTCTGTCCCAGCTTGCACATGACCGTGGAAAAGATATCCGTATAATTTGCCTCCGTCCTGGGTTTGGAGGGGATTCCCGTCTCTATGTCAAAGGGCTCTGCGCCGTGGAACCTGGCAGGGTGGCGTTCCGCCGGAAGATATCCCTTTCCCTTCTGGGTGATCACATGGATGAGCACCGCCCGCTTCACACGCTTCGCCTCATTGATGACCCGCACCATGCCCTCAATGTTATGGCCGTCCACGGGTCCCAGATAGGTGATTCCCATATCCTCAAAGAACATGCCCGGAATCACCAGCTGCTTAAAGCTGCTCTTGGCCCTGCGGATGCGGCTGATGGTGCTGTCGCCCCGTTTCGTCCCCAGCAGGGCATTGTAAATGCCTTCCTTCAGATCCAGATACCCACTGGCAGTACGGATATTGTTCAGATACTTTGATACGCCGCCCACATTCTCGGAGATCGACATATTGTTGTCATTCAGTATAATGATAAAATTGCTCTCCAGCTTTGCCGCATTGTTCAAGGCCTCATAAGCCATGCCTCCCGTCAGGGAGCCGTCGCCGATGACGGACACAATGGTGCTCTTCTCTCCCTTGAGTTCCCTCGCCTTCACCATGCCCAGCCCCGCGGATATGGAAGTGGAGCTGTGCCCCGTGTCAAACACGTCACAGTCGCTCTCCTTTCTCTTGGGGAAACCGCTCAGGCCATGGAACTGGCGCAATGATGCAAATCCGTCCCGCCGCCCCGTGAGGATCTTGTGGGTGTAGGACTGGTGCCCCACATCCCATATGATCTTATCCTCCGGCAGGTTCAGCGCAAGATGCAGCGCCATGGTCAATTCAACCGCTCCCAGATTGGAGCCCAGATGCCCTCCTGTCACACTGATCTTACGGATCAGGAAATCCCGGATCTCCTGGGCCAGTTCCCCGTAGTCTTCCCTGGCGATACTCTTGATATCATTGGGTTTCTCAATGGTTTCCAAAAACATAGCTATACCCCTAACCTTTATCCTCTATTTCCGGCGGTGCACCAGTGACAGCAGTAATTCCTTCAGGAAATCGTTTTTCCCCTCCATGGAGTCCAGTATCGCTATCGCCTCATTTGTCAGATCCTCTGCCTCCTTCATGGACTGCTCCAGGCCGTTGACCGTCACATAGGTCTGCTTATGATTCTGCGCATCGCTGCCCACGGGCTTGCCCAACTCCGCACTGTCCCCCGTCACATCCAGGATATCATCCTGGATCTGGAACGCGATGCCGATATTGTAGGCGCATTTCCCGATCTGCTCCAGCTGCTCCTCCTCCGCCAATCCGGCGATCACGGCGCCGATCATCATGGCCGCCTGTATCAGGGCCGCCGTCTTGTGGGCATGGATAAACAGAAGCTGCTCCTTCTCCAGGCTTCCCTCCTGCTCCTCCGCCTCAATATCCGCCGTCTGCCCGCCGATCATGCCGTAAATGCCCGCCTTCCCCGCAAGGATCCCCAGGGCCGCCGTCAGACGCTGCAGGTGATATTCCGGACTGGGCGCCGTGGTCAGGTATTCCCTGGCACCGCCGCTGCAAAATTCCAGGGACTGCAGCGCCGTCTCAAAGGCCAGGTTCAGCAGCCCGTCTCCCGCCAGGATCCCCAGAGCCTCCCCGTAGACACTCCATGTGGTCTTCTTCCCTCTGCGGTATTCGTCATTATCCATAGCGGGCAGATCGTCGTGGACCAGCGAGTAGGTGTGTATCATCTCGATGGCCGCCATGAAAGGCTCCAGAAGGGGCATGTCCTCCTCCCTGCCGCCGCAGAAGAGAAAGGTTTCCTCCATCAGCAGGGGGCGCAGCCGCTTCCCGCCCGCGTTCATGCTGTAGTTCATGGCCTCGATCACCGTCTTCTGGTAACCCTCTTCCTCCGGGAGAAAGCTTTTGATGATCCGTTCCGCCATCCTGGTTTTTTCCCGCAGAATCTCGTTAAACTCCTGTGCTTCCATCCTCAAATTCCTCCAGCTGCCCGTCTTCATTCAATTTCAGTACCTGTTTTTCCACCCGGTCTATCTGATCGTTGCACTGCTTCAGGATCGCCATTCCCTCGCTGTACGCCCGAAAAGCCTCCTCCAGGGGAAGATCCTCCTGCTCCAGTCGTTCCATGGTGTCTTCCAGTCTGGAAAAGTTTTCCTCCAGGCTGTAGGTTTCCTGTTTTTCTCCCATTACAAAGCGCCTCCCTGTATGTGGGTGACCGTTGCACCGATCTGTCCGTCCTTCACCTGTATCATCACACGCTCACCCGGGGATACCTGTGAGACGGAGCGGATATTGTCACCCTTTCCATTGGTCATATATGCGTAACCGCTGCTCAGCTTCTCAAGGGGGGAAAGCCCCTTTAACCGTTCCAGACAGAGCAGAAGCCTGTTCTTCCTGTTATCCAGGATACGCTGCATCCGCTCCTGGAGCCGCTCCTCTGTCTGCATGGCCCGCATCCGCTGCTCCCTGATCCGGTTGGCCGGGCCAAGCAGCTTCATTTTCAGCTCCGCCCGGCGGAAAAGCATTTTTTTCTCCTGCAGCTTACGGCTCATCAGCCTGTCCAGCCCCTCCCTCGCGGACGCGATTTCACGAAAGATCTCCCGAATGTCCGCCACAGCCAGCTCCGCCGCCGCGGAGGGCGTGGGCGCCCGCAGGTCTGATACAAAGTCGATGATGGTGGTATCCGTCTCATGCCCCACAGCGGAGATCACGGGTACAGAACAGTCGAACACCGCCTGGGCCACCTCCCGCTCGTTGAAGGCCCAGAGATCCTCGATGGATCCGCCGCCCCTGCCCACAATCATCACATCCACCCCCAGCCGCTCCAGCCTGCGGATACCGTCCACAATGCTGGGCACTGCCGCTTCCCCCTGGACGATGGCGGGGCAGAGAATGATCTGTACACAGGGATTCCGCCGGCGGGCGATCTGGATGATATCCCGCACCGCTGCGCCGGTATCCGCGGTAACCACCCCCAGGGTCCTGATATACCTGGGGATGGGCTGCTTGTACTCCGGGGCAAACATGCCCAATTCCTCCAGTTCCCGCTTCAGCCGCTCATAGCGCTCATAAAGCTGGCCGCTGCCGTCCAGGGAAATCTGCTTTGCGTACAGCTGATATTTCCCGTCCCGCTCATAGACGTCCACCGCGCCGTCCACGATCACCTGCTGTCCATCTGCCAGACGAAAAGAAAGACCCCGCCGGTACCCTGCGAACATAACGCAGCTGATGGCGCCCTTAGGATCCTTTAATGAAAAATAAACATGTCCCGATGTGTGATATTTGCAGTTGCTGACCTCCCCCTTAACAGAGAGGCTCTGCAAAAGGTAATCCTGCGTGAACATATTCTTGATATAGGAATTCAGTTGTCCGACTGTATATACACTCCGAATGTTAATCACCCAGCTTCTTAATTTTCGCAAGGACCGCATTGACAAAACCGCCGGCATTTTCCTGGCCGTATTTCTTCGCGATCTCCACCGCCTCGTCGATGGCCACGCCCGCAGGGATGTCATCGTCATACAGCATCTCATAGACGGCAAGCCTGAGAACAGTAAGCTCCACCTTGCCCATACGGGTAGTGTCCCATCCTTCCGTATTCTCATTGATGATCCTGTCTATTTCCGCGATCTTTCCGCGGACTGCCTGTTCCTTCGCCTCAATGTAAGCGGCATCCTTCTCCCGGGTAACCGCCTCATTGTCCTCCAGAAACAGCTTCTCCTGCCGGGTCATGTCCCCCGGATCATGAAATTCCACACGAAATAGAAGCATAAATACCTGTTCTCTCTGCTCATGTCGTCCCATTGGTATCTTATCCTTTAGCTGAAAACTTTATTTTACCCTCACGCCCGCAATGCGGATATTCACATCAGTACAGGTAAGGCCGGTCATGTTCTCAATGGCTGCCTTGACCTTGTTCTGGACCATCTGGCAGGTGGCCGGAATATTATAGCCGTACTCCATGGTCAATGCCAGATCCACATTGACAATGCCGTTCTGCACGTTTACCCTGACACCCTTGGTCAGCTTCTTCATGCCCACCTTGCTCATCAGTTCATTGGTGATATTTCCCGCCATGGAACTGACACCTTCCACCTCCGTAGTCGCCAGGGAGGCAATCATCGCCACCACATCGTCAGCAATCTGCACCACGCCGGTATTTTCCTCGGCTTTCAATACAACTGCGCTCTTATCTGTTTCTTTTTCCATACAGGTAACCATACCTTTCCGTAACCTGCGGACCGCAGGTACAAATTTCAGTCACTGTCCAAAACCCCGTCCTTCGCGGAAACAGCCTCTGAACAGTTACAAATTTCATTACTACTCAGTATACCATATTATCTACTCATTTGTCACCCAAAATGTCAAGGAAAGCTGATCATCATTCTGGGCGTATGCCACCCTCCCGTCATTTTCGGGCAGATAATCGAAGATCTCCTGTCCGTCGATCATGGCGGAAAGGATCTCCTGATAGCCGGCGAAGTCCGTGCATTTCACGGTGACATCCGTCCTGCCCTGTTCCGCGGCTCTCACAAACAGATTCTGCATCTGCTCTCTGTCATAGTTTAAGAACAGGGCGCCCTCCTGCACATAGTAATTGTCCTCCGTGGCATCGCACACGGGCATGGGCAGCTGACCGTCCAGGGCATGGGTCCTCAGCAATTCCGCCGTGGTGACACAGAGATAGTCATAGTTGATCTCCGGCATGGCATAATCCGATGCTTCCTCTCCCCCGCTGATCTGGTAGGAGGCGTCCCCCCAGGTGGTATCCACATAGTAATAGCTGCCGTCCAGCTTCACCAGATTCCACGCGTGCACTTCCCCCGTATCCACCGTTCCCAGCACCAGGGCGCATTCTATCCCCAGCCTGTCCAGCAGATACTGAGTGGCCTTGGCATAGCCCTGGCAGACAGAGGTGTGATTGATGAACACGGAATAGATATTCTGGTTATCCGGTGCGTCCAGCCGGTATTCCGTATTCCGAATCAACGTCTCATAGACATATTTCACCTTCTCGTAATCCGATGCGTCCTCAGGCGCCCCGGCAAGGATTTCCTCCGCCGCCGCCTCGATCTGAGCCCTGCGCTCCACCGCCGTATCAAAGTCCATGGTATAGCTGCCGGAAAACAGGATGGAAGTAATTCTGGATCCGCGGGTATATTTCACATAAGAATACCCCTCCACATAAAAGAGTTCCGGATGGTCGTTCAGAACGCACTGAAAAATCCTGTCGACATCCGAATCGTCCAGACCGCTCTCCAGACATGCCCTGGAGATTTTCTGTTCTGTCCCGAAGGTTCCCAGTATCTCCTCCATATCACGATACCATATCCGCTCCGTTTCCGTGAGGCTGTTGTAGGCATACACGGATGCCTCCTCCGCCAGGAAGGAATAGGCTGGCTCCTCCTCGACGCCCTCAGCTTCCGGTTCGCCCTCCCCGTCTTTCGGCTCCGCGCCCTCAGCCTCCGGTTCGCCCTCCCCGTCTTTCGGCTCCGCGCCCTCAGCCTCCGGTGTGCCGGGCTCAGGGGATTTTCCCTGTTCATTTCCCCCGGAAGCCTCCGCCGTGGCTATGGTATCAGCCCCGGAGATTTCTCCCATGAGCCCCTCTTCCCCGCAGCCGCACAATGCCAGACTGAGCAAAAAAGCTGAGAGGAATATCCTGATCTGTCTTCCTGTCTCCAATCCACTAACCTCCATGCCGCAGCCATATCCCCATGACACCGGCGCAGTGTCCGCCGGTGCATCAGTGTCAGCCACGCTGACCTGACCCATTTCCCGCGGGCATTCATCCACCTGTGCGGTAGGACGCTCCAGGGAGCATCCTACCTGACTTCCACATGCACAAAACCCGCGCTTTCGCGCTCATGCGTCAAATGCGGGGGCATCAAACAGGGGAACGATTCCGTGCACAAAACCCGCACTTTCGCGCTCATGCGTCTGCTGACGCAACCGCACAGGTGAAAATTAATGTTACTATTCACAGCCGGTTTCGCGAAGGCGTTTTTATGCGTTTTGGGCATAAAAACCCGAGACTGCGGGCGCCAAAATGAGCGTCTTTTGCTCATTTTGTGTGCATTATGTTGCTGTGAGCAGCGAAGCTGTGAACAGTAACAAATTAATTACGGCTGAATTCCGTCAGCACCAACCCCTTGTTGCGGTCCAGTGTCATTCCCACGCTCCAGGCATTGACAAACAGGAGCAGCGGGTTCCCCTTCATATCCTTCACCTTCTTCATATCCGAGGTGCCGGTCAGCTTCTCCAGATCCACTTCATCCTTGTTTTCTATCCAGCGGATATGCTCATAGGGAAGGTTCTCCAGGCGAATCTCCACATTGTATTCGTTTTCCAGACGGTATTTCAGCACGTCAAACTGCAGCACGCCCACCACGCCCACAATGATTTCCTCCAGTCCTGTGTTGAACTCCTGGAAGATCTGAATGGCGCCCTCCTGGGCGATCTGCTGGATTCCCTTTACAAACTGCTTTCTCTTCATGGTGTCCAGCTGGCGCACCCTGGCGAAATGCTCCGGGGCAAAGGTTGGGATGCCCTCATACTGGAACTTTTCCTTCGGCATACAGAGCGTATCGCCGATGGAAAAAATGCCCGGGTCGAATACGCCGATGATGTCTCCCGCATAGGCCTCACTTAAAATCTTACGCTCGTCCGCCATGATCTGCTGGGGCTGGGACAGGCGCATCACCTTATTCCCCTGGACATGGCGCACCTCCATCTGGGCGTCAAACTTTCCGGAACAGATCCTCATAAAAGCGATCCTGTCTCTGTGGGCCTTGTTCATGTTGGCCTGGATCTTAAACACAAAGGCGCTGAATTCATGCTCCGTGGGCAGGATCAGCCCCGTGTCCGCCTTTCTGGGCAGGGGCGTGGTAGCCATGTTCAGGAAATGCTTCAGGAAGATCTCCACGCCAAAATTGGTCAATGCGGAGCCAAAGCAGACCGGCGTCAGCTTTCCCGCCCGCACCTGCTCCAGGTCAAACTCGGCGCTGGCTCCATCCAGCAGTTCCACTTCCTCCAGAAGCTTGTCCGCCGCCTCGTCGCCGATCAGTGCCCGTAACTGCCCTTCCTCCTGAATGGGGATCTCCGTCGCAGTCCCCTCTTTGGTGCCCTTTTCCGTGTCGGCATAAGAGATGACACATTTTTTCTCCCTGTCGTAGACCCCCTTAAAGCCCTTGCCGGAGCCGATGGGCCAGTTCACGGGACAGGTGGCGATGCCCAGCTCCTTCTCGATCTCGTCCAGCAGATCGAAGGTATCGTTGGCGTCGCGGTCCAGCTTATTGATAAAGGTAAAAATGGGAATCCCCCTCATGCCGCAGACCTTGAACAGCTTCCTGGTCTGGGCCTCCACTCCCTTGGACGCGTCGATGACCATGACCGCGGAGTCCGCCGCCATCAGGGTACGGTAGGTATCCTCGGAAAAGTCCTGATGTCCCGGGGTATCCAGGATATTGATACAGTAACCGTCGTATTCAAACTGCAGCACGGAGGAAGTGACAGAGATGCCTCTTTCCTTCTCAATCTCCATCCAGTCGGACACCGCATGTCTCGCCGTGGCTTTCCCCTTAACACTTCCCGCCAGGTTGATGGCTCCCCCGTAAAGCAGGAACTTCTCCGTCAATGTGGTCTTGCCCGCGTCCGGATGGGAAATAATGGCAAAGGTGCGGCGGCGGTTGATCTCTTCTGTATAATTGCTCATCTGATAAAATCCTCCATACATATCAAATCTTAGTCTAATGAACTGTGAAAAAATTCATCTTCACAGTTCCTTAGGAATTGTGAAGAAATAACTTTTCAATAGGGCGCTGGATTTTTCTTCGAGAGTGCTGCTCAAAAATCAGGCGCATAGCGGGCTATGTAACTGATTTTTGAGTAATTGCTTTAGCAATTTGATATCGGAGAAAAAGACAAGCAATATGAAAATTTATTTTTGCACAGTTCCTTAGGAAGGGCTGATCAAATCATCGCTTCCTAAAATTCTCCAGTGAAAGCGCACAGGCTTCCTAAAACGCTGGCGCAATGTAACAGTTCAGACAGGGTACTGAACTGTTACGGCGCAATACCAAAGTATTGCAGCACAGCTGCCCCGATCCTTGCAAAGGAATCAAAGGTTCCAAGGTTCTTGGGCGGAACGGTCTCCCGGCAAGGCGAATACATGAGAAAAGGCGTATACTCCCTGGTGTGATCCGTGGTGGCCGTGTAGGCCGGATCGCATCCGTGGTCCGCGGTGATCATCAGAATGTCCTCCTCCCGCAGTTTCCCCGTGATCTCCGGCAGCTTTTCGTCAAAATAACTCAGCGCTTTCGCATAGCCGTCCACATCCCTCCGGTGGCCGTACAGCATGTCAAAGTCCACCAGGTTCACAAAGCAGAGCCCCTCAAAGTCTTTGTCAAGATACTCCAGGATCCGCTGTATTCCTTCTTCGTTGCCGCCGGTGGGCACCGCTTCCGTGATCCCTCTTCCCGCAAAAATATCCCGGATCTTCCCCACGGCGATCACGTCCCTGCCCGCTTCCTTCAGCTGGTCCAGCATGGTGACAGCCGGAGGTTCCATGGAGAAATCATGACGGCGCGGCGTTCTGACAAAATTGCCCTCCTCCCCCGTGAAAGGGCGGGCAATGACTCTTCCCACACTGTGCCTGCCGCGCAGGATCCCGCGGGCAGTCTCACAGTACTCATAAAGCTGTTCCACGGGAACCAACTCCTCGTGGGCTGCGATCTGAAACACACTGTCCGCCGAGGTATAGACGATCAGATCCCCCGTGCGCAGGTGCTCCTTCCCGTAGTCCCTGATCACCTCTGTGCCGGAATATGGCTTATTGCACAGCACACCCCTGCCAGTCTGCTGCCGGAAAGGCTCCAGCACCTCCTCCGGAAACCCTTCCGGATAAGTGGGAAGGGGACTGGGGGAATACACGCCCGCGATCTCCCAGTGGCCAATGGTGGTGTCCTTGCCTTTTGACGCCTCCCTGGCGCGGGCAATGGCGGCCTTATGCTTTCCGTCACCCATGGGTTCCCCCACAGTGACTCCCTCGATATCAAACAATCCCAGTTCCCTCAGATTGGGAACATGGAAAAAGGGACTGGCGGACACGCTTCTCAGGGTATTCACATCAATGTCCCCGTAGGAAGCCGCATCCTCCATCGCCCCAATCCCAAAGCTGTCCAGTACGATCAAAAAAATTCTCTTCATGTAAATTATAATCCTTCCGCGCTTTCAGCGCTTTTGCCTGATTTCATCGGGCGGCTTCGCCGCCGCTTCCTTTTCCTTTGCGGCTATTATACCATGATTTCGCTTCGCTTCATCTTGGTTCGCGCACATTCGCCAAATGTCTGCTTCGCAGCCGCTTGGCTCATTGTGTCCGCGTATATTATATCATATAATTTATGTAAATTATACCCAAATTTACTGCACCACAGTACTTATAATGATATTTTCCGCAGAAACTTCCGTTTTTCTCTTTACGATATCCTCGATCTGTGCCCTCATGACATCATCCAGTTCCGACGCATTTACCACTACGTCCACCGCGTTGCCGTTAATGCTTACCACCACATCCTTAAAGCCCTTTGCCTCCAGCAGGATCTCCGCAGCCGCTTCCTTCTCCGCGATAGCGGTCATCTCCACCATTGCGTCCACCGCCTCCTGCTTCTGGGTGTCGGTCAATCCTTCGCTGCTGATGATCTCCAGGAGGGTCTCCTTGTTTCTGGCCCTGGTCTGCTCCTTTAAAAGCTTGGCGTCAGAAAGAATTGTCATGCCTCCCGTGGATGTGAACACAGCTTCCCCGGGAATCTCATCTTCATTGGGAGTTGCCCCGGCCATCTGCCCTTCCACAGAATTCGTCGCTGCGGCCTGACCCTCCGCCGCTGCCTGACCATCTACCGCGGCCTGACCCTCCGCCGCGTTCTCCACTCCCATGATATCCATTCCGTCCTCCAGATAGTCTTCCACGATAATATCCACATCGGAGTCCAGGCTTTCAATGTCCGTCAGACCATTTGTCAGCAGATCCTCCTCCGACAGATCGAGAAGTCCGTCTGCCGTATAATTCTCTGTGATGATGCCTCCCGAATCCACAGCGCTCGTGTCTCCGGCGCCGGCTCCGCCCTCCGTGGTAAGATATTCCTCCTCCAGTCCTGTACCCGCAAATTGCAGATAGCCCGCAATGGCAATCATAATGGCAAGTGCGGTAATCATAAGCTGATTCTTTTTGATTAGGTTTTTCACTTCTTTCTCCTTCTTTGCGATTTACTAGTTCATTGTATGAGCCTTTCCATAAATATATGCTACTCGGCCTTCTCCATTTTAACCACTTTTACTTTATGCGCCTCCACGTCGAACAGTGCCTGTACCATCTCCACAATGGTTCTGTCCACGGTGCCGCTTCCGGCTCCCTCGGCGACCACCACCACCCCCTCGACCTGGGGCGGCAGGGTCTTGACCACATAGGGCTCGCTGACGCTTCCGTCGGTCCGGTAAACCGTATTTTCCTCCGTCTCCATCTGGTGGACGGAACGGTTCCCGCCCTGGGAGTCTTTCTCATCAGTGGAGGAACGCACAAAAGGCTGCTCCTTCTCCACCACCAGCTCCCGTGAGGATCTCAGGGTAATCATCACGCGCACCTTCCCAACTCCTTCCATGCGGGAAAGCGTTTCCCGCAGCCGCTGCTCCAGCTGTCTGATATACGCTTCATCCGAATCCATCGAACCCTCAGCCCCCGCCCCGCTCTCCGAAGGAATCCCTGCCGGGGAGTCTGCTTCCGTCCGGGAGGGTTCCGCTTCCGCTTTCCCGCTCTCCTTCGTGGGAAGCGCAATGATGACCAGCAGCACCCCTGTCAGAATCAGGATGACCAGATTATCCTTCCGGAACCATTTTTTGTAATCCACTTTATTTAACTGCTTTTCTATAATATCTTTCATGCCCTTCATTTCCGTTCCATCCCCATCCCGTCCCTATTCTTTCCTGATCCCCATTACACCGGTTCTCTTTGCATCCTTTCTCTTTGTATCTATTCTCTTCGCATCCGTTCTCTTCGTATCTGTTCTCTTTGCATCTGTTCTCTTTGCATCTGTTCTCTTTGCATCTGTTCTCTTTGCATCTGTTCTCTTTGCATCTGTCTGCTTTCCGTCACGTCCCCATTGCCCCTGCATCGCATATTCTCAGACCAGACTACCATACCTGTCTCCCGTCTCCCACAGCTATTCCGTGGATCCGTTTTCCGTCTGAAACCTTATCTCCTCCACCTGTATCCGGTCTATCCGGATGGCATTTTCACCCGTCCCGGCATCCTCTGTCCCGGCATCCCCCACACCGACACTTTCCGTTCTAATCCCTTTTGTCCCAATCCCTTCTGTCCCGATATCCTCTGTTCCGATACCTTCTGTCCCAATCCCTTCTGTCCCGATATCCTCTGTTCCGATGCCTTCCGTCCCGAACCCTTCTGTCCCGATATCCTCTGTTCCGATACCTTCCATCCCGATCCCCTCTGTTCCGGGTTTCCCGGAAGCCGCCTCCTCCACACGTCTTCTGATTTCTTCCAGTGACATCTGCTCCAGAAGCGCGTCCGTCTCATATGCCCTGCGCTCGGCAGCTGACATTTCCTCCTCCAGCCCCTCCAGGAACGCCTGTGTCTTCTGTTCCAGATCACCTCCGTCTCCGCGGAACAGAAACCTGCTGACAGGAAGGAACAGTTGTATCAGCACCATTGCGCTGACCAGAAGCTTCAAATATTTTTCATATGCCGCCTGCGGGCGAAAGTGCACCACCGCCTGGGCACAGATCATAAAAATGCCGATCTGACAGATCGTCTGCAATAAACCATTCATACTGACACTCCTTTAAAGCCTTCCCCTCCCAGGAATTTTGTCCCTCCCAGGAATTTCGTCCCTGCCTTAAAATTTCCTGACGGAGGCAGTGCATGCGGATATGGCGATCAGGAAAAGAAGCATTGCGGTTCCCGCCGTCCGCAGCAGTAACAGTCCTCCGTCCCCTGTCCTGTTGGCACAGGCCGTGATCCGTTTATCGCTTACCATCTCCATAAAGGCAGCCGCACATTTTAAAATAAAGGCGATGATGGCGATCTTGATCAGGGGCGCCGCGCACAATGCCAGAAGAAGCAGCAGCAGGATTACCCCGATACTGTTTTTCAGCACCATCGCCGATCCCAGGACCAGTTCCACCACTCCGTCCGCCAGATTCCCCACCCCCGGCAGGGAGGCGAGCACCTTCTGCAGAGCCGAGGATTTCGCCGAGTCCACAAGGGGAGTGATCAGTGCCTGAAAAAGACTGATCCCTGTGACCACGCCTATGGCTGCCTTTAAAATCCACCCCACTGCCTTCTCCAGAAGTTCGATCAGCAGGGTCAGCTTTTCCTCCGCCCAGATCCCGTTTATCATGGAAAGCATGACAAAGCTGTAGATCAATGGAAGCAGAGCGCTCAGCAGAATATGCTCCACCCCGTAGATGACCAGGAGCATGATCTGATAGGAAGCGCCTGCGGTGACCGACCCCGCTGCCACCCCCACGGAGATCAGGTAGGCGGGAACCAGCAGCTTTACGAACAGGATCACATTTTCCATGGTCTCCTCCGCCACCTGCGCCGCCTGGGAAAAGCTCCCCAAAAGGACTGCGGAAAACAGCAGATACATAAAATAAAAGCTGATATCCGCCACCTGATGCCTGTCAAATATCTCCACGAAATGATGCATCAGCGAGGAAAGGATTCCCAGGATCAGAAGCCATATCAATATGTTTTTCATCCCGGCGAACTGCGCCTGAAAGCCGGAAATGCTCCCTGTAAACAGTTCCGCCAGCGCACCAATGATATCCCCTGTTACCACTTTCCCCAGCAGATGCTCCAGGGACAGGCTTTTCTGGGGGAACAGGGTATTCATGCCCTCCTGGAGCCTGTCCAGGCCGTAATCCTGCCACACAACACTTAGATCCATTGTCACACCTCCGTTTTACAGAAATCCCCGGATCTGTTCCATCACAGTAAACAGGATGGGCAGACCTACAAACATGACCGCCAGCTTTCCCAGGATCTCTATCTGTCCGGCAATGGACTGGTATCCCGCGTCCTTGCAGATCCCCGAACTGAACTCACAGACATAGGTGATCCCTATGACCCGGAGCAGAATGGAAAGATAACTTTCTGCTTCCCCCAGATACTCCCGGATCCTTCCGAACTGTAGCAGCACCGCCTCCACCTGCCGCATGCAGAACGCAAAGATCAGGATGCCTATGCCCAGTCCGATATAGACCCCGTATTCGGGCTTCTGGCTCTTAAACTGCACTGCCAGGAGCACGCCTGCAATTCCCAGAAATGAGACTTTGATCAATTCCGCCATCATGGCCCTCCCTCCGGATGTCTTCTGATAAATCAGATGGAAAACAATGTCTGGATGGTCTGAAACAGCTCATATATATAGGGCACGATCCAGGTCATCACCAGGATCAGCCCCGCGAGGCTGATGAGGAAGGCATGCTCTTCCCTGCCGCTGTGCTTCAGGATCTGGCTGAGTATGGTCACCAGGATTCCCACCGCCGCTATTTTAAATATCAGACTTACTCCCATTGCCGTTCCACCTCTGCCTTTACCACAATATCAGAATGAGCAGCATTCCGCTCATTGCCCCCAGCCCCAGCGCCAGTCTGCACTTCTCCCCGTTTTCCCTCTCCAGCTTCCCGATGGTGCCCTCCAGCAGGTCTCTGCTTCTCTGAATGGACAAAAGCTGCATCTGGCCGTCCACATATCCATCCTCGGGTATGAACTGCAAAAATGCGTCCCTGTCCTCCTGCTGTAAAGGCAGTTCCCTCATGCCTTCCTCCAGGACGCTTCGGAATATTTTCCCGCAGGATTCCCCTTCCGTCTCACGAAGCCTCCTGTTCAGCTCCTCAAAACAGCTTCTAAAGGGTTCTCTGAGCTGCTTTTGCATATGCAGGCAGCATTCCCCCAGCGTAGCCTTGCCATACCGCACTTCGCTCTCCCACAGATCCAGGATCTGCTGTAACGCCCGCAGGTTCTTCACCCTGCCGATAAACTGGCTGCGATACCATACGCCCAGCCCAAGACACCCTGTCAGTATCATCACGGCTCCCACAGCCTTCAACATACGCTTTCTCCTTTCCCCAGACCGGCTCCGCCAGGAATTTTCCCGATTTCCGGTGCAGGCATATCACCGCCTGGAATACGTTTCTCAGTTCACGGACACTGATGCCGAAGCGTCTCTCCACATCCGCAGGCGTATTTCCGTGAGCGGTGGCAAGGATCCGGCATCCGCAGGCGGCCGTCTGATACAGCGCCTCCATCTCCTCCCTGCTCCCCAGCTCGTCGATGGCGATCACCCTGGGGGACATGGCGCGCAGCAGAAGCAGCATTCCGGTCCTTTTCGGACAGCCGTCCAGCACATCCGTGCGGATCCCCAGGTCGTTCTGGGGCATCCCCAGAAAGGAACCCGCCAGCTCAGACCGCTCATCCACCACCCCCACCGTCTGACCGGCTCCAAACGGATTCCCGTCCGACACCTGCCGGATCAGTTCTCTCAGCAGGGTAGTCTTTCCGCCCCCCGGCGGCGCAAGTATCAGCGTATTGAGGAGTTCGCCCCCGTCGTACACAAGGGGAAGGATCCGGTCCGCTGCATCCCTGACCTGACGGGCTATCCTGATATTCAAAAAAGAGATATTCTTTATGGTCCTGACCCGGCCTCTCTCGTCCAGGACCGCCTGCCCCGAGATACCGACCCTGTGCCCACCCGCCACGGTCAGGAACCCCTGCCTGATGGCGTCCTCAAAGGCATAGAGGGAGTCCTGGCATACGGTCTTCAAGACAGCCTCCAGGGCCTGCCTGTCCACACAAAAGGCGTCCTCCCTGCGCTCTGTCAGGGCGCCGCCGGAATCGAGAAAATATTCCCTTCCCGCGCCGTAGAGGAGCACCGGACGTCCCGCCCTCAGCCTTATTTCCTGCAATCCGGCCAGTTCCCGCACCGCTTTCCGCCAGAACGGTCTCTGTTCCAACGGGAACAACTGCAAAATAGTTTCTTCCATGGCGTGTCCCCCTTTCTCCAATATATGAAAACTGTTTCCGGATATTCCTCTTCGCACACAAAAAAACCACCTTTGCGGTCGGATGCCCTTTGGCTGATCCGACCGTAAAGATGGATATCATCTCCCAGTCTTTTATGATGTGACAATTCACTCGGTATATATCGTGTGATATAACCGATAATATCCCCCGCCCAGGCGCTGCGCCTGCAGCTGGATCGCAAAGCTGTCTGCTTTCAGTTCCTTCAAGGCAGTTTCCACATACCCTTTCCAGTAAGCATTGCTGCTGTATACGTTTTCAATGGACGGCCAGAAGGATTCCGGAACCACATTGGAAAATTGCTGCTCGCCCGTTCCCACCGTCTTCATCTGCTCCACACAATCCTTATAATACTCCTCCAGGCTGTCGATCACCTGATCCTCCGTGATCCCCGCCTTCCTCAGGTTTTCCTCCTTCAAGGCTTCTGCCGCCGCGTCGGCTTCGGAGAAATTCGGCTTCCCGCGGCTGATCCACCCCAGGGGCTGCTGTGGATTCTCATTAATCAGATCACGGATACCGGAACTGGCTTCCCCTGTATTCTCCGCCACGCTCGTACCACAGGCCGGCAGATAGACGGACAGGCTGTTCCGCACATGGGTATTGGCAAACTCATTGTCAGACTTGTTGAAATAATCATAGGTGCCGGGATTGGTATCATCCCAGGTCACGTCCACATTATAATAGGTCTGGTCCAGCTTTACGATATTCCATGCATGATCCTCGCCGGAGGTGCCGGTACAGTAATAACAGGGGATGCCCAGCTGCTGCATCAGATGCTGGAACGCCCTGGCGTAGCCCGCACAGACGCTCCTTCCCGGCACCAGCGCGCTGTATGCGCTCTGGTTCATGGATGCGCCCTCATCATATTCCACCATTTCCATGAGCGCATCGTGAATATATTTCTCCTGGTCAAAGACTGTTCCCTGTGACCTGGCGCCGGACAGGATCACTTCCGCACGGGAACCAAATTCCGCCTTCGCCTGCTCCAGGTAATCTGCCGTCTCATTATATTTCAGGATCAGTTCCACACATTTTCCGCTTCCCAGGTATTTACAGGAATAGCCTGTTTCCAGCCAGAATAATTCCGGGTGGTCGTTATAAACCGCCTCAAAAACCGTTTTTACCCGGCTGACGCTGACCTCCACAACAGGGACAAAAGAGGTATTCAGACTTTGGGCATTGGCATAGATCTGCCGGTAAAGCCGCTGTAGATCCGGTTCCAGCATGGCATAATAGGGATACATCGAAGCGTCAAAGGAAAGATCCTCTCCCAGCTCGCCTGTGGCGATCACCCCGGTGAGATTATCCGCTTCCTCCTCCAGTATCTGCTCAAGATCCTCCGTGACGGGCTCATATCCCCCCATACCGCTCACCGTTTCAGGCGGCGCCACAGGTTCACTGCCGGGCGTCACATATCCCTGGTTTCCCTGATCCCGGATCCAGCCGGTATTGATTCCCGTTCCGCTGTTCCCGTTTCCGGGGAAATTCAGGCCGGACTGGCCAATGGAAAGCCCGTTGTCCGACACCACCGGAATCTGTACCGCCTCCACATTATCGACGACTCCCGCCAGCTGTGACGTGAGATCGGGACTAAGCGCGCAGACAAAGATTCCCACACAGAAAAGAATAATCAAAAATGCGATTCCCATAAAAAAACTTTTTATTACCTTCAATGCTTTTCACCTCTGTTCCCGTTCACTGCATCAGGCTCCACAATGATCCAGACCAGCCTCCAGGGAGCAATCTCCTGATAAACCTCCCCTTTCACGGCAAGTATGGGATGCTCCACATCATTCGGCAGCACATACAGCAGCTGCCCGATGGTATGATCCGCCAAAAGTATCTTCCTGTATAAAATGCAATGCAATATATTCTCCGCCAACACCCACTCCAGCATCTTCACGGAACCGGTTGGCTGATTCACGCCGCGATAGCGCATCTGTTCCAGAAACACAAGAGGGATCCCCGCCTTTTCATGGCTGGGATGAGCCGCCCTGGAATCATAGAGATCCGCCACAGTCAGTATCCTGGCATAGAGCGCCTGCATGCGGTTCTTCTCCTTTGCATCCCCGTCTGTCTGCTCCAGAAGCCCCATTGTGATCAGCTTTCTGGTCATTGTCTCATCAAAATGAAGCCACTTCCCCATCAGCGCGCCTATCAGCGCCAGATTCAGCAAATGACGTGACTGCGCTTCCTCCTCCGGACGCTTTCTGTGGATACAATTCAGGACCACCGCTTCATCCGTCTCCATGACCCGGCGGTAAATATCCTCCGCCAGAGCCTCCAGCGCCGCATCCCCGGCCGCCTGTCCCTGTTCTGCCTGACGCAGTCCGCCCTCCGTCTGATCCTGTCCGGTCTCCGGCCGACTCGATCTGTTCTTCACCGGATTCGATCCGCCCTCCGTCTGATCCTGCCCGGTCTCCTGTCCCTGCTCTGCCTGATACAGTCCGCCCCCTGCCTGATGCAGCACGGCCACCCTGTTCAGCCAGTCCGTATACCCGCAGACCTGCTCCATCTGCTGTTGCAGCACATCATAAGAAGCATCGCCCAGTTCCGGAAAGGATGTGGTTTCCTCTTTTTTACGGTTCCTCTCCCCGTTCCTGATCTTCTTCCTTGCGGCTTCCTCACGCCGCAGTTTGGGATCCAGGATTTCCTCTTCCCCGTCATTTCCCTGCTCGCCCTCGGGCAGGATATTACGGCAGCCGTACTCTGCGGTCTCCTTGTTCCGGTTCTGGGACCGCACGATCTCATACTCACCCACAAATGAACTGTCCTTTAACCCTACCCTGACCCGCACCTTGGAGCCTCTGCGGAAAGCGTCGATATCCCCGCGGAACAGAATCCCGTTGGCGCTGATGTTAAGGATGGCAATGGAAACGGGTTTCCGCAGCTCGATGCGGGTGTCCCCGATCAGCAGGGCTTCCACCCGCCCTTCCGTCCTCATCTCATATCGGGTAAAATTCCTGTTTTCCTTTTTCCGCTCGCCGTACAGCGCGATCTCCGCCATGCCGTTGACGATTTTGCGCAGGTTTCCGGAATACTCCAGCACCCCGCCTTTCGCCAGCGCCAGCAGGGAAAGTCTGTTTTTCGCTGGTCTGCTCAGCGCGCCTGCAAAGACGGTCAGCAGATTTCTTTTCGGGTCGTACCCCTCGGCTGTGGTATCCGCAATCAATTCCCCCGTCACACTGTCGCGTATCAATATTCTGCAATTTTTTAAATTTTTACTGTTATCCGCCATCTGCCAATTCCCCCGGCATCTCTATCATATCATAAATTGCTCTCTTTCACAACGCTGTACTGGCCAATATCTTTTTTCTGAAAATTTATTTATTTTTGCAAAGTTAACTGTAAACTTTCCCTTATTTCTACCGATATTATAAGTACAAGGAACAAATTGAAACTGTTGAAATATGCAGCCAGGGAGGGATTAACGCAGCAAACGGATATTCGGATTTCAGGGTGTACCGTGTTCAGATGGTTTCTCAGGCTCCTAAAACAAAGCGCGAAAACAGCAACTCTCAGCAGCGTGACCCCAGTTCTTCCAGGTCTGCGTCTTTTGCAATGACTCTGGAAAGGGCATTGGACGAGAGACAGCCCATTGACTGCCACACCGTCACTTATGACGCAGCCAGCCAACTTCAGACTTTCTTTTACCAGCCTTCCAGGGAGTATACCTTATGACAGACCCGGCAAAGGGGCATATACCCTTCTCTCAGGATAAGGTATGTGCCCCTAGTACATCGTTGCATTAATCCTGAAGTAATAAGTACTTGATGTTTGCGTCAGTGCAAGGCGGCGGAGGGAGGCGATGCAATGTTTGCTCGCGGGAATCATGGCAAGGGCTTCACTCTCCCGTGATTTCCCTGTATTCGGTGCTGCCCACCTGGACCCAGGAGGTCTTGTTTCCAGCGACCACCTTTAAGGTATCCTTCTCACAGGCGTAGAATTCCCGCAGATACGCGTCATTCATGCCATATCCCTCCGGCACCTCCGACAGCACGAACAGATAGCAGCTGCCGTTTTGGGACTCCCTGTCGTAGGTCAGGTAATAATCGCTTTCTGCACTGTCACTCTGCAAATTGTCCGCCGGCAGCTTGCCCAGCCAGATCACCAGATTACCCTTGGCATTGGCGCCGGGCTCATACCCGTATCCGGCATCCTTTAACGCCGCTTCCCATATGGCTTCTGCTGCCCTGCACTGTTCCGGGAATTCCGCCTCCACCAGCTCCCTCTGGGTGGGTTCCGGCCCAGGATCCGGCAGGGCGGCCTGACCTGCCGGGTCCTGGCATGCCAATTCGGCTCTTTCCGCGTTCCTCACTGCGACATCACTGATTTCTTCCCGCATGGCCATCCTGCCCTGATGGGTCTTTATCCTCACGCTGTCCACTCCCCACTTGACCAACTGGGTGACCTTGGCGTAATCATACTTGTAATGGCGCGTGGAAAGATCCTCCCAGGTTCTGTTACTGCCAAAGCCGACCGTGAACCACGGACCATAATATTCCCTTGCCGCCAGATAAACAGACACATCATACTTTTCCAGCGCCGGCTGCTGCTCCAGGGTATACTGTATAAGCCGGTATACATCCTCCCCGAAAGCATTCACGTTCTTTTCGTCGTTTAACACCATGCAGAAATGCTCCTCCCCCTGTCCTGTTTCCAGGATAAAGGAACGCCATTCCAGCCCCAGCGCCTGCCAGCCCTCCGCCAGGTAAGCATCCGCCGATGCCTGGGGATAGTCCTCACACAGCTCTCTTCCGGTAAACTCCACCGCTATCCTGATCCCCTCCCGCCCGGCTTCCACATACCGCGTTTCCCCGCCTTCCTCCACGGGGTAAAACTCCCTTTGATACTTGTCCGTGAGATATGCCGCTACCCTCTCCGGCGTCAGGGTGATTTCCCTCCTGAAAAACGGACCCACGCTCTCATAGACCGCGTACTCTGTAGATCCAAAAAAGCTTGCCTCCACCACGCTCACCAGTCCGCCCCCCAGGCTGTAATCCGCCTTGGACAGGGCAATGGCAAGCAATGTGCCGAAATAGGACCATGCCAGGCCGAGACAGACTGCCACGCCCCCAACCAGCCTAACCAGCCACCTCCCTGCCCTATGCCCCTGGAAACGCTGCCAGAGTTTCCAGATTGCCACTCCTATGCCCCATGTAGGAAGTGCCAGGATACACAGACATTTGCCAAGCGAATCCACCCAGAACCGGTATTCCAGTCCCATAAAGGACAGCAGGAAGCCGCCTGCCAGGTACAGAAGCACCATCCATAACAGGACGCCGCTGACAATCACTATATTTCTCGTTGTTTTCTTCATGCCGGTACCATGCCTTTCCACAGGCTGCGGCCTTCTGCAGCCTTCTTCAGCCCTGCCCTTCACGCTCTCCCCACAGATTACGGAGGTTAAACTCCTTGCAGCCAGCTGCACCGCCGCAAGTCAAAGCACCTCACACAAGTATTCTGCTTAAATGGGCATCTGTCCGCAGCAGTTCCTTCGCCTTTTCCCGGTATCCCTCCTCGTGGAGATAGGTGTGGCGGAAAGGCTTTATGGAAGGCGCCATGTCAATGGCCGCCTCAAAATCGCTCCGCTTCATTCCCAACGTACCCACATACTCCCAAAACCCGGTCCGGGTAAAAACGGTGTCCACCCTTTTGTACCTGTGATCCTGTACCAGGCTCATCAGGTACGTGGCGATCCCCACCTGCACCCCGTGAAGCTGGGGCTGTTCCAGCAGCTTGTCCAGGGCGTGGGAGATCAGGTGCTCGCTGCCGCTGGTGGGGGCGCTGCTGCCCGCAATCTCATTGGCGATGCCGCTCATGGCAAGGGAATCCAGCAGTTCCCGCAGGAACAGATCCTCCCTGATGCTGTCAAAGGGGGTGCGCACAAAGCTGTTGACCGCCTTCTTGGCGATCATCATGGCAAAGTCATTGACTTCCGTGTAACCCTGATCCCCCTCATACTTCCAGTCATACAGCGCCGTGATCTTCGCCACCATGTCACCGATGCCGGAATACAGGAATTTGTCCGGCGCACTCCGGATCACCTCCGTGTCCACGACGATGCCATATGCCAGCCTGGCGGGCACGGACTTCCTGCGCCCCTCCACCACCAGGGAGGCGCTGGAGGAGGAAAAACCGTCGCTGGAGGAAGAGGTGGGAACGCTGATGAAGGGAAGGTTGAGCAGATAGCCGCAGTATTTTGCCGCGTCGATCACCTTCCCGCCGCCTAAACCCACCACCGCCTGGGTCTTATTGGGCATAGAAAATGCCAGGCTGATCAGGTCGTCTATGCAGACCGTGTCCAGTTCCTGGTACTCCAGCACTTCCACCTCCGCCCGCTTTAAGGATGCCATGACCCTGTCACCGAACATTTCGATCAGGCCGTTGCCAAACAGGATGACCACCTTGTCCAGTCCCAGGCTCTTCAAATATTCCCCTGTATACTCCAATGTGCCCGCACCTATCTTTAACAGGTTGGGAATGTTGATCTCATTTGCCGCCGCTCTGCCCATAATGTATTCTCCTTCCGTTTTCCATTCATAGTTCATCATCCTCATTTCTTTCCTGAAATACTCTCCCATTATATGCCGCCCGGAACGCCATTGCCTGTTCCACATAAATATTTGCAATTTTGTCCTTTATACGGTTCAATATTTCTTTTTTGTCCTCATCTGTCTCCCGTTGTAACTCTTCCTCCAGTTTCTTCCACAATATTTCAAGATGCTCCACCAGCCATGCCAGATTATGTATCGGCCGATACAATTTCAGCCTTTTGATCATTTCCCTGCCTTTTTCGTCATCCGAGTCAATACCGCCGTATTCGTTCCTGTAAAATATTTCATTATAATCGGTAACCGCCGGGTTATAAAACAATTCATTCACAATTTCCCGGCTGCCCATCAGATCTCCTTTATACTTATCCCCTTTTGAGAGATTACATTTTGGACAGGACCACATTAAATTCTCATAGTCCGTCCAAAGACTATCCCGCTTACCCTTAAATTCTTTACTGGGGACAAAATGATCCACATGGAAAGGCGACGTGATCAAGTTCTGCGGCATATTGCAATAGCAACAGCGGTCATGAAAATCCTTTTTCAGATAAGGCCGGTAACCGGAAGGTTTTTCATATGTCCTCTGGCAGGTTCTTTTTATCTCGTGTTCCTTAAAATCCGCATATCTCATCCGTCTCCCAGCATCTCCTCGTATTTTTTCAGATCCTCCAATACAGACTTCAGTCCGCCGAAATCGAAGCGGGTGTCAAATACTGTCTGATTCATTTTTTTGTATCCGCTAAGCCGGGTCTCCAGCTCCATAATATGCCGCAGGGTCTCTTCATCCGTGCTGTGCTGATCCAGCTTCCGCAGTTCTGCTTCCAGGGACATCTCAAGATTTTTACGGTTCTCAACATACCGGTCGATATTCAGGAAAATATTTTCAACCATGGACTGGGATTCCGGCGAGGATGACTTTAAAAAGCTTTTTTTCGCATATACTTTGTCTGCATCCGTATAGGGTGATTCTTTACCTTCCATTGGGGCATGGGTGAGAACAACCATTGGAAATTCCGGCGCCTCATCGTGCACAAACCTGACGATCTCCCAGCCTTCGATCACGTCAGCCGTTGTATCCAACCTGAAATCGACAATTAATGCCTGAATATCTCCCTCTGTCACATCATCAATTATCTCATTCAAAATAGGGTCCTTCTTACGGTTCAACAGTTCATATTCCTTAAACTGTACCGCATTTTTGTCCTTACATGTGTCCAATATGGTTACCTGTATATCCCCCCTGTCCGCCGGGACATCATCCACGATACCGATCCGATACATTACTGACTCCTTTCCTTTTTCCATAAAATGCGTATGCCGAAACCATCTGTTTTCTCTGACAGCACGTTTACAGTACTATCATACCTTTCCACAGCCTCTTTTACAGCCCATAGACCCAAACCTGTTCCTTCTTCGCCTTTTGAGGATTCTCCCATCTCAAATATTATATCCGGATTCCCTTTATATTTATCGCTGAGAGGCGGTCCATTGTTTTCCAGATATTGATAAATGTATTCTTCATCTTCCTCAAACCGCACAGCAACCTGGCGGTTCGGATGATGCCCCTGTTCGAGAAACCAGGTTGCATTCAAAAGAACATTATTCAGAATAATATACATATCTACCATGGCTATAGAGTACATAAATTCAGAAGTCTCCTCCTGGAAAACTGTTGGGTCGATGGTAATATGCTTTTCCTCCAGCAACGGCTTCCACTTCCCTAAAATATGGCAGGTCAGTTTTTTCATGGATGCTTTTTCACATTTCAGATTGGCCTTTCTCAGTCCTTCCATGATAACGTCCAAAAAAGAAGCAACCAGGTCGTCACCCTTCTCCACGATATCCAGCCTGTCATAGGGATTGTAGGCCGGCAGACCTGTATATGGTTTTCCTCCCATCGCATATTCCACCCGGCTTCGCAGCTGTGACGCCTGCACGTGGAATTTGGTATTGATGGCATTAAATTCATGGAAAAAAGTATTGATCACAATACCGGATGAACTGAGTATCTGTATCATCTGCCTGTTCCTGATCTCCTTTTCTTCCTTCTGCATCATCTCAAACACCGTGTCCAACATTTCCTCGGCAGTCGGCATATCCTCCTGTCCGTCAGCCATATCATTTTCTTCTACCCTTGCCTGATGCCGCTCTTCCCGGTCTACCCGTTCCTGTTCCTTTGCTTTCCTCCCCTTTTCAGCATTTGCCCTGACCGCCGCTTCCTGCACCCGCGAAATATGGGACTTCAGTTCCTCTTCAATTCCTTTTCTCCACCTGGCATATTCCCGGTAAACATATTGCCGGTCATATTCGAATATTTTCAGACACTCCTGCAATAAATCCACAAAGATATAATAGGATTCATTCAGGACCATTCCCTCCCGGTTTGCGGTATCTATCAGATTGGGATTGGTCTCCCTCCCGATCTTCACCATACCGATTATCTGATACGGCTGTACACGCCAGGAACCTGTTGGATGGGAAACCGCAGCGGGACTTCTCTGTGCCCTGCTTCCCATTTCCAGCCAGTCCGCCAGCGTACCCTCGTCCCCATATGGCCGCACTTTAAAGCTGTCACGGTACAGCTTTACTCCGGAAAACTGCGACACCAGCTTTTTTCGCTTTTTTACCGCCACATGCTTCATGATCTCATATTCATTGTTATCTCTTCTTAAAAAATATAACTCAGCCTCAAACGCACCCACCTTGCGTATTTTATCCAGGCTGTCCCGGGGCAGGAGCTCTGTCACTTCCTTCTCAAACACGATCTCCTGGCCATACGTTTCCCATCCATACCCTTCTGCCTGAAAAGCCTCCCGCTCCCAAAACTCAGACAGCTTTCTCTCGGTAGAGGCATCCCCTGCTGTAATAGTAACCGTCTTTCGCTTTATATTCACCTCATTGCGCAGCAAAGCGATGCGAAGAATCCGATCCCCGTCGTATCCGGCCTTGATCCGATAGTCATAATCCTCGTCGGCTATGGCTACTTCTTTTGTCACAAAATTGTATTCCGGATAGAAATGGTTATTCACAATAACACGGAATTTATCCGCATTCCCAATGGGATTAATACTTTGCAGATTGGAATTGACTCTCTGAAAAAGCCGCTCTCCCCAGGATTCCCTGACAGGTGTTAAAATGACCATGGTTCCGGTAGTCCAGTCATGTTCCTTCAGCTGGTCAAAATGATTTCCTGACACCGTCCTGACCAATTCCTCATAGGATATACTGATCTCGTCCATATCAGCCTTGATATCTTTTAACAGTCTGGCATTGACAAACTGATCCCAATTCATCTGCCACTTAACCGTAGTACCGCTACCATTCCCTGCAGCACCGTCTTCCCCGGTACCTTCGCTTTCCGACCTGGTATACATTACTGATTTCCTGGACAGTTTATCCAGGGCAAACCGGCCGATCCCCTTTGCCCCCGTCTTTATCCGGCCCTTTGGCGACACCACATTATATTCCTTATCACTGGTTCCTATATACATCCATGCAGATGTTACGATATCCTTTGTCATTCCTGAGCCATTGTCCGCCACTACGATCTGATTATGGGAAAACAGTATCCTGCGCAATTCTTCTTCCTGCCCGTCAGACAAATTCTCCTTCCTGACCCAGTTACCGGCATTCTCCTCATAAAACATCCTCACACGGGCCAGTTCCTCCACAGTCAGGTGTTCCATAAACAGACTGGCAGAAACCTGTTGCGGTATATCCGGAAAAGGTAGGGAAAAATCGACCCACACACAGGTTGCATCGGCATCATATGCGTTCTTAATCAATTCAACCAGTGCGCCATCCACATCAGAAATATTTTCCCGGCCAATCAGCCTGGCGGCCTTAGCTCCTACAGCGAACTCAATCTGCATTCCCCTGTCATCCCTCTTCAAACATATAATCACATACATCCCTTGGACTAATGCGGTAACTATTCCCTCTGGCATTAATCCCTATATCTTCAATATAGGCAAAGAAGTCATCACTCATGAGAATCCTTTCTGCCTGTTCCAATGAAAATCCTTCCTTCGGTATCAGATACATACCCGAATATGGCACAGTCTCCCTATCAAGGCAATAATATCTCACCCTGTTTGTAACCAGGGTGGACAAAAGCAATTTAGGCTGGTTGATATGCGCCAATGCCTGGGATCTGCCATATTCATACCATCTGCAATTCCTTTCACTGTTTCTTTTACTCAATTTTTCCTTATATTTCCCCAGGTATGCACAGACACCCGGAAACCTTCGCTCAAATTCTGCCTGTTCATATCTCATCAGGGAACCATTGTTATCATACCAATATGGAAAAATGATATAATTATCTTTTTCCCGCTGCCTGCTCTTTGGGCTGGCGGCCGGCCGCACTACTTCCTGCTCAAGAGTGATTCCCTCTACCTCAAGGTCACCATTTCCACATCTCGTAACATGATCCAGGATATATGCCTCATTCAACAATGTGGCAACCGGTGCGGAAATCTGAAAACAGTCTCCCATCCTCCTGGGTGTCCGCTGCCTGTCTCTTTCCGTGGAGAAAGACCATTTCCCCTTCAACCCCGCTTTTGGGATCTGCATATTTCTTTCGTTTTGGACATCATAATACCTGAACTCCTTTTCTGCTGTTTCCTTTACGCAGAATACCACGGCGGAAGATGTCAGATAAGCGCCAAAAAGCTTCTTGGTCCTGTAATCCTCAATCTCTACCAGATGTGGCAGGATATAATTTCTCAGGCCATCGGAAAATCTGTTTTTCAAAAAATTATTGGGGATCAGATAAATCATTCTTCCTCCCGGCATCAGGGACCGAAGTGCAGCTTCCGTAAAAGCATAATAGTAATCCGCCTTTCCCACTGAACAGGTTTCAAATGCCTGGCGGATGTGACCGCGTTCCTCCGGTTCCAGGTTATAGTATGTAATATATGGCGGGTTTCCCACTACAAATTGATAAACCGGTTTCAGTTCCTGCGAGAGTGCGTCCTGTCCGCGGACATTCCAATTAACCCCTGTAATATTATATTGCCTTGCCGTTTCATCCAAATTGGAAAGGCACTTTTTTACGATGTCCTGTTCCTTTTCTATTCCATGTATGTCCCGTTCCAATCCTTCTTTGATCAGCTCATCCGGCAGCGCTTGTTCTCTGGCGTCCAGGATATACCTTTTGACAACCTCACACAGGAAGTTGCCTTCCCCACATGAATTTTCCAACACCTTTTTCCCATACAGATTTTTTGTATATCCCACTTTATCCAGCATATGGATAACCATTCCCATCGGTGTAGGTACTTTACATGTTTTCTCTCCCATAAGATCTGCCATCCTTTGCCCTGTTTCTTCTCTTGCTTATCTTACCACAGGCAAGCGGATTTTGTCACCAAAAAGGAAGAAACTTTGAAAGTTTCCGTTTCTTTTTGCGATTTAAGAGATAGAGAACCCGGGTACAACTCTATATGGACGAAAACAGAGAATAAGTGTTATGCTTGATCAAAGACCAAAGGAGAAAACACATGGAAGACACTGAAATCATCGCGCTCCTTGGACAGCGCAGGGAATCCGCCCTGGATGAGATCATACGCCGCTACGGCAGAATGCTGAGAAGTTTCGCCGGGCGTATCCTTCCCACAGCCCAGGACGCGGAAGAATGTATGAATGACGCCCTATTGGATATCTGGAATACCATCCCTCCCCAATGTCCGGAATCCGTGGCCTCCTATGCCGCCATGCTGACCAGACGCAGGGCTGTGGACAAGCTGCGCCGCATGACCGCCCAAAAACGGGGCGGCGGAGTATACCTTGTGGCACTGGACGAACTGGAGGACTGCATTTCCGCAGACGCCAGCCCCGCGGAGGACACGGAGGCGCTCAGGGAAGCCATAAACAGCTTTCTGTCTTCCCTTTCAACGGAAGACAGAATACTTTTTATGGGACGTTACTTTGCCATGGAATCCATACAGACCCTGGCGGACCGGAACGGCGTCACCAGAAATACCGTCAACATCCGCCTTTCCAGAATGCGGAAGAAGCTGAAAAGCTGGCTGGAAGAAAGGAGTATTTTCCTATGAATGCAACAAGCAGAAAAGCAAATGAGCAATTGATGGATGTAATCGGAAATGTAGAGGAACGCTACATCAAGGAATATATGGACACCATAAAAACGCAGCATAGGACACAGGATCGCAGAATAGGGGGAAGCACCGGACGTACCGGGAAGCTGAAGCTTACCGTCCTGTTGGCCGCAATCATGATCCTGCTGCTTGGCACAGTCAGCGCTGCCGCTGTTTTCGCAGTGGGACATTTTCACGCGGACCACCTCCACGAGCAGGAAACGATCCTGAAAAACTTTGACACCATTGCGGCCTCCTGCGCCCTTCCCGTGGGCGGTCCCCAGGAATGTGACGGAGTGAAGGGCACACTGAACAGCATCCTGCTGGAGGACCACCATCTGCTGTTCAGCTATACCTTCGACTGGAGCGGGCTGGAGGAGGCCCAGGACGGCTCCTTCCACACCTGGTTCCTGCCCTGGTTCTTCTATATTGCAGACGGGGATACAGTGATCTGCCAGTCCGAATACACCGGGGGACTGCACACACAGACCTACGCCGACGGGACGGCGGACGAGTTCTCAGACACCTTCCTGTACTGCATCGACCTGGACGGCCTGGAGGGCCAGAGCCTGGTCGGCAAGGAACTCACTGTACAGCTTCTCTACGCGGCGGACGGGGACGGATTTACTTATACCTTCACTCCCCAGACCTGCTTCACGGACCGGGAATGGCAGATCGGCAGAACCTATGAGTTCGAGGGACATCAGATCACCCTGGACAGCCTGCGGGAATCCGCCCTCTATATCACGCTGTCCATCGACTGCGAGGGCATAGGACGCGCCGGAGACGAATACCAGTTTATCCTGTCCGACGAACTGGGCAATCACTATACCCTCTACCCTTATGAGGAAGACGCGGACGGCTACTGGTTCACCAAGCCGGAAACCGTGGGCGCGCAGCTGACCCTGAAGGTCATCCGCAGCAACCTGGCCGCCGATATCCACGGAGTAATCACGGATGACAGCTATGATGTGCTGTTTGAGATTCCCATTGAACTGAAAACATCCTTCTGGGACAGCATCCGGTAAAGGATCCGGCATAGCTGTAACCGTTCAGCCCCGATCGTACCAGGCGGCTTGCTAAAGGGACGGCGGCGCCATGCTGTC
>CAOKWI010000039.1 GCA_948473115.1 uncultured Lachnospiraceae bacterium | reverse complement strand
ACAGGGGTACTTTCTGCGGCGTGAGTGAGATGTGGAGAGGAGACTTCGGCGATGCCCGTCCCAAGAGGGTGTGTAAACACCCCTCTTTGGGCATTGCCGTGCATAAGGCTCATCGGAACGCCCATCGAGCCGTCGCAGAAAGTACCCCTGTCTCCCCTGCGCCGTCCCTTCCTCCCCACCAGCAAGCCGCCCGGTACGATCGGGGCTAAACCGTTAGGAGAAATCTTTCTCATATCTTTTAAAAAAATCATAATAAGCCCGCACATTTCCAAGCTCTGTCCAACGCTTCACATCCACCGTTTCCTCGTCCAGGTCGTAAATCTTTGCCCCTCTCATGGAGAGCAGGAACGGGGAGTGTGTGGCCATTATGAACTGGCAGTGGAAAAATCGGACAGAATCCTCCAGAAACCGCAGCAATTCCTGCTGTTTTTCCGGCGACAGGCTGTTTTCCGGTTCATCCAGCAGATACAGGCCGCCCTCCTTTATCTTATCGGCAAAATAGAGAAACGCGCTTTCTCCGTTGGAATGCTCCCGGACATTGTCCTGCAGATGGCCGCGGACATACTTCGACTGTGTGCTGCGGCGTGCCGCCACAACTTTTTTTAGTGTCTCATAATCCTCCATGGAACGCATCCGGAAGCGGGAATATTTTGCCTCCTGGTAGTCTTCAAACAGTTCTTCCCGCTTTCGGTCGATCCCCTCGTTGATGCTGCGCAGGTTTAGCATAAAGTCAAACACATCATCGCTGGTGATGATCCTGCTGATTTCCGGAATTTTTCCAATTGTCTCGCAGGAGCAAAGCCTTGTGTAATCCTCAAAGAAATTTGAGCGGTTATACAGTGTATCGCGGAAAAGCCCAAGCTTCTCCGCGATTACATTTAACGCCGTGGTCTTGCCGGAACCGTTCCCGCCGTACAGGATGGTCACATCCTCGAAGTCAAGCATTTTTAACCGATGCTCTGACAGGACTAAGAAGGGATAGATGGTATCGTAGCAGGTGCGTTTCAGACTCATTGTAAAATCATATTCTCTTTCCCTGTCCGGAAATTCGAAATGAGATAAATATACCATGAATTACTTCTCCAGTTCCGCCCGCCTTTTTTTGATGCCGTTCAGGATAGCCTGTTTTTTGTCCAGAAGCAGTGTCTTGTCCATGGCGGGGACGCCTGCCAGCTTGTATTTCATCCCCAGCTTTTCGTACTTGGCTTCTCCCATGGTATGGTAGGGCAGCACATCGAGGGCTTTCAGATTGCTGAATTGTCCGATAAAATATCCCAGGTCAAAAAGATATTTTTCGTCATCCGTGATGCCGGGAACCACCACATGGCGAATCCACATATCCACATGCTTCTCGTTGAGGTACTCTGCAAATTTCAGGATATTTGTATTGGGCTGCTGGGTCAGTTCCTTATGCTTTTCAGGATCGATATGCTTGATGTCCAGCATCACAAGGTCGGTCATGCCCATCAGCCGGTCCAGCTTCTCACGCTGTGCCGTGCTGTCCGGATTATAGGCAATGCCGGAGGAGTCGATACAGGTGTGTATGTTCCGCTGCTTTGCCAGCGTAAACAGATCGATCAGAAAGTCTATCTGCATCAGCGGCTCCCCGCCGGTGACTGTGAGACCGCCCCCGTTGGTATAGAACGCACTGTTCCTTTCGTACTGTTCGATAATGTAGGAGGGCTCCATCAGAGTCCCGCCGTTCATTTCCCAGGTATCCGGGTTATGGCAGTAGGCACAGCGCATGGGACATCCCTGCACGAACACCACAAACCGTGTGCCGGGCCCGTCCACAGTACCGAAGCTTTCCAGTGAATGAATTCTGCCTTGCATAAATAACATCTCTCCTTCCGAAATGATGATCCAATTGGCTCTTGTTATGATACTGATTATTATACCAAAAACAGCTATGAAATAAAAGGTTGAAATTTATTGTAACAGTTCAGCCAGCCGATGTGAGCAGTCGAAAATCGTGCTCGCACGAATTTTCGGCTGATTATATCGGCTGAGGGAACGCCGTCTTATGAGCAAAGGTAGCTGCGAAGCAGCGGAAAGCACCGCAGATGCGGTCAGGAGGGGGCTTGCCCACCTCGTTGGGAATGGCGAGGGCTGAACGGTTACAATTTATTGGATATATAATTGAATAGATGATTGAATACGTGATACATAAATGATACAATTTAAACTGCATGCCAATGTTATTTGCAATAAACTACAACGAAAGGCCGAAAGCCATATTGCTCAACCTGGATGATTTGTAAATTGCGGCGGTCCTGCGTATGGCATTGAGGCGTTAATGTTAATACAGTACATAGGGAACAGAATATGATGGAAAAACAGAACAGAATGTTAGCGGCGGCAGCGGTCCTGTCATTAGTGGGAGGAATTTTCAGCCAGGATGCCCCTTATAAATGGGGGATCCGGCAATTCCTTATGATCACGGCGCTGGTGGTTTGCTACAATATATTCCTGCATATCCGCGGGGCGGAACGGGAGCGCCGCAGAAATGTGATGCGGTACAGCGGGATGGGATTTTTTACAATGGGGCTGATGCAGGGAGTAAGCATGCTCCGTCAGATGGAAGCTGTGGATGACTGTATGCGGACAGGTCTGGGAATAGCGCTGATGGTGGTTTCGCTGGGGGCGTTCCTGCTGCTTTTGCGGACGGAGAAGGGGATCACGGAGAATGTAATCCTGACGGTAATCTTTGCAGGGTTTTTGGTGAGGATATTTTATGTGATGATGACGGATGCACTGCTGTTTCAGAACGATATTACGTCTTTCCACCTGGATTGCCAGGGGCACCTGGGCTATATCTGTCATCTTTATACCAATGGGAGGCTGCCGGATGTGAATCCCATGACAGCATTTGAGTTTTGCCAGCCGCCCTTATATTACGCCGTCAGCGCTTTGGCTCTTAAGCTGTACGGACTCCTTGGGATGCTTCCCGAGAGCGCCTGGGATATGGATGAGATTTTACAGCTGCTGCCCATGATGTATTCCATGATGACGCTGGTATTTATTGACAAGACAGGAAAACAGATGAAGCTTCCCCATGAGGGACGCCTGGCGGCAGTATGCCTTGCCGGGTTTTTGCCCTACAGCGTTATGTCCAGCGGTGCCCTGAACAATGACACGCTCGTGACACTGCTTATGGTTATGGGCATTTACTATACGCTCAGGTGGTTTGAAAAGCCGGACAGGAAAGGAATCGCCGCTATGGCAGTATGCATTGGCGCCGCCATGATGACCAAGCTGTCTGCTGTGGTAATTGCTCCGGCGATGGCAGGACTGATGGTGTACCGTGTATGGCTGGACAGGAAAGAGTGGAAGACATATCTGAAACAGTTCCTGTGCTTTGGGGCGATCTCGTTTCCGCTGGGGTTGTGGTATTCCGTATACTGTGCCCTCAGGTACCGGATGCCCATAGGGTACGTGGTTTCCTTTGGCGGGGAGGAGCCGCAGTATATTGGGATGTATGACAAATGGTCGCGGTTCTTCGGGTTTGAGCGTGCTTTTGAGTATCTGGCGATACGGGATGACCATATCGGCGGGTTCGCGGATTATAATATTCCGGTTTCCCTGGTCAAATTCGCAACTTTTGGCGACAGCCATTATTATTTGGACAGTAGTCTGACCAGGACGGCGGGCACCTGTCTTTTCTGGATCAACGTGGTATTGTTCCTGCTCATGCCGCTGTCCGCCGTAGTGTGGTGCCTTTGCAGGGATGCCAGGAGGCCTTGTAAGATCGTGATGCTGGGTGCCGCCGCGCTGAGTTTATGCTTTTATGTCAAATTCTGTTTTCAGTACGCCCATGTATGCTCCATGAACATCCGCTATATCATGTGTGCGGTATATATCGGTTGTCTTGTGATTGCGGCGGCTGCGGCGGAATTGCAGAGAAGGGCGGCGTTAAAAAGCCCGGCGCTGGGGAATGGCTGTAGGAAGCTGATGACAGCCATTCCTGTCGTATATGCTGCGGCAGCGGTCACATTGATCACAGGAATGGAAATGGTACTGCCCTGAGGAGACCTGATATGAAGAAAGCCGAATAAATTATAAGAGTATGGGAACGTTTTTTCCTGATTGCAGGAAATATTGTGTTTTTTGCCGTGTTCAGTATTTTGCTGATGACAGATGACAGAGTGCACAGAAGAGCCGCTAACTGGCAGCTGTTCCTGATCAATCTTCTAATCCTGGCGGTGCTGTGTGCCGGAAGCCTTATGACATGGCGGAGGAGGAAGACCCCGTGGAAGCATCCCGCTGCCGCGCTGCTGGGCATTTATCTGCTTCTGTTTGTACTGCAATGCATTCTGGTGCATTCCACTTATTTTTATACGGGCTGGGATGTGGACCTGATGAAGTGGAGGATAGAGGGGCTCCTGGACGGATACTCCTTACAGGAGCTTGGGGGAGACAGTTATCTGTCCATCCACTCCAACAACCTCCTGATATTTTATGTCCAATATCTGGCTGCCAGGACCGGCAAGCTGCTTTCGCTGGCAGTTCCCTATAATCTGTGTTTTTATGTATCCTGTTTCTGTGTGGCGGCGTCCTGTTATTTCGGCAGCCTCATGGTCCGGAAGATGACACAGAACGGTATGATCCGCTGTATGTATGGCCTGACCAGCACGGTGTTTATCCTGTTCTGCCCGTGGATTGGCATTCCGTATTCGGATACTTACGGCATGCTGTTTGCCACCCTTGGACTTTGGGCGGCATATTGTCTCGAAAAACCGGCTTTCAAGTGGCCGGCGCTTGCGTTTGCTGCATTGCTCGGCTACCAAATGAAGCCAACCTGCATTTTCCCGTTGTTCGCGGCGCTTATTCTGTACCTTCCGGAAGGTATTATGGAATTTCGGAAAAGGAAGAGAGAACTGGGAATCCTGCTGCTGAGCTGTCTCGTCTTTTTCGGCGCAGGCCAGGGAGCGCTTCTTCTGGCGCAGCATCAGCTGGCTTTCCGCATGGACGCGGAGCAACGGTTTCCTCCCAATCATTTTATGATGATGGGGCTGAATACGGCAACAAAAGGGGGATTCAGCCCGGAGGATCATGAATTTTCCGTCAGCATCCCGGATTATGAGGAGCGGGAGCGGCAGATATGGGAGGTCATCGGAGAGCGGTGGAATCAGATGACGGCAGCGCAGAGAGGGGAGCATTATCTGGTAAAATTGATCTATATCATGAATAACGGTACTTTTTCCTGGGGGGATGAGGGGATCTTCTTTGACACTGTGCCGGAGCATGATAATCCCTTGAATGATATTTATTCGGAGATCTTTTATCCGGAGGGGAAATACTTTGCGCTCTACTGCGAATTTGCACAGGTCATCTGGATGCAGATCCTGCTGGGGATCGTGCTTTTGTTTTTTGACCTCAGGAGGGAGACTTACCGTAAAGCGCTCCTCATGATCGTCCTGTGCGGCCTGCTGGCATTCCTGATGCTGTTCGAGGCGAGGGCGCGGTATCTGATCCTGTATTCACCGGCATTTCTGATTTTGTCGCTGCATGGATACGAAGGGTTGTTCTCAAGGATTTATGAAAAAGTAAAAAAGATTAAGCCCGCTCAGTGATTTTGAGCGGGTTTTTAAAAAGCAGATATGGTGGGAAAATGTATGGTGGGAAAATATATTTTGATAATGCTTTCAGAGGGAGTAGAGCGGTAGAATCGGCATTCTACTGTGGGTCGGTTGCATTCTACCGCATAGCATCATACAGTTGATTCAGGAGGAGGCGCCTATGTTAGATCAGGAGAAAACAGGAAAGTATATTGCAGAAAAGAGGAAGCAATTGGGCATGACACAAAGGCAGCTTGCAGACCAGGTTGGGATAACGGATAAAGCCGTTTCAAAATGGGAAAGGGGTAAAAGTACACCGGACAGCGTTGTTATGGAAGAATTGTGCGAGACGCTGCATATCAGCATCAATGAGTTTTTCTCGGGGGAGGACATCCGGGAGGAGAATTATTCTGAAAAGGCGGAGGAAAATATCAGGGTGTTGATAGAGCAGGGGGATGTGCAGAAAAAGCACACCCGGGCGGTAGCCATCGGTCTGACAGCTGGGTTTGCCGGTATCCTTTTTGGGCTGCGGGCCGCGTTTATGTATACAGAGGAAAGGAATATCCTGTATCACTTTATTGATTTCCCTTCGCTTTTGTTCCTGCTGGGGATTGTAGTGGTGGTTTTGGTTTTCTGCGGTATGGCGGAAGACTTCGTAAAGGCGTTTGCCATCTGCTTCTGTAGGGTGCCTGCGGAGGCGGAGCAGATACGGAAGTCTGTCAGGGCTGTGAAGACAACGCTGGTTTTAAATCTTCTGGCGGGCATGTGTATTTTCCTGGGGCAAATGATCATCATGCTGCCGGCAGCGCCGGAGGAAGAGGTGTTTACGACGGTCGCTGTCCTTCTGGTGGGAGTCTGGTACGGTGTGTTTTTTGATCTGCTGCTGATGCCCGTCCTGTTCCGGTGTCTGCGGCGATTGTGAAATGGTTGACCGATGATATTTGGTGCCAGCGGAAATTCGGATGGAAATTCAGACAAGAGAGACACGTACTTGTTTTGCGTGGGGTGCCAGTACTGCATTGCGCATATTGCGGTGCTGAATTTACTGTTAATTACGCAATACAGTATCAGGCTCGGAAAGGGGAATGTTCATGAATAAACTGTCACTGTTCCGTAAGCTTTACCGTGGGAAGTCAGGGGAGAATACCGTGTTCTTTTTGCTGTTTTCCATATTGGCGGCAGCGGTTTCCATGGTGCTTCTGGTGCAGGAGAATAATGATGTGCTGCTGCGGAACCAGATGACCCGGACGGTATCCGGATATGACAGGGAGGTCTTTGCCCGAATTTGCAGCAGCGCTGAAAATACGCTGGGACTGATCGCCATTGCGGCAGTTTTCATCGGAGCGGCAGGCGGTTTGTGCCTGATCGGGTTCCGGAATCAGTCTGCGGAGAAATCCATTGTCATGATGCATCTTTTTGGGATGCAGAAAAGGGATCTGGCGGTGAAGGCGCTTCTGGACGCCGGCATCTATGCCCTTTTGTCCTCCTGTGTGGGGTTTTGTTCCGGATATCTGCTGTTTCTGCATTTTTCAAGAAGAATTTTGGGGATGGAGATTTCCTGGACGCTTTTTTCCCTGAGGTCCATGGCACTTTTCTCCCTTCGGTCAGCGGTAGTGTTCCTGAAAACCATCGGGCTGGTCGCATTTATCATTTTTCTGGGAAACCTGTATGTTGACTTAAGGATCACGGAAAGGTCCATTGCGCAGGTCTTGTACGGAAGAAAGGAGGAGCGCGGAAAGCAGAAGAATGGAAAGCGGATGGGTGGAAAGAACGGCGGGAAACAGAAGATTGGCAGATATATCCTGGCTGCGGAAATACTGGGGATCCTGTTGTATTCCCTTCTGGTCTTTCGTGTGAATGTGGGTTATCTGTCTGCCGCGGGAGTGGCGGCATTTTTTCTGACAATCTCATTGTTTTCCGTGTTTCGTGTGTTGTTCGGGACATTGACGAAAAAGAGAAGAAGGAACCGGAAGATCAGCGGGGCGAAGGATCTGGGTTTCTGCTTCCTGTGCAGCAGGAATAGGAGGGACGCGCTTTTGTCCATTGTGATATCCATGGGTACGATCTTTCTTTGTCTGGCCTCAAATGTAATCTTTAACGTGAGTGGAATGCTGAGGAGTGCATTACAGGATAATCTGGGATATACCGCACTGATCCGTGTAGATGCTTTCGGGCAGAAGGACCTGATCAGGAACCGCCTGGACGAAAACGGAGTCACCTATACATATGTTTATTCGAAATTGATGGATTATTCACAGCTGAACCACATGGGTCATGTGGAGGGACAATTCTGGGCGTTGGTGATAGACAGCCAGACGGATGGGAACCGTCATTTTTTCGTGCCGGAAAACAGTTTTTATGCGGAGAACTATTTTGCCAGCCGCTGCGGGCTCCGGAAAGGACAGAACTCCGACCTGTTTGGAAGTCCGCTGGCCTGTCTTGGGGAGTTGACAGACAATAACCAATATCTGAGTTTCGTGAATTATAATTTCCTGGTTAACATGGAGGATTGGAAATTGGGGATCGACGATTCCTGGCACGCCATGTTTTTGATCAATGAATCGCCTGCCGGGGAAAAGAATATCGAAAGGCTGCTGGCGGATCTGCCCTGTCACATGAGGTCGCCGGCGGAACTGATTGAAAATATCAGGGAAATGCTGTCGGATTATCTGGATATCCTGGTTCTGGCGGCAGGCATGATTGTGCTGGTTACGGTGTCCGTATTTTATACTGTGATCAGGGGCGACCTGGCTCAAAGGCGGACAGAGATGTACCTGTACCGTGTGTTCGGCGCATCTTTTGCAAAGGCACAGAGAGTCATATTTTATGAGTATATTCTGATTGCCCTGATATCTTCCCTGGCGGTGTCCCTTACGGTCATGATGTGCGGTGAATTATATTTTTATCTGGGCTTGCAGAAGCACTTTCCTCTGTCCATACCCATTACAGCAGTTACGATGACGCTGGCGGTGCTTTTCGTTTTCCTGTGTTGTCAGGCGGCGGGATATGCCAACGGGAGAAACGCAGGCCTGGAGATCATAAGGGATGAGTAGTGTGAGAAGGAGCCATGTTTATGTGCAAAATGCAATGCAGCTTTAAATTCACGGATTACGGAAAGGCATGGTTATTGATATGGAAAAAGTGATTGAAATTGAGCATGTGAATAAGGTGATAAGGAACGAAAAGCAGAAAAACGTAATTTTGAAGGACATTTCCTTTTCCCTGGAGGCGGGAATGGTGACAGCCATTGTGGGGAAAAGCGGGTGCGGAAAGAGCACGCTTCTGTCAATAGCCAGCGGTATCGATACACCCACGAGCGGTTCGGTAAGGCTGCTTGGCAAGGATTTTTATAAGATGGAATCCTCCCGGCAGGAGCTTTTCCGAAATGAGAATATCGGAGTGCTGTTCCAGAATTATCACTTGATCCCTGAACTGACCTGCGAGGAAAATATCAGGATGCCATTGTGCTTTTCAAACGGTGGTGTGACAAATGAAAAAAAGCTGGATCAATGGATCAGGGGAGTGGGACTGGATCAGAAGAGGAGGCTGTTTCCCTGCCAAATGTCAGGTGGGGAGCAGCAGAGGACGGCGCTTCTGCGCGCCATCGTAAATGATCCGCAGATATTGTTTGCGGATGAGCCCACGGGCGCATTGGATTCCAAGACAGGTGACGGCATCATTCGGTTTCTGATCGGATATGCCCACAATGCAAAGAAAACAATCCTGCTGGTGACGCATGACACAGACATTGCGTCGCAGTGCGACCGCGTGATCGAGATGGCGGATGGACGGATTGCATGAGGGATTTCTGTATTCGATTGCGGCAAATAATAGGAACGTGATATAATGTGTTATATATTAGTTGGATATAATATATTGCAGCAGGAGGAGTAACGATCTATGGATGCCAGGACATTAAGGAAGATCTTCCAGATAGGGGAAACGATTGCGGTTGAATTTAAGCGCTGTGGAAACCGCATAGAAAAAGATGTTTACGAAACGGTTTGTTCCTTTTTGAACCGGTTTGGAGGGGATCTGTTTTTGGGGGTGCTGGATGATGGGATTGTACAGGGCGTAGCTGAAAAGGCGGCGCCGGATCTGGTGAAGAACTTTGTCAGCTGTATCAGTAATCCGGCGATGTTTTTCCCAACAATATATCTGGTACCGGCGATCATGAAATATGAAGGGAAAACGATTATTCATGTGCATATCCCTCCAAGTGCGGAAGTCCATAGTTTCAAGAAAGTTATTTATGACCGGGTAGATGATGCTGATGTGAAAGTAACATCTACCGCACAGATTGCCCAGATGTACATCCGTAAGCAGGACATTTTTACAGAAAAGAAAATATATCCATATGTGAAGCTGGAGGATCTGCGGCTGGATCTGCTGCCTAAACTCCGGATCATGGCGGCAAACAACAGTGGGGAACAGAATCACCCATGGGGAGGGATGTCCGATGAAGAACTCTTAAAGAGTGCCCGTCTTTATGGGACAGATCGTGTTACCGGTGAACAGGGATATAACTTGGCAGCGGTCATGCTTTTGGGAAAAGACGATGTAATCCTTGATGTGGTTCCGGCGTATTTGACAGATGCATTGCTCCGTCGGGCTAATGTGGATCGGTATGATGACAGGGAAATTGTTCAGACAAATCTGATTGAGAGTTATGAGCGGTTGATGGAATTTGGGCGGAAACACTTGCCGGACAAATTTTTCCTGGAGGATGATCAACGGAAAAGCCTTAGAAATATCATTACTCGTGAGATGATCGCCAATACGCTGATTCATCGGGAATATACCAGTTCATTCCAGGCAAAATTTGTGATAGAAAAGGATCAGATGTATGTGGAAAATGCCAATCGTTCTGCGCAGATCAGCGTGATCACACCGGAGAACATAGAGCCGAATCCTAAAAATCCGATTATTGCATCTTTTTTCAGGAATATTGGATATGCGGAACAGCTTGGTTCAGGTGTTAGAAATCTGTTTAAATATAGTAAATTTTATTCTGGGAAAGAACCCGAATTTATAGAGGATGATATTTTTAGGATTAATGTGCCACTACAGGATAATTATTTGGATTCAAATAATTATGACACCACCCAATCGGCCACCCAATCGGCCACCCAATCGGCCACCCAATCGGCCACCCAATCGGCCACCCAATCGAAAATTTTAAAGGCGGAACCGGAAATTATTGCCTTAATGGAACAAAAGCCGGAGTTGTCCCAAAAGCAGATCGCAGAGCAGTTAAATAGGAATGTCAATACGGTGAAGTATTATATTCGGAAACTGCAGGAGCAGGGAAAAATTGAACGAACCGGTTCGCCGCGAAAGGGGAAATGGGTGATCCACAGATAAATTGCATATCAAAAATGTGTCAGGAAGTCCGTTTGAGAGATCAGGCGGACTTTTATCATATGCGAAATATAGATCGGGAGATCAGAAGGCGAAGCCGGATGCTCTGATCTTTGTCAAGAGTATTGACAGGCTTGACCATAATTATGAAAAACTTTTGGAGCAATGGAAGCTACCGCAGGCCAAGGGCGGTCAGCAACGAACAGAGGAAACGAACAGGGCAGATGATGAATGCAAAGAATAAAGCAGAGTAGGGAGATGAAAGATAATCTAATGGAAGTGTGTGTGCGGTTGTGATAAAATATCCACATTGGGATAGCTTGACAAGTTTATGGAAAAGCACTCCAAAGTTTACATTCAGCAATCCTAACTTGCTATACATATGGTGAATAAAAAGATATAATAGGTGAGAAAATGACAACAGGTGAAAAATTAGCTTTGCTACGTGAGAAAAAGGGTATTACACAAGAAAAATTGTCTGAAATATTAAATGTGTCTCGTCAGTCTGTTTCAAGATGGGAAACCGATGTAAGTTTTCCTGAAACGGACAAACTTATTAAATTGAGCAAATTATTTGAGTGCAGCACTGATTTTCTGTTAAATGAAGATATTCAGGGAAATGAAGAAAACAGCACTGATGTATCGATTGATAATTGCTATAAGTTTATACGCGAGTGCGGCTATTTCTTTTTGGCAACATCATTGAATAACCAGCCCAAGTTAAGACCTTTTGGTATGATTTATTCAAATAAAGAGGCATTATACTTTGCTACGGATAAGCGGAAAAATGTTTATTCTGATTTAGTCGGAAATCCACAGATTGAAATGGCAAGCTATAATGTGAACACACGCAAATGGATAAGGGTTAATGGAAAGGCAGAAGTTGAAAGTTCCATTATGGTTAGGGATGGAATGATGAACAAATATCCTTTGCTAAAGCAAAAGTTTTTTGACGAAACAGAAATGTTTCTTGTCATTTTCAAATTGACTATTGTTGAAATCAGTATTTATTAAACGTGGAGGATTAAAATGGAAAAACTGACTTTGGAAGCAGAAAAAATATTAAACGAGCGATTTAACAAGGACAATATAATTGCTCTGGCAACAGTACAAGACGGAATGCCATATGTCCGTAATGTGAATGGGTTTTATGAGGATAGTTCATTCTATGTGATTACATATGCACTTTCCAATAAAATGAAACAGATAGAAAAAAGTCCATATGTGGCAATTAGCGGCGATTGGTTTACTGCACATGGGAAGGGAGTAAACTTAGGTTGGTTCTGCGCGGACAAAAATAGAAACATTGCCAAGAAGCTAAGAGAGGCTTTTAAGGAGTGGATTGACAATGGGCACAACAATTTTGATGATGAAAATACTTGTATTCTTCGCATTGAATTGACGGATGGTGTTTTGTTCTCACATGGAACAAGATATAATATAGACTTTTTGCCTTAATGGAAGAAAACCCGGAGTGGTAGAAAAGTAGAAAAACATAAACCCCGTCCATATTATGGACGGGGTTCCGTTATTCCTGCTATCTACAGAATGGAGTTCGTTTCTCAGATTGCCTCGTGGAAGGTACGGGAGATAACGTCAGCCTGCTGCTCGGGAGTCAGCTTGATGAAGTTAACTGCGTAACCGGACACGCGGATTGTCAGCTGAGGGTAATTCTCGGGATGCTTCTGAGCGTCCAACAGAGTATCTCTGTTCAGTACGTTTACGTTAAGGTGATGTCCGCCCTTTGTAGCGTAACCATCCAATAAGTTTACAAGGTTATCAACCTGTGCTGCACTTGCTGCCATAATAATTTCCTCCTTATTATATTGGTTTATTTATTTTATTTTAGAAACTGTTAACAGTTCCTTGTTCTGGCAAAGCAGATTTCGTCAGTACAGTGGGAAATTGCTTTGCCAGATGTGGAATCGGATCACTGATAGTCATCCAGTCCCTGGTGAAGAGTAGGTACACTACAGGCCAACGGTGTCCTGGAACAGTCCGTACAGCCCATTGTCTGAACGTTCTTTGACTGATCCGCCTGCTGGTCATCATAGTCCACATTAATGTGTCCCACGCCTTCGGTCATGCCGGAATCCAGCATCTTTACAAGGTCATCAATCATATTTTTCTCGTCCATCGTATATCCTCTCTATCCTAATATATTAGGAATTTTATTACTTATTCAAATCAAGTTCGAGTGTCACACGGTGACATCGTGATGCCGGTAATTTATTTGTTCAAATCAAGTTCGAGTGTCACACGGTGACATCGTGATGCCTGCAAGTTATTTATTCAAATCAAGTTCGATGTCACCGGCAAATACCTGATCTTCTTTGCCCAGAGCTCCGGGGATGATGGTGAAGGTGTTGGAAATACCATCCTGCGCATCATTGAAAGGAAGCTTGGATACGGAAGACAGGGATGCTACTGCGCCATGGGTGTCACGGCCGTGCATAGGGTTGGCACCGGGTGCGAAAGGCTGACCCTTCTTACGTCCATCGGGAGTATTACCTGTTGCCTTACCATAGGTAACGTTGGAGGTAATGGTCAGGATGGAAGTGGTAGGGATACCATTCCTGTAGGTGTGATGACGTCTGATAGCTGTCATAAACTTATGAACAACTTCCTGAGCGATCTCGTCCACGCGGTCATCGTCATTTCCGTACTTAGGGAAGTCACCGGTTGTCTTGAAGTCTACAATGATACCGTCCTCGTCACGAACAACCTCAACCTTTGCGTACTTGATCGCGGAAAGGGAGTCAGCAACGATGGAAAGACCTGCAACACCGGTTGCGAAGTATCTCTTGACGTCCCTGTCATGAAGAGCCATCTCTGCTCTCTCATAGCAGTACTTGTCATGCATATAATGGATGATGTTCAGGGTATTTACATAAACATCTGCCTGCCACTCAAGCATGTCAATGAACTTGCTCATCACGTCGTCATAATCGAGAACATCACCGGTAACAGGGCGATACTTGGGACCAACCTGCTTCTTGGTAACTTCGTCGATACCGCCGTTCAAAGCATACAGCAGACACTTAGCTACATTAGCACGAGCGCCGAAGAACTGCATTTCCTTACCGATTACCATGGAGGATACGCAGCATGCGATACCGTAGTCGTCGCCGTGTGTCACTCTCATGAGATCGTCGTTCTCATACTGGATGGAAGAGGTCTGGATGGAAGTCTTTGCACAGAATTTCTTCCAGCCTTCAGGAAGCCTGGTGGACCAGAGTACGGTCAGGTTAGGCTCAGGTGATGCACCCAGATTGTACAGGGTCTGCAGGTAACGGAAGCTCATTTTTGTTACCATGTGACGTCCATCAACACCGACACCGCCCAGGGATTCGGTTACCCATACGGGATCGCCTGCGAAGATCTGGTTGTATTCAGGTGTACGAGCAAACTTCACGCAGCGGAGTTTCATGATAAAGTGGTCAACAAACTCCTGGATCTGCTCCTCGGTGAAAGTACCATTTGCAAGGTCTCTCTCAGCATAGATATCAAGGAAGGTGGATGTACGTCCAAGGGACATTGCAGCACCGTTCTGCTCCTTAACGGAACACAGATACCCGAAGTATACGGCCTGGATTGCTTCCTTGACATTGGTTGCGGGATTGGAGATATCGCAGCCATAAGAAGCAGCCATTTCCTTCATCATCTTCAAAGCGATCATCTGCTCGGAAAGCTCCTCGCGAAGACGGATCACATCATCGGTCATAACACGTCCGGTAGATGCCTTCTGTGCTTCCTTGTCCTCGATCAGTCTGTCGATACCGTACAGGGCAACACGTCTGTAGTCGCCGATGATACGTCCGCGGCCATATGCATCAGGAAGACCGGTAATGATATGGGAAGAACGGCAGGCTCTCATCTCAGGATTGTAAGCGTCAAAGCAGCCTGCGTTGTGTGTCTTTCTGTGTGTGGAGAAGAACTCGGAGATTTCAGGGTCAACCTCATATCCGTTATCAGAGCAAGCCTTCTCTGCCATACGGATACCGCCGTAAGGCTGTAAAGATCTCTTGAAAGGCTTGTCGGTCTGGAAACCTACGATGGTCTCCTTGCTCTTGTCAAGGTATCCGGGACCATGGGAAGTAATGGTAGAAACAACCTTGGTATCCATATCAAGAACACCGCCTGCTTCTCTCTCTTTCTTCTGCAGGTCAAGAACCATAGCCCATAAGTCCTTTGTGTTCTGGGTAGGGCCTGCCAGGAAAGAGTCATCACCGTCGTAGGGATGATAGTTTCTCTGAATGAAGTCACGGACGTTGACCTCTTTGTCCCATTTGCCACGCACGAAATCTGTCTCAATTGGTTTCATTTTGAAATACCTCCTATAAAATTTGAATTAGTTTGAAAATTATTTTGTTACCCCTAATCCTTAGGTTTATTATATGAAAAACAAGTGACACAGTCAAGGAGTGAGAGTGTACTTTTTGCGATACATAAGCCATGCGCCGGAGAGATGATGCAGACCCGTTGGGAGCTCGCTCACAAAAGGGTCTGCATCATCTCTCCGGCATACGGCGCAAGCCGTCACCGAGAGGAAGCCGAAGGCGGAATCGAGGTGAGCATGGCGGGGTGGAGCAAGCTTTTTCTAAAATTATTATGTCCTTTTTATTGGACATTATCCTTTCCTTACCCCCATGGAAAAGAATAACTTGTCATATTATGGGGAATAGCTTATACTTGTAAAGAAAAACAGATCTATCATGCAAATACCTGAAAGGAGAACGAAACATGACAGGAATAACGAAAGAGATGACGATAGGTGAAATCCTGAGGACCAGCCCTGATGTGGCTCCCGTACTGATGGATGCGGGCATGCATTGTCTGGGGTGTCCTTCCGCCCAGGGAGAATCCCTGGAAGAGGCGGCCATGGTACATGGGATTGACATCGATGCGTTGATGTCCGCCATTGAGGCGTTGTAAAGCTGCCAAGATCTGAAAGCAGTGCGAGTGAAACAGCGGCCACCCGGTGATTTCCCGCTGGAAATAACCGGAGCAGCCGCTTTTCCCCTCTGATATGGCTTGTTTTATGTGACCTGTCCGACTGCCTTATGCGATTCCCAGGGACTGGACAGCGTGCTCCTGAATCAGTGTCTCATAATGTTCCGAAAGAAATGTCCGTTTATAACGATTAGAGAGCTGTATTTCACCATATTCTGACACAATATTGCAGGAACGGTCAAAATCATTTGGTTCGGATTCGCCCTGAACCAGCAGTAACAGATATCTGCCGGTGCTGTCCTCCTTATACAGGGTGCTTATACCGTTGTAATGGGTGGCAATGATTGCCGTCGCCTCCATGACCTGTGACAGGGATTCGAACAGGAACATTCTGGAGCGCTGAGAAGAATTACTGCCAGAAGTTGTATCCTTTGATGTATCTATGGGTGCTTCTGTCTCCTCCTGGTCTGCCTGGAGTCTGCGGAACAGATCCAGAACATCGTCTGCCGGCGAATTGTAATCATCGTCATTATCATCAAACTCCTCCGTCACGGACGGAGCAAAGCGGGAGAATCGTGTGTCCAGTTCTTCGGGATCGTCCACCTTTGTGATGATCAGTACGATGCACTCTGCGTTGAGTGGGATCGCTTCGATCATCAGGGGGATATCTTCTGCTTCAAAACCAAACTCGAAATTTGCCTGACGCATCATGTCGCGGAACAATGTTTTTGCCTTTTCGGTTCCATAGGCAAGTTCGCTGATCTTTAGTTCACGGTTTGCCAAATCTTCTCGGGTCAAAGTACAGCGAATCTGATTTTCATTGACTTTTTCTATTTTCATTCGACAACCCTTCCTTTCTGTCCCTTAAGCTTAATACTTCACCTTGCTTTTAGTCAATAGCAGAATCAACAACTTTAAATTTTTTTAATACTTTTTTAAAACTACGGCTTGCCAAGGACGACAAAACAATGTATAATCATTTTGTAAGCACCTCCGGTACTCTGTACATGGAAGGGGGCGGCAGTCTTAAATTTTCAGTTGATTTAGTTATTTCTGGAACATTTCGTTCCGATTCATCCTTTGATTTAGAATTATATTAAGGATGTCTTACAAGTATGAGTGCGGATTTTGTGATCGCGCCTGCTTGGTCATATAGTAATTCAACTAATATTTTCACACATATAATTCATTTTAAACAAACAGGTCATTGACAAATTTTGTCATTACCGTACTGCCGGAGATGTTTATATTAATATGTAGGAATCTGGTATTTGCGACTTTTTCTGGGAAATTCATCACGGGAACTTTTGGTCGGGAAAGTCAGGATACGGATTGCGGACAGTGTCAATGCTGTCAGTTAAACGGAAAGCTGCTGCCATGGGACAGGACGGGGCTGCCTCTCATGCTGGAATGACATGGCAGCAGCATAAAACAGAATCGGGAAATGGCAATACATGGTTGTTCCCTGTTTTTTGCGGTTTTTAAAATTTTTCCAAAATAATATATGTATTTAGTAATGACGTCACGCATGGAATATGGTAGAATGTAACTGTTGTTTTACTGGAGCAGGAAATTGTAAGGAATGATATACATGCGCAAAGAGAGGTAATATACATGAAGAAGATCGTACCGGTCATTGTGGCGCTGGTGTTGATATTGATCATCGGCGGAGTGGGAATTGGCGGAATGCTGTTAGAGAAGTATTCTTACAGCAAGGAGACGGTAGAACTGGAGGAATACTACGGAGTAACGGGGGACAGGCTGGCGATTGTCCTGCAGGACGAGATCGTTCCGGAGCAGGCTGTCCGCAGGAATGGCGTCTGTTACTTTGACCTGGATACAATACACGCTTATTTTAATGAGGGCTTTTATGTGGATTTGCAGGAGCAGCTGCTTTTATACACCACTGCGACGGATACTTACCGGGTGGCCATAGGATCCGGCAGCTGGCAGAACAGCGCGGAATCAAAAGACATGGGATATGCGATCTGTTTTGCCGAGGGTGAGACCATGTATGTGGCGGCGGATTACCTGAAGCTGTTTACGAATTTTTCCTATGAGGTGTTCAATGACCTCTGTGTGCAGGTTTACACGGAGTGGGGAACCAGGGAACTGGCAGAGGTGACCAGGAATACCCAGGTGAGAAGTCTGGGAGGGATCAAGAGCCCGATCCTGAGGCAGGTCGAAGAGGGTGAGACGGTGGAGATCCTGGAACGGATGGAAACCTGGAGTGAGGTAAAGACATCCGATTCCATTATTGGATATATTGAAAATAAGAGGCTGTCCGAAGCAACGACGGAAATGGAAGCGCCGGTGACAGACTATGTCCCGGAAGAGTACACCTCCCTTTCCATGACGGGCAAGGTAAGCCTGGGCTGGCACGCCATCGGCGGCCCGGGAGGCAACGATACGCTGGGCGCCATGGTGGCGGAGGGCAAGGGCATGAATGTCATTGCCCCTACCTGGTTCAGCCTGAATGACAATGAGGGCAATTTCCGTTCCTTTGCAACGACTCAATATGTGCAGCAGGCGCATGGATACGGACTGCAGGTATGGGGTGTCTGGGACAATTTTAATTATAAGAATGAAACAGGCTCGGATATTGACAGTTACGCGGTGCTTTCCGCTACCTCCAAACGACAGCTTCTGGTGCAGGGAATGATCAATACAGCGCTGTCCCTGGATCTGGACGGCATCAATATTGACTTTGAGGGTCTGACGGAGGAAGTCGGTATACATTATATACAGTTTCTGAGAGAATTGTCTGTAGAATGCCGGAAAAACAGCCTGGTACTTTCCATAGACAATTATGTGCCGTTCCATTTTAATGAGTATTATCGCCTGGACATCCAGGGAGAGATCGCGGATTACGTCATTATCATGGGATATGACGAGCACTGGCATGGAAGCAAGGATCCGGGAAGCGTGGCAAGCATCAACTATGTGTCTAACGGTCTCACTAAGACATTGGAGCAGGTGCCCGCGGAAAAAGTAGTCAATGCGCTTCCCTTTTACACCATTCTGTGGAAGACGGAAGGTGCGGAGGTGACGGATGAGTATATTACCCTGAACAATGTGGCAGATTTCCTGAGCCGGGTAAATATCACGCCGGAGTGGGATGAGGAGACCTGCCAGAATTATGCGGAGTGGCAGAGCGGCTCCACGACTTACCAGATCTGGGTGGAGGATCTGGAATCCTTGAAAGTAAAGTTGAACGTTATGGGTGCCCAGAACATTGCAGGGGTGGCGGTCTGGAGACTGGGATACGGAACACCGGCGGCCTGGGAATTGATCAATGCCTATGCCGGATCATAAAAAGAAAAGCCTGTGCGGATTGATTCGCACAGGCTTTCGATTCTTAACCGATCTATTTTGCGGCTTTCCCTGGGAACTGTTCATCAATAGCTTGTGATCTGGCTTGCCTAAATACCCATATGTTTCGTTGTCGTCAATCGGCGTACCTCGGTACGCCTCATTCCTCCGCCTTGCATATGGGCATTTATCTTGCGCCACTTTCACAAGCTATTTTCGAACAGTTCCTTAGCAGCAGGCTTGCACTGAGACAGGAAACGGCGATCAGGGACAGCCACATGACAGGAGAACTTTCCCCGGTCTTGGGAACTGCGTCATATTCATCGGAAGACGAGGAAGAATTGGAAGGCTTCGGGGCGGGGCGTGAAGTAGAAGTAGTCGTTGCCGGACCGCCTGAGATATCCTGCGTATAATTTGAGGAATCTGTTTTCAATTCTCCGTTTTCCAGTGAAAAAGTATTTGCCGCAAAATTAGTACCACAGGGATGGTAGTTTTTGTTGACATTTTCTGACTGGAAAAAAGCAACCGTTCCGCTTACCCCTATGTTGGGATCACCATTGGGATTATCATTGTGGGAATACAGGTTGGTAACATTGCTGCAAAAGGTTGCGGTGGACGCGCCATAAACATAAGCATTAAAAACATTGCCGGTAATAGAGCCGAGGGTGTCATTCAGGAAGAAGCAATTGTCAATACCGCCGGTTACAGAGACCATTGCCAATCTGTCTGTCGTGTTCTTGATGGTCAGATTGCTGAGGCGTACATTGAGCACCAGCTGATTGGGAGCGGCGTTCCCCACAATGACGATATCGCCGTCCTTGAGTTGTTCTGTCATATAAATGAGCTGCCTGTGTTCGGCATCTTCATCCCATTCCGATCCCACCTGATACCACCAGTCGCCCTGGTCATCCGGTTCATCCTGATACATGAGATAATATGTCACCGGTTCCGCGGCGGAGACGGTAAGAGCGCCGGCACCTGGCAGGAAAGCAAGTACTGCGGCAAGCATGACAGCAGAAGAAGCCGCTGCCAGAAGTTTTTTTAATGCTGTTAATTTTTTCATAAGATCATCTCCTTTTCGTTTATGAAATAGATTATTGGTCAAGGGGAAGATAAATATCCCCATTGTCAACTTCTTTTGCCACCACTACAAAACGCCCGTTTTCCACATGATACACGCAGGTGGACAAGGTAATGAAATGGTCTCCGAACTCAGCGGTGACGCCTGTGTCATACAGGGACATTTCTTTGATGTTGTTGTAAAAATCATCAAATTCCTCCTGCGTGTCAGCCTGGAAAAATTTGTAAAACTTAAATACCTCCTCTGATTTGCGGAAGACCTGTGACCGGAACACGGCAATGACCTCGTAATTGCGCTGGCACCCTTCCGTATAAAGAATGATTTCCTTATGTCCCTGATAGAAAGCTTCCTCCTGATAATCTGTCAGATTGCCAAACATGGCGCCGGATTTCATATTATGTCCGTGGATGATCAGGTTTGTGGTCAATGGATCCACGCAGCTGTCCGTATCCAGGATCAGGCATCCGTTCTTATTATCAGAGCCGTCAAAATCGCGGTACAGATAATATTCTTCGTCTTCCGGCGTCCACATAACAGGATAATCAATGTTGGTATCAGGGATCTGTATCCACGCACACATGTCCTCGTTGGAGAGAAAAGCTTCCCTGTAGGGGTTCTCCACGGCCTCCGGAGTAGGAACAGGGGTCGGGGCAGACGTGGGGGTGGGAGTTGGCGTGGGGACAGGAGTTGGCGTGGGGGCAGGCGTCGGCGTGGGAGAAGGAGCAGCAGGAGACGGTGAAAGCGTCTCTTCTGAGGATCTGGAAGCCTGTTCCCGAAGTCCCTCCAAAGTGTCCTGAGAGTGTCTGTCCTGTATCTGGTTCCAGAGGAGCAGAAGCCGGAGGACAGCGAGGCAGACAAAGGCGATCACTAATAATATGTCTGATAATTTTTTCCTGTTTTCGTTATTCATGATCAACTCTTCCCGCAAAAGCTTTTTGACAGCCAATTTGATTATAACTATATCATAGCCAAAAAGAGGGTGAAATGCAACTGTATTCTGTAAAAAGATTCCCCGAATGAATGCCTGTATATGCTGCATATACTGAATACAAAGGCAGATCGGAAAAATAGTATGAAAAAATTGGAAAAAGTGCTACAGTATGTTCGCAGGCAAAAGCTTCTGGCGGTATCAGTGGGAACGCTGCTCCTGCTCTCGGCCGTTGTGCTGAAAGAAAAGGGAGTCTTTTCTGCCGCGGGGGATGATGTACGGACGGATGGCGGTAAGGTCTGTGTGGTAGTAGATGCCGGTCATGGCGGTTCCGACCCAGGCAAAGTAGGGATCAACGGCGTCAATGAAAAGGAGATAAACCTCCAGATCGCCGGATATGTGCGGCAGTACCTGGAGGCAAATGACATTGAAGTGGTCATGACAAGGGAAACTGACGCAGGGCTCAATGACGCAGACGCCTCCAATAAAAAGGTACAGGACATGAAGCGGCGCATTGAGTTGATAGACAGGACGGCGCCTGCCATTACCGTAAGCATCCATCAGAACAGTTATCCGGAAGAGTACGTCCATGGCGCGCAGGTATTTTATTATACGGGAAGCAGAGAAGGACAGGAATTGGCGCAGTATATCCAGGAAGAACTGGTGACCAGGGTCGATCCGGAAAACAAAAGGCAGGTCAAGGCGAATGACAGCTATTACCTGTTGAAGAAAACGGGCATTCCCATCGTCATTGTGGAGTGCGGTTTCCTGTCCAACGGCGCTGAGGCGGAGAAGCTTTGCACGGAAGCCTACCAGAAAAGGGTGGCATGGGCGATACATATGGGGATTCTGAGGTATCTGAACGCGCAGGAATAAGGATTGTGCGGGAGAAAAAAGTATGATACAATAGGTACGGAAAATTTCCATCTGTGCGAAAACTTAGGAAGTGCCAGGAAATGAATACGAAAATAGTAAAAATACAATCCCGGGAGAAAACTTTTTCTCCGGAGGAGGAGAAGACCCTGCGGCAGGCGGGCGAGATCATACAGGCGGGCGGCCTGGTGGCATTTCCCACGGAAACAGTGTACGGGCTTGGGGGAGACGGCCTGAATCAGGAATCTTCCCGTAAAATATATGCTGCCAAGGGAAGGCCTTCGGACAATCCACTGATTATCCACATCTGTCGGCTGGAGGATATCGGGTTTCTTGTGAAGGAGTTTCCCGAGAATGCCAGAAAAGCGGCAGATGCCTTCTGGCCGGGTCCCCTTACCATGATACTGCCCAAGTCCGGTCATGTGCCTTACGAGACAACCGGCGGACTGGAAACGGTAGCGGTCAGATACCCCTCCCATCCGGTGGCGCAGAAACTGATCGAATACGGGGGCGGTTATGTGGCGGCACCCAGCGCCAACCTGTCGGGCAGACCCAGTCCCACGGCGGCAAAATATGTGATTGAAGACATGGAGGGCAGGGTTGATATGATCCTGGACGGCGGGGAAGATGACATCGGCCTGGAATCCACTGTCCTGGACATGACTGTCACACCGCCCCAGATCTTGCGTCCGGGCTTTATTACCAGGGAGATGCTTGAGGAGGTGCTGGGCGAGATTGACATAGATGTCACAATTATGGAATCGGAAAATTCCCGGGCGCCCAAGGCTCCTGGCATGAAATATCGCCATTATGCTCCCAAGGGAGAATTGACCATTGTGGAGGGGCCGCCCGGACAGGTGGTGGATTATGTGAACAGGGCTGCCGCCGCGGATAAAGCGGCCGGTGAAAAGACCGGGATCATCGCCACCAGCGGCTTCCTGAACGAATATCACGCGGATGTGGTTAAATGCGCGGGAGACAGGGACGAGGAGGAAGTGATCGCCCGGAGGCTGTTTGCCATACTGCGGGAATTTGATGATGAGGGCGTGACCAGGATCTATTCGGAGAGTTTTCCAAGCCAGGGATTGGGACAGGCGATCATGAACCGTCTCTTGAAAGCGGCGGGGCACAGTATAGTCAGACTCTGACGGCATGGGGCGGCGTTGGGATGGGGAGTGCTGCAGCATGATGCGAAGGAAGAAACAGATAGAGTGATGGAATAAAAAGAGATGGAATAGAAAAGGAAATACAGGAGGAGCAATATGATAGCAATAGGAAGCGATCATGGGGGATATGATCTGAAACAGAGAGTGATACGGTATCTTGAAGAAAAAGGAATCTCATATCAGGATATGGGCTGCCACAGTAAGGCGAGCTGCGATTATCCCGTCTTCGGACATGCTGTGGCGAAAGCGGTGGCGGAAGGAAAATGTGAGAAAGGCATCGTGATCTGTACCACTGGAATCGGGATCAGCATTTCAGCCAACAAGGTGGCGGGTATCCGCTGTGCACTCTGCTCGGATACCTTATCGGCCAGGATGACCAGGCTTCATAATGACGCCAACATACTTGCCATGGGGGCGGGGATTGTGGGAGAGAATCTGGCGCTGGATATTGTGGAAACCTTTCTGGGAACGGATTTTTCGGGTGAGGAGCGCCATCAGCGAAGGGTGGACCTGATCGAGAAGACGGAAATCTGAGGGCGGAAATCTTAAGACGGAGATCCGAGGACTAATCTTTTAAGACGGAGACCGCAAGCAGGTGGGATACGGCGGGTAAAGGAGACCTGGATGAACAAAAGAGAAGACTATATCAGCTGGGATGAATATTTTATGGGTGTGGCACAGCTTTCCGGTATGCGCTCCAAGGATCCCAGCACCCAGGTAGGGGCATGCATTGTCAGCATGGATAATAAGATATTGTCCATGGGATACAACGGTTTTCCCTGTGGCTGTGACGATGATGAGTTTCCCTGGGACAGGGAGGGGGAGGAACTGGATACTAAATATCCTTATGTTACCCATGGTGAATTAAACGCCATCCTGAATTATCGGGGCGGATCCCTGGAGGGCACAAAGCTGTATGTATCTCTTTTCCCCTGTAATGAGTGCGCAAAAGCGATCATCCAGGCGGGAATACGGACGGTGGTCTTTGACAGCGACAAGTATGAGGGATCGCCTGCAAACAGGGCTTCCAAGAAAATGTTTGACGCGGCCGGGGTCACTTATGTGCCCTACTCCAGGACAGGCAGGCAGATTCATATAAGCGTGTAAAGTGACACATTGAATAATACCAGGCGAAGGAATTTGCTTTGGACGGGCATTCTTTGTAATTGCTTGTTTGCGATGAATGCAACGGCATAACGAAAAGGTGAAAGGCAGGTGGTGACAGCGTGGGACAATATAAGAAAGTGGCAGTGCTGCTGACGATATTGCTTGTGACCGGAGCGGTATTGTCCGCTTTTGATGTTCTTTCTGTGTCTGCCACCTCCACGACCCAGCAGCAGATCACGGACGAGGAGAACCAAAAGGATCAGCTGGAACAGGAACTGGATAAGACCCAGAATCAGCTGGAGGGACTGAAGGGAGTAAGCAGTGAATTGAAACAGGAACTGGGGAGTCTCAATGACCAGCTGACCCAGATCGTAAACAATCTGGCGGAACTGGAACGCCAGATCGCGGTAAAGGAACAGGAGATCGCGGATACACAGGCGGCGCTGGAGGAGGCGAAGGAGACAGAGAACTGGCAGTATGAGTGCATGGTGCTGAGAGCCCGCGCCATGTATGAAATGCGGGAAGAGAGTCATATTAACGCATTGATCAGTGCGGGAAATTTTTCCGAAGTGCTCAATGCGGCGGATTACTATTCCAGGATTGCCAGATACGATCAGGAAAAGATGGAGGAATACACTGACAACAGGGAGCTGATAGAAGAGCACGAGGCGAGACTGCAGGCGGAACATATTGAACTGGAAAACCTTAAGGTTCAGGTGGAAGCGGAAAAGAGCAAGGTTTCCGGATTGATCAGCCAGACCTCCAACTCCATATCCCGGTATGCGGATCAGATATCCGATGCGGAAAAGCGCGCCCTGGAATATGAACAGGAGATCAAGCAGAAAGAGCAGACCATAGAAGCACTGAAAAAGAAGTACGAAGAAGAACTGGCTCTGTCCCGGGCGGCGGCAAACGCGTCCTGGCGGGACATTTCCGAAGTCAGCTTTGACGAGAACGACAGGTATGTTCTGGCCAATCTGATTTACTGTGAGGCAGGCGCCGAGCCCTATGACGGGAAAGTGGCAGTGGGAAGTGTGGTCATCAACCGTGTGCTGAGTTCTAAATATCCGGATTCCGTGTTAGGTGTCATCTACCAGGGCGGGCAGTTTTCCCCTGTGGGCAGCGGCAGGCTGGCGCTGGCGCTGGAGGCTGGCAGGGCAAATGCGGACTGCTATCGGGCGGCGGACGAGGCCATGTCCGGTGTCACCAATGTGGGCAACTGCGTTTATTTCCGGACACCCATAGAGGGGCTGGAAGGCATCCAGATCGGAGGCCATATTTTCTATTGATCATAATCCGAGGCGGTTCAGATATGACTGGAGCCGGTTGAATTTGTCGCGATAGATCAGGGAGAGCAGATGATCCAGACTGCGCAGGCAGGAGGCCATCTGCTCTTTTGTGATCAGATCCCGTTCCATTGCCTCCGCCAGTTCGTCCAGATCCACTACTTCCAGCCGTCCGTCGGGATAGAGAATGACATCCGCCAGCAGATCCGTGACAGTGAGGGAAGCCTCCGCCTCGTTAAATGTAAAGTCTACAATGTCACAGTACCACCGCAGCAGCGCGCCGTCCTGACGGTACATTTTGCTGACTTTAATTCCATCCTGCAGAAAATAGCAGGAGCATCCGTGGGAAAATTCGGTCTTGGGATTCAGCGTTTCCCATCGGGTGACAATGTGCTCGCCATCCTGCTCCACGATCACGTCATCCTTTAAATGAGTGCATTCCGGAGGGATGATTCTTTTGCGGTATAGTGTCTTAACGTTCATCATGTTCCTCATTTCTTTGTAGAATATTTCTGTTATACTGCATAACGCTGAATATTGCCTAATGTAATCATGCGATTGAACCAGTCAGCGTTATGCAGTCTGGTTTCACGGCAAGTGAAATCGTTAAGCAGTATAAATACTATTTTGGCTGCAGCATAATTTATCATAGCATCATTCGTCACAATATCATTCATTACAGAATGTTTCAGCTGCAGGACATTCCGTTACAGGACAGTTCGGGAAAAGGAATAAAGGGTCTGGGAGGGATCGTATGGGGACAAAGTCCCTTTTCCATCCAGATCATGTCGCTCCACGCGTTCTGCTTAAACCCGGAAGAGTGGAAGTGGGCCACAGTTTTGTAGCCGAACTTTTCGTGGAAAGAGATGCTTGCCGGGTTGGGATAGGCGATGCAGGCACAGAGATTGCAGATATTCTGCATGGACAGAACCTTTTCCAGCGCCCGGTACAGCGCCGTCCCGATGCCTTTGTGCCCCAGGTCATCCCTGATATAGATGGAGGTCTCCACGGACCAGTCATAGGCGGCTCTGTCCTTAAAGGCAGAAGCATAGGTATAGCCCAGGAGGATGCCGTCTTCCTCCGCGGCCAGGTAAGGATACTTTTCCAGCGTGTGGCGGATCCTTTCGGCAAAGGTTTCCATGGAAGGCACTTCATACTCGAAGGTAACGGAGGTGTTTTCCACATAGGGGGCATAAATGTGCAGAAGCTGTGGGGCGTCTGCGGGAGAAGCGTTCCGGATGATCATGGGTCTCTCCTTTATGTAATCTGCGTTCTTTGTTGTTTTGTAAAAATACTACAGCCAGAGCAAAAAGAAGTCAACAAAAAAATGTAACAGTTCAGCCCTCACATTCCTAACGAGGTGGGCAAGCCCCCTCCTCAGCGTCTGCTTCGCATCCGACGCCGCTTTCGCGGCTCACCTTTTATTTCATTTGAGGGCGTTCCGCTCATGCAGCAATTTGCATATCGCGCTTTGTGTGCAAGCACCCACGCGCAATTTGAAAATTGTTGCATGGCTGAACTGTTACAAAAAAAATCGGATTCTGTCTATCAAAATCTGGACATTTTTTCCTAAATTAGGTATACTATTAGAGATATACTGAAAACAGAGGTGTCAGGATGAAGCGACGCAAGGGCATTGACAATAGTGTAGCCCAGGCGCTGGCGATGGTAATGCAGTTCGGCATCAATATGCTGGTGCCCATCTGCCTTATGTCGGCGCTGGGGATCTGGCTGGACAGAAAGTTTGACACTTCCTTCTGGATGATAGTTCTGTTCATTGCCGGTGCGGCAGCAGGTGCCCAGAACGTATACCGCATGGCAAGGCAGGTATACGGGGGAGACAATAAGGAACCGGACAAGGAGCAAAGACGTTCCAGTGAAAATAGCAGAAAGATTGAGAAAGAGAAATAGGACGCTTCTGGAGCTGCAGATCGGCATTGTGCTGATTGGCATGGTCTGTCAGCTTGCAGGCGCTTTTATTGTGGAACGGCAGGGGTATTACGCGAAAAGCCTGTGGTTTGGTGTACTGATGTCCCTGGCGGCCAGTGTCCACATGTATCGTACCCTGGACAGGGGACTGGACTATGGCGCGGATGCCTCTAAGATCATATTCAGGGGATATCTGTTCCGGTATGCCTTTCTGGTTTTCGTGCTGGCGGTGGTTATGGTGACAGGGGTCATGAATCCGCTGGTTTTGTTCATGGGGTATATGAGTTTGAAAGTAGCGGCGTTCCTACAGCCGTTTACCCATAAATTATGCAATGCTTTTTTCCATGAGACTGATCCGGTTCCGGCGCCATTGCCGGAGGAGGAAGCCTCAGGGGGGGAGGAAGCTTCCCGGGAGGTTTCCGGGGAATGATGCTATGCTGAATTCCAGGAAGCGCCCATTAGCTTTAGAATATGAAAAGGAGGTGAAACTATGGAACATGGCATTTTGTTATCCGGTGCCGATATTGATTTTATGATTCATGGAGTTGCCAAGTACTCCTTCTTCGGTCATGAGGTGTGGATAACAACAACACATGTATGCGTCCTGATCGTCATGCTGATTCTGATTGGTTTTGCCATTGCAGCCAACCGGGCGATGGCCAGAGCGTCTGAAGTGCCCTCGGGTTTTCAGAACGTGGTGGAGCTGATCGTGGAAAAACTGGATGGGGTTGTAGACGGCCCGATGGGCAAGGCGGCTCCAAGGTTTTACAATTACATCGGAACCATCTTCATATTTATCCTGTTCAGCAACATATCGGGCCTTTTGGGATTGAGGCCGCCTACGGCGGATTACGGTGTGACGCTGCCTCTGGGTATTCTGACCTTTACGCTGATCCATTTTAATAAGATCAAATACCAGAAGCCGATGACCATCTGGAAGGATCTGTGCTCGCCGCTGCCACCCTGGCTGCCGATCTGGCTGCCCATCAATATTATCAGTAATGTTGCGGTGCCCATATCCCTGTCCCTGCGTCTGTTTGCCAACGTGCTGTCGGGTACGGTCATGATGGCATTGATATACGGACTTCTGGGCTGGATAGCGACAATATGGCCGGCTGCGCTGCATGTGTATTTTGACTTGTTCTCCGGAGCAATTCAAACTTATGTGTTCTGTATGCTGACCATGACCTATATCTCGAATGAGATAGGCGACGGCACACGCCGATAGTGAAAATGGAATCAATAATAACAAACTAAAACAGTCTTGAAACTCACTCCCCAGTCAAGGGGTCTCGCAGTGGAAAGACGGAACTGGAAAACAGTCCCGGAACGGAGATGCCCGGGAGAATTTTCAGATGCGGATTAAGCAGATGAAAATTGCTCCCCCGGACAAAGGGCATCGAAGAGTAGGGACGGAACTGGAAAACAGTCCCGGAACGGAGATGCCCGGGAGAATTTTCAGATGCGGATTAAGCAGATGAAAATTGCTCCCCCGGACAAAGGGCATCGAAGAGTAGGGACGGAACTTTAATGGAGGAAAAAAAATGGAATTTAATTCAAACTTTATTTTAGGTTGTTCCGCAATTGGTGCAGGTCTGGCAGTTATCGCCGGTATTGGACCTGGTGTTGGACAGGGTATCGCAGCAGGACATGCGGCGGCGGCAGTTGGACGTAATCCCGGAGCCAAGGGAGACGTAATGTCTACCATGCTTCTCGGTCAGGCAGTTGCGGAGACCACCGGTCTGTACGGTCTGCTTGTTGCCATGCTGCTGATGTTTGTAAAACCCCTTCTGCCCTAATCTATGAAAATGAAACGCTTAGATTTTATAGGCAGAAAGGAGGCAAAGAATGATACTTTTAACAGGGGGCGAGTCCATGGAGAGACTGTTTGATCTGGACTGGCAGCTTCTGGCAGATTCCTGTCTGACCATCATTGCAGTCTTTGTCCTGTTTCTGGCATTGAGCTACTTTTTGTTCAATCCTGCCAGAAAGCTTCTGAACAGCCGTAAGGAAAAGATTCAGGGCGAACTGGAAACAGCCAGAAGGGACATGGAGGATGCCCGGGGCTTAAAAGCGGAATATGAGAGTAAGCTTCAGGAGATCAACAAGGAAGCGGAGAGCATCCTGAGCGATGCCCGCAAGAGGGCGCTGAACAATGAAAACCAGATCATTGCCCAGGCGAAGGAAGAAGCCGCCGCTATTCTTGACAGAGCCCGCACGGAAGCAGAGCTTGAGAAACAGAAGATGTCTGATGACATAAAGAAAGAAATGATTTCCATTGCATCCCTTATGGCCGGCAAGGTAGTATCGGCATCCATTGATACCACCGTGCAGAATCAGTTGATTGATGAAACCTTGAAGGAAATGGGTGATAAGACATGGCTAAGTTAGTTTCAAAGACATATGGCGAAGCCTTGTTTGAGATCGCGATGGAATCAGGTGAGGACAAGGCACAGGAGCTGATGGAGGAAATCCTGGGCGTAAGCGCCGTGCTTCAGCAGAATCCGGAATTTGACGAGCTGATGAAGCATCCGGGCATCCCGAAGCAGGAGAAGCTTCAGGTGCTGAAGGAGGTCTTCAAGGGACGTGTCAGTGAAGAACTGGAGAGTTTTCTGGAGGTTATCGTCTCCAAGGAGCGATACAGGGATATGCCCGACATTTTCAGTTACTTTGTGGACCGTGTGAAGGAGACCAGAAAGATCGGCGTGGCGTATGTCACCACCGCGGTGGAACTGACGGCTGCGCAGAGATCTGCCGTTGAGTCAAGGATCCTGGACACTACCGCATACAAGTCAATGGAAATGCATTATACAGTGGATGCGTCGATCATTGGCGGGATGATCATCAGGATCAACGACAGAGTGGTGGACAGCAGTATTCGTTCAAAACTGGACGGCTTGAAAAAACAATTATTACAAATCCAGCTGGGATGACCGGTTGGAGGAAAGGTGAGACAGATCCATGAATTTAAGACCAGAAGAAATAAGTTCAGTTATCAAGGATCAGATTAAGAGATACGCGTCCAGCCTGGATGTATCCGATGTGGGTACTGTGATTCAGGTGGCGGATGGTATCGCTCGTGTACATGGACTGGAAAATGCAATGCAGGGTGAACTGCTGGAATTTCCCGGTGAAGTATACGGCATGGTGCTCAACCTGGAAGAGGATAACGTTGGTGTGGTACTGCTGGGCAGTGCTAAAAATATTAATGAGGGAGATACCGTCAAGACCACGGGACGAGTTGTGGAGGTTCCCGTAGGAGACGCCATGCTGGGGCGTGTTGTCAATGCCCTGGGGCAGCCTATTGACGGCAAGGGTCCCATTCAGACGAGTTCCTTCCGTAAGATTGAGCGTGTTGCAAGCGGAGTGATTACCAGAAAGAGCGTGGATACTCCCCTCCAGACAGGTATCAAGGCTATCGATGCCATGGTGCCCATCGGAAGAGGTCAGCGTGAGCTGATCATTGGCGACCGCCAGACCGGTAAGACTGCTATCGCCATTGATACGATCATTAACCAGAAGGGTCAGAACGTAAAATGTATTTACGTTGCCATCGGTCAGAAGGCATCCACCATTGCAAATATCGTTAAGACCCTGGAGGAGCATGGCGCCATGGCATATACCACCGTTGTGGTATCCACGGCCAGCGACCTGGCTCCCTTACAGTACATCGCCCCTTATTCCGGATGTGCCATCGGCGAGGAATGGATGGAGGCAGGACAGGACGTGCTGGTCATTTACGATGACCTGAGCAAGCATGCTACCGCTTACCGTACACTCTCCCTGCTGCTTCGCCGTCCGCCCGGGCGTGAGGCATATCCCGGAGATGTCTTCTATCTGCATTCCAGACTGTTGGAGCGTGCGGCGAGAATGAGCGAGGAGTACGGCGGAGGCTCCCTGACTGCATTGCCTATCATCGAGACGCAGGCAGGCGATGTATCCGCATACATTCCCACCAATGTCATCTCCATCACCGACGGACAGATCTATCTGGAGACAGAGATGTTTAACTCCGGTTTCCGCCCCGCAGTCAATGCAGGACTTTCCGTATCCCGTGTAGGCGGCGCCGCGCAGATCAAGGCTATGAAGAAGATCGCGGCTCCTATCCGTACGGAGCTTGCACAGTACAGGGAGCTGGCAGCGTTCACGCAGTTCGGATCAGAACTGGACGCGGACACCAAGGAAAAGCTGGCCCAGGGCGAGCGGATCAAGGAGGTATTGAAGCAGCCCCAATACAAGCCCATGCCTGTACAGTACCAGGTTATCATTATCTATGCGGTAACGAACAAGTATCTGCTGGATGTGCCTGTGGATGAAATCACCAGATTTGAGAAGGAGCTCTTTGAGTTCCTGGATACAAAGTATGCTGAGATTCCGAACAGCATCGCCGAGGAGAAGGTGATCTCCGATCAGACAGATGAACTTCTGGGGAAGGCGATCAAGGAGTTCAAGGCACAGTTCTTAAAATAGAAATGAGGACAAATTATGGCATCAATGCGTGATATAAAGCGACGCAAAAGCAGTATCCAGGGTACTCAGCAGATCACAAAGGCCATGAAGCTGGTATCCACTGTAAAGCTGCAGCGTGCCAGAAGCAACGCGGAGCGTTCCAAGTCGTACTTTAACTGCATGTTTGAAACAGTGAACAGTATTTTGAAGCGTGTGGGTCATATTGAGCATAAGTATCTTGTACCCGGCGAGTCACAGAAGAAGGCAGTGATCGTCATCACCTCCAACCGCGGGTTGGCGGGCGGCTACAACTCTAATGTGGTAAAGCTGGTGACCAGACATCCCGAATGGAAGAAGGAGGATCTGGTGATCTACCCCATCGGCAGCAAGGGACATGATGCTCTGGCAAGAAACGGCTATGATATCAGGGAATGTGAAAACGCGATCATGGACGCGCCCGCATATGTGGATGCAATGGCACTGGCAAAGCGGCTGTTACAGTCCTTTGCAGAGGGTGAGATCGGAGAGATCTATCTTGCCTACACCGCGTTTAAGAACACGGTCAGCCATGTGCCCACACTGCTCAGGCTGCTTCCCATAAGCTGCGAGGCCGGGGAGCCTGAGGAGACGCCAAAGGCGGAGGCAATCATGAATTTTGAGCCGGAGGATGTGGAGGCGCTGGATTTGATCGTGCCCAAATATGTCACCAGCCTGATCTACGGCGCCCTTGTGGAGGCCGTGGCCAGTGAGAACGGTGCGCGTATGCAGGCAATGGACAATGCCACCAGCAATGCGGAGGATATGATCAGCGATCTGTCGCTTAAGTATAACAGGGCTAGACAAGGCTCTATTACACAGGAATTAACAGAAATCATCGCGGGTGCGGAGGCACTCGGTTAAAAAGGCGAAACGTTTCGCCTGAAAGAATCCGCAAAGCGGATTCTTCCGGACTTGCGGCAATTGTTCTTGACAACAGAATTTATTCTGTTGTATGTGCCGCTGAAGAGGCGTCCTTTTGGACTTGCACTGACAGTTGTGCCGACTGCGGTCGGCATGACGGAACAGTGAGAGGTTTAGAGGATTTGTCCGTGCAGCTGTTTTCAGTGGCTGCGGACAGATCGGGAGAAATGAAAAGTTTGCCTGCGTATGCGGGCAGGAAAGAGGTAGAAATGGCAGGAGAAAACAGAGGTAAGATTACCCAGGTCGTTGGAGCGGTGCTGGACATCCGTTTCGATGAGGGTAAGCTTCCCGAGATCAACGAAGCGATTCGTATTCCTACCAGGGACGGCGGTGAGCTTACCGTGGAGGTTTCCCAGCACCTGGGAGACGATACGGTGAGGTGTATTGCAATGGGAAGCACCGACGGACTGGTCAGGGGAATGGATGCGATCGCCACAGGCGCTCCCATTTCGGTTCCGGTGGGCGAGAAGACGCTGGGACGGATTTTCAACGTTTTGGGCCAGCCTATAGATAACAAACCGGCTCCTGAGGGAGTTTCCTACGAACCCATCCACAGGCCTGCGCCTCAGTTTGAGGAGCAGTCTACCGAGACAGAACTTCTGGAGACAGGGATCAAGGTCGTCGATCTGCTCTGTCCTTATCAGAAGGGCGGTAAGATCGGTCTGTTCGGCGGCGCCGGAGTAGGTAAGACCGTATTGATCCAGGAGCTGATCCGTAATATCGCTACCGAGCACGGCGGATATTCCGTATTTACCGGCGTGGGCGAGCGTACCCGTGAGGGGAACGATCTTTACCATGAGATGACGGAATCGGGAGTTATTGATAAGACCACCATGGTATTCGGACAGATGAACGAGCCCCCCGGAGCGAGAATGAGGGTAGGCCTGACCGGTCTGACCATGGCGGAGTACTTCCGTGACAAGGGCGGCAAGGACGTGCTGCTGTTCATCGACAATATTTTCCGTTTCACACAGGCAGGAAGCGAGGTGTCCGCACTGCTGGGACGTATGCCTTCCGCAGTAGGCTACCAGCCTACGCTGCAGACGGAGATGGGTGCGCTGCAGGAAAGGATCACATCCACCCGCAACGGTTCCATCACCTCTGTTCAGGCGGTATATGTGCCTGCGGACGACCTGACTGACCCCGCTCCCGCGACTACATTCGCACATCTGGATGCTACCACCGTATTGTCCCGTTCCATCGTGGAGCTGGGTATCTATCCGGCGGTGGATCCCCTGGAGTCCACCTCCCGTATCCTGGATCCCAGGATTGTGGGTGAGGAGCATTACAGGACTGCCCGGGGTGTGCAGGAGATCCTGCAGCGCTATAAGGAGCTTCAGGATATTATTGCGATCCTTGGTATGGATGAATTGTCCGAGGAGGATAAGCTGGTGGTGTCCCGTGCCCGTAAGGTACAGAGATTCCTGTCCCAGCCTTTCTTCGTGGCAGGGCAGTTCACGGGTCTGGAGGGAAAATATGTACCCATCAATGAGACCATCCGCGGCTTCAAGGAGATCCTGGAAGGAAAGCATGATGATGTTCCCGAGAGTTACTTCCTGAATGCAGGCGGCATCGACGACGTGTTAGCCAAGATCAAATAATGGAGGTAGGCTATGGCAGAAAAGAGTTTTAACCTGCGCATTATCACTCCTGAGCGAGTTTTCTATGAGGGTGACGCGGAGATGGTGGAGTTCAACACCACCGAAGGTCAGGTTGGCGTGCTGCCGGGACATATTCCGCTTACCGTTATCATTAAGCCGGGTATTTTGCATATCCACGAGGCGGAGGGGGAGAAAATGGCTGCGCTTCACGCAGGGTTTGCCGAAATCCTTCCCGAAGGTATCACGATCCTGGCTGAGGTAGTCGAGTGGCCTGACGAGATTGATGAGGGTCGTGCCGAGGCTGCAAGAGAGCGTGCCGAGGAGAGACTGCGCAGCAGGACTCCGGAGACCGATATTGCAAGGGCCGAGACGGCGCTGCAGAGAGCAATCGCACGTATTCAGGTACTAAAGTAAGAAGTAAAAGGCAGAGTAAGAGCAGGGCTGTAAGCAACAAAAGGGATAAATATGCATATGCTGATAAAAAGACTTTCGGAGATGCATATGGAAACGAACCTTAAGTTGCTGCAGCCCATTCCTTTTTATATGTCATACCCGGGCTATTTCGGGCCGGGCAGAGAAACCCAGATGCTGCAGGATATGGAATATCTACAGCAGATGTACCCTGATACCGTCAAGAGATGCCAGCGCAGGGTCGCTGAAATCTTAGACAGGACAGACTATGAGGGAAGCGTGATCTATGACGAATATCCTGACAGACTGAGCCTGTTACACCTGGCGGATTCCATGAAGAGGACGCTGGAGCAGGAGGGGCTGGAGCCTTCCGAGGACGTCGTACAGCTCCTTCTGTTAAACGAAGTATATAAGCGCAGGCATGGCGGCCGGCGCGGAAGGATTTTTTAGAGAGAAAGCTTACCATGGAAAAATTGAGAGAACTGTTTCAACAGATGTTGAACGTTGATTTAATACAAATGACCTTGAGCAACAGCAGAGATGCAGACCGCGCCGGAAAGGTTAAGATCCGGCCGGTCCTTTTGAAGGACGGATTACTGTTCCAGGAGACCATATACCGCGGGACCCAGGTATTCCACAGGAATGATACAGACGCCGAGCTTTTGCCGCGGCTGATGGAGTATATGGAAAACCTGTTTCAACAGGCGGAACTGAAGGGCAGGACACAGGAAGCCACTGTTCTGGTCAGCAGGAAGGGAACCGTCACCGTCAAGAAAAGGAAGACAGCGGGAAACGCGGCGGAAGCCGGACGGGAAGCGGACAACCTTTCCCATAACAGGACGAAGCAGTATATCCTTCAGGAGGGGCAGCCGGTGGATTTCCTGGTGGGACTGGGGGTGCAGACCCCTGACGGCAGGATTGCCAGGGCGAAATATGATAAGTTCCGTCAGATCAACCGCTATCTGGAGTATATAGAAGATGTGCTGGACAGGCTGCCGGCGGACAGGACGATACGCATTATAGATTTTGGCTGCGGTAAGTCTTATCTTACTTTTGCCATGTATCACTATCTGCATCAGCTTCAGGGAAGGGATATCCAGGTTACGGGACTGGACCTGAAAAAGGATGTCATAGAGCATTGCAACCGGCTGGCGGAGAAGCTTCATTATGACAGGCTTCACTTTGAGCAGGGTGATATCCAGAATTATCAGGGAGCGGAAGCTGTGGATATGGTGGTATCCCTCCACGCCTGTGACAAGGCCACTGATTATGCCCTGGAAAAGGCGGTGAAATGGGGAGCGGGCGTCATTATGGCGGTTCCCTGCTGTCAGCATGAATTAAACGGACAGATACATTGTGATATTTTGCAGCCTGTGTTAAAATATGGACTGATCAGGGAACGCGTGTCAGCCCTGATCACGGACGCGCTCCGTGCAGACCTGCTGGAAAGGCAGGGGTATCGGGTACAGATACTGGAGTTCATTGACATGGAGCATACGCCTAAAAATCTGATGATACGCGCCGTGAAGGAAAGCAGGATGCGGAAACCTGAAAAAAACGCCGCCTCCCTTGAGGAGGTCATGGGCTTTCTGCATGTGGATCCCACACTGGAGCGGCTGCTGCGCTGACCGCATTCTCAATCAAATACCCTGCTGCCAAGCGGAATCATGGAGGTTTGAATGAAAAGAAGCATCATAAAGCTGGCTGTGTTTATAGCCGTGTTTATAGCCGCATTATTCATAGTAGGAAAGATAATGAACCAGGGGCATGATAATCTTACCATGGAAATGGCGCCGGCTACTTTTCCGCTGATCTCCATGGAGATGAACGGAGTGGCGTACAATCAGCTTCACGGATATAAGAACCCGATGGATGTCTCTTTTCAGAGGGATACCGTTACCGCGCTGGGAGAGAGACGTAATACGGATTTCCGGATTGACACATATGGCAGAATGATTGACGGCATCACCATTGAGGTGCGCAACGCTGACGGCAGCCGGCTGATCGAGAATACGGAGCTTTCGGAGTATACCCAGCACGGCAATGTGATCAGCGGAACGATCGCCCTGAAGGACCTGATAGACAGGGACACGGAATATTCCCTGGCTATCCTGCTGGATTCAGAGGGGGGAAAAATTTATTATTATACCCGCGTGATCTGGAGCGACAGTCTGTATGTCGCGGAGAAGCTGGATTATGTCCTGGACTTTCATAACAGGCTTTATGACAGGGAGGCGGCCAGGGAACTGACAAAATACCTGGAGTCCAATGCCCGCCTGGAGGATAACAGCTCTTTCCATAAGGTGAATATCCATAGCAGTTTCCGGCAGATCACGTGGGGAGAACTGCCTGTGAGAGAAGTGACAAAGCCGGTGGTGCAGCTGACGGATGTAGCCAGTCAGACGGCGTCATTCCTGGTGAATTATACCGTGTCCACATCCGCAGACGGGCGGAACCAGACCTATTATCAGGTGCAGGAGCATTACCGCATCCGTTACACTGCGGAAAGGATATATCTGTTGGATTATGAGCGCACTATGACACAGATCCCGGATATGGATCATATCTGCGCCAATGATAAAATCCTTTTAGGCATTACAGCCCCGGACATTCCCATGGTGGAGAGTGAGGACGGGAATATTGTGGTGTTCGTGGTGGCAGGGCAGATGCTCAGCTATAATCCGGTCACGAATAAGATGACGGTCATCTTTAGTTTTTATGATGAGGATAATGAAGATGACCGCACGATGTATGACCAGCATGACATGAAGATACTGGATGTGGATGAAGGCGGGAATATTCAGTTCGCAGTTTATGGCTATATGAACCGCGGCCGCCATGAGGGGGAGGTGGGCATCCAGCTGTACAGCTACAACAGCAGCCTGAATACGCTGGAAGAGATCGTCTACATCCCCTATGATAAGACCTTTTCCGTTCTTTCGGCGGAAATGGAGCAGCTTCTGTACTTAAACCGGGATCAGGAGCTGTATCTGGAGTTGAACCAGACCGTGTTCGGGATCAATCTGGCAGAGAAGACATATTATCCGCTGATACATGTCAGTCAGGACGGGAGTGTTCACGTATCCGATAATCATAAGATCGTGGTCTGGACCGAGGCGGACGACATATACCAGAGCCGTAACCTGAATATCAGGAATCTCAGCAACGGCGACCAGGATGTGATTCAGGTCGGGCAAAATGAGGTGATTCGTCCTCTGGGATTTATGGAAGAGGATGTGATCTATGGAGTGGCGAGGCGGGATGATGTTGTGGAAGAAAATATTGGGGGAGCCTTCCTGCCCATGTATAAGATCTGCATCAGCAGTTCGGACGGCAGACTGCTGAAGGAGTACAGTCAGCCGGGCATTTATGTGACAGGATGCCGCGTGGAGAGCAACCAGCTGATCCTGGACCGCATGGAGCGGCTGGAATCCGGGGAATACCGGGAGACGACCCAGGACCATATCATGAATAATGCGGAATCGGGAAGCAGCAGGAATGTGATCGTTACCGCGGATATTGATATTTATGAGAGATATGTGCAGATCCAGACGAGGGCAGAGATTGACAGCAGGTCATTTAAGGTCCTGAATCCCAAGGAGGTAGTGTTTGAAGGCGGGAGGGAACTGCATCTGCCTGAGCCGGAGGAGAGCGAGAGGTATTATGTCTACGGCCCTTACGGCGTGGACGGCATCTTTGCGTCTCCGGCCGGCGCTGTGAACCTTGCATATGAAATATCCGGCGTGGTAGTGGATGAAAGCGGGGAGTGTATCTGGCTGAGAGGCAACAGGGTGGCCAGGAACCAGATCATGGCTATCAAGGAAGCCTCCGTCACGGAGACAAAGGACAGCCTGGCCGTATGTCTGGATACGATCTTCAAGTTTGAAGGTCTGGTGAGAAATTCCGAATATCTGCTGGGGCAGGGATACACGGTGATGGAGATCCTGGAGGATAACCTGGAAGATGCGCGTATCCTGGATCTGAAGGGGTGCAACCTGGATGCCCTGCTGTATTATACCAACAGGGACATCCCGGTGCTTGCACTTCTGGAAAACGGGGAAGCAGTCCTGGTAACGGGATTCAATGAGTACAATGTGGTCATCATGGAACCGGCCACAGGTACTTTATATAAGAAGGGCATAAATGATTCCACGGAATGGTTCGAGGAAAACGGAAACTGCTTTATCACTTATGTGCGTAAGGAGTAGGGAAAATATATTTTCTGTATTGATTCAGGACGGTCAACAGGAGCATACCCAGGATTCCGCAGGAAAGGATTTCGCCTGCACCCACTGTGAGAAAGGAAAGCCAAAGGGGCCTGATCCCGTAAGCGTAATAGAGGACAAAGGGCACTATGACCGTGTTGGCACAAATGGGAGGAACGGGAGCCAGCCATTTGTGATTCCGCAGCATCCAGGTGAGCAGGGCTCCGATCAGCGTGGCAAGCGTGCCGAACAGAATGTCGGGCAGGGCGCATCCGGTAAGGATATTGGCCAGCAGACAGCCCAGGGTGAGCCCCGGAATGGCGGCAGGGGTGAAAAAGGGTAAAATAGTGAGCGCTTCCGAGAAGCGTACCTGGACGGCGTAATTAGCCAGACCGAAGGCGTTGGCGACAAAAGTCAGCACAACATAGAGCGCAGCAATGACGCTGGCGTGGACGATAAACAATACTTTCTGATTCATTTTTTTCTCCTTTAGTTTTGTTTTACGTGAGGAAGGTCTCGAACTCACGGATTGTATTTGGAAAAGCCTTGATTTTATGGGCTTTTCCGAAGATTTATTATAAAGGAAAAGCGGAGAATGTCAAGTCCTGACTCAAATTTTGACTCAACTTTGGGGAATGTGTGACAAAGGCAGATAAAGACTGATAAAATGGTAAAAGAGCCACTTGAAAAACAAGCGGCTCTAGTGTACAATCTACTTAGGAAGGTCATCGGACACGAGTTCCGATTTGCCCTCAGTAAAGAATAAAATTACAAGAAATAAGCATCCTCACTTTAGGCGGTTGGGATGCTTATTTCTTTTTATGATTGTCTATGTAAGACAGAGCCGCAAAAATAACAAGCAATAATGTCAAAATCTCCATCACGCTCATGGGCATCACCCTCCTTCGTAAGACTAGAGGGCATCTAAAAGAACTAAATATAAAAGAACTAAAGTTCTTAGAAAATCGCATCCTGCTTCCTTTTCAATTATACAATCCCATTATAGCATCAAAACGCACATTGCTCAATATGAAATCAAAAATTAACGTATTATAAGATATTTTGCAGCCTGTTTCAAATGTTTCAACTTTTTTCCACAATGAAAAGAAAAATCTTCTGCCTGGTAAAAATGGTATGCGCGGTAAGGAAGCCGCCATATACACGGGACAAAAAACAGGCAGTCCTGCCCCATATGCAGGGAAGTAACTAAATACCACACCCCCAAGGATAAAGTAAGATGATGAACAATACAAGACTGGTCATAACAACCACCAGGGAGATAATGAGGGATATGGGATGTAAAACAATCTGGCATTTACGATAATAATAAGGGCAGTGGTTAAATGCATTTATACTCACGGTCAATGAAATTTACCGTGAGTATTGTGCCAGCCGCAGCCGCGAAGCGGCATATTTCCTTATGCGGCTGTGCACATCATCTTATACTGAGCGGTCAGTCTTTTTGACCGCCAGTATAGCAAATGAAATGATATTGGCACGGAAATCAATTTTCAAAAACAGATAGATAAGATATAATGAAGGCATGGAT
>CAOKWI010000038.1 GCA_948473115.1 uncultured Lachnospiraceae bacterium | reverse complement strand
TTGCTTACTTAAACCTTCTAAGATTTGTGAGGTTTTAGAAAATTGATTTCCGTGGTCCGGATGTAAGTTTGCTTTACGTGATTCTGGTTTTGTGGTACACTATAGCCATGCTGTGCGAAATGGATTGTGGAAACGGCGATTTACAGGGTGAGTGGAGGCGGCAGAATGCGATATATGACGGCTGAGGGAACATCAGCATTGCGTGGGAAGGCGAACAGGCAGGCAAATTTATCACAGAGGAGAGAAAAGAGCGCAGCCGTATCGGGAATGTCCTTTGATGATGTGCGAATCCGCTATAGCCCGGCAAAACAGGGAACGCTGACGCATACACAGGAAGGAAAGGGATCTGCCGGGTCAGAACCGGCTTCAGAGCGTCGGGGAGGGACAATACAGTGCACCACAAGCATCCAATACACGGGGCAAACTTATAAATATCATGTTTACTCAGAGCGGAGGAACCCTGTAACAGGTAAGGAGGAATATGTGCCCAGCGGAATCGAGAAAACGGAAACGACAGGGGGGACAATGCATGCCAATCTGGATCCGGCGGACAGTGTGAAGGGCAGCACGCCTGCGGGTCAGGAGAGCATGATGGCTAATCTGAGGATGAGGTACGGGTATAAAGGAAACGGGCTCGTCAGGGGGCATCTGCTGAATCATGATCTGGGAGGAAAGGGCATACCGGAGAATCTGTTTCCTATCACTGCGGAGGCCAATCATATTCATAGAGATTCTGTCGAAACTCCCACAAAGGAAATGCTTTACAAAGGTTACGATGTGGTTTATAAGATTGAAGCGAAAAATGAAAGTGGGGGTCTGAGTGTGGGAAAGGAACGGGACTGTAAGGATGATGAGTTCAATATTACTGTCGAGGCAGGCGGTAAAACCCAAAGTGCAACATTGTTCTCCAATCTGTATCGTCACAGTGGCGATATAATCGGCAAAGTAGAAGATCAATTGCCATCCCAATATGATAAAACGAAAGAAAAGCAGACCCGAATAGCATGGCATCATTGAGAGGAAGAGCATGAATGCCCACGGGAGCGGGCAGGGAGGTATGAAAGTGAAAAAGATAAAAACAGGTATTTTGACTGTGCTGCTGACAGCATGCCTGCTTGCAGGCTGCGGCCAGGGCAGGGAAGAGAATGCATTGAGGGATCTGAAAACGGATTCCTATGTGACGTTGTGTGACTATCAGAACCTGCATGTCAGTGTGGAGCCGGTGGCTGTCACGGACGAGGAGAGGGATCTGAGTGTCATGGAAGCGTACAGCAGGTTCTCTACGCTGGAGAACAGCGGGATCACGGATCGTGCTGCGGCGGACGGGGACACTGTGAATATTGATTATGTGGGCAGGATGGGCGGCGAGGCATTTGATGGCGGAACGGCCACGGACGCCTTCCTGGTTCTCGGATCAGGCAGCTATATCGATGGATTTGAGGACGGCCTGATGGGAGTCCGGCCGGGAGAAACCGTGGATCTGGACTTGAAATTCCCCGAGGATTACGGGAATACGAAGCTGGCGGGACAGGCTGTGACGTTCACGGTCACAATCAACTATATCGTGGAGCTGCGGGACGCGGTGGCAGCCACCATGGGACTGGAAAATGTGAGTACGGTGGCGGAGCTGCAGCAGTATGAATATGACATCCTTTATGCCAAAAAGGAGTCGGAGTATACGGATAAAGTAAAGGGCGCCATCATGGCGGCGCTCTTTGAGCAGTGTACTTATGCGGAACTGCCCGGCGACATACTGGAGAGTAATAAGGCGTACGCCAACAGCATTGTAAATTCCGGTGCGGCGTACGGTCTGGATGCGGACACATACGCCAATATGCTTTTCGGAATGGATGCGGAAACCTATGTCAATCATTATGCGGAGATGCTGACAAAGCAGGATATTACCTTACAGGCCATCGCCAATCAGGAAAACTTAAACGTCAGCGACAAGGATTTAAAGGCAACTCTGGAGCAGTATGCAAAGGAGGCAGGGGCCTCCTCGGTGGAAGAGTTCCTGGGAGGGGTTTCGGCGGAGGAATACCGCAATGCGATTACCACGGAAAACGCAATGAATTATCTGATGGAACATGTACAAATCAATGAACCGTAGCAGGAGGTATGAAATGGAACTGACAGACATTCGCGATCTTTATCGCAACCGTGAGGAGTATTTTGGAAAGGAGGTCACGGTGGGCGGCTGGGTGAGAAACAACCGCGATTCCAAGAACTTTGGGTTCCTGGTGATCAATGACGGAACCTTCTTTGAACCGCTGCAGGTGGTTTACGGGGATCAGCTTGCCAATTTTGAAGAACTTTGCAGGATGAATGTGGGTACGGCCGTGATTGTGAAGGGTACGGTGGTGGCTACGCCGGAGGCCAAGCAGCCCTTTGAATTACAGGCAGGGGAAGTCCTGGTGGAGGGCGCTTCCACGGCGGATTATCCCCTGCAGAAAAAGCGCCACTCCTTTGAGTATCTGCGCACGATCTCCCATCTGCGTCCCAGGACGAACACATTCCAGGCAGTGTTCAGGGTACGTTCCCTGATCGCCTATGCCATTCACACCTTCTTTATGGACAGGGGGTTTGTCTATGTGCATACGCCCATCATAACCGGAAGCGACTGTGAGGGCGCCGGGGAGATGTTCCAGGTTACCACCCTGGATCTGGAGAACCTTCCCCGCACAGAGGAGGGCAAGGTGGATTTCTCCCAGGACTTTTTCGGAAAGCCCACCAACCTGACGGTCAGCGGCCAGCTGAATGTGGAGACATACGCTTTTGCGTTTAAGAATGTATATACCTTCGGCCCCACCTTCAGGGCGGAAAATTCCAACACCACCAGACATGCGGCGGAGTTCTGGATGATCGAGCCGGAGATGGCGTTTGCGGATCTGAAGGACGATATGATGCTGGCGGAGGGCATGCTGAAATTCGTGATCCGCTATGTGCTGGAAAACGCGCCGGAGGAGATGGCGTTCTTTAACCAGTTTGTGGACAAGGGACTGATCCAGCGTCTGGAGCACGTGGCAAATTCCGATTTCGGCCATGTGACCTATACGGAGGCCATTGAGATCCTGGAGAAGCATAACGATGCCTTTGACTATAAAGTACACTGGGGCTGTGATTTGCAGACAGAGCATGAGAGATATCTGACGGAAGAGGTGTTTAAGCGCCCTGTCTTTGTGACGGATTATCCCAAGGAGATCAAGGCATTCTACATGAAGCTCAATGAGGATGGCAAAACCGTGGCCGCCATGGACTGTCTGGTGCCCGGTATCGGTGAGATCATCGGCGGCAGCCAGCGCGAGGATAAGCTGGAGGTGCTGGAGCAGAGAATGGAAGAACTGGGACTACAGAAGGAGGATTATGACTTCTATCTGGATCTGAGAAGGTACGGCTCCGTGAGACATGCCGGCTTCGGGCTGGGCTTTGAGAGATGCGTCATGTACCTGACAGGTATGGGCAATATCCGGGACGTGATTCCCTTCCCCAGGACAGTGCATACGTGCGAATTATAATGTTTTGAAACGGTACGGTTCCCTTTTTTATAATTCCTTAAGGTTTTAGAGGGTGAAAATTGCAGAAAAGTGTGATATGCTTTTAGGTATGGGAAAGCAGAAAAAATTATTGAAAAATTTCATGGCCGTTACGGGCATTGCCGCATGGCTCCTGATGTGCCGTCCTTTGACCGCGGAAGCATCCACCGTTACCGGTATTCAAAGCAACATTGACAGTATCAACCAGCAGCTCCAGAATATCAACAATGAGATCGCCGCCATGGAGGACGAGCAGGATCTGATCCAGGAGGCCATTGACGACCTCAACGCGGAGATACTCAACACTATGACGAGTATCGGCATGCTGGAGGATGAGATCGCCCAGAAGAAAGACGAGATTGCGGACAAGCAGACACAGATCGAAGCCACAGAGGCGGAATATGAGGCGGCTTTACAGAAGGAGGAGGAGCAGCGCAACAGCATGGCGGTGCAGACCCGCCTGCTCTATGAAAACGGTGACGCCACCTATCTGGATGTGCTGCTGAAGGGCAAGGGGATCGGTGATATCCTGAACAGCATGGATTATATTGAAAAGATATATGAATATAATAAGAAAATGCTGAACGATTTCATTGAGACGAAAGAACTTGTGAAGGAACTCTGGGATCGGCTGGAGGCGGAGAAAGCGGCGCTGGAGCAGGACATGCAGAATCTTGAGGCAGATGAGGCGGCACTGCGGGAGCAGAAGGCCAGCCTGGATGTGCTGCTTGCGCAGAAGAAGAAGGAGTCCGAAAACGCGGCTGCGGAGATCAGCCGCCTGCAGCAGGAGGCTGCGGTATCGAAGACGCAGCTGCAGCAGGAGCAGAAGAAATTAAAGGAATTGCAGGCGGCATTGGCGGCGCAGAACAGGAGACCGGCTTCCAATCCGACCCCCTCCACAACAAATTATACGGCGGTCATTAATTCCACTTCCGGCAGCGACCAGGGGAAGCAGATTGCCAATTATGCCTGCCAGTTTGTGGGAAATCCCTATGTGGCGGGCGGAACAAGCCTGACACAGGGGGCAGACTGCTCCGGGTTTACATACAGGGTATATGCCGATTACGGTTATTCCCTGCCCAGGACGTCCAGCCAGCAGAGAGGTGCGGGCACGGGGGTATCCTATGAGGAGGCACAGCCCGGCGACCTGATCTGCTATGACGGCCATGTGGCGATTTATATCGGTAATAATCTGATCGTGCATGCCAGCAGCTCCAGGACGGGTATTAAGATCAGCAACGCGCAGTATAAGACGATCCTGGCTGTGAGACGTATTATATAAAGAATGACATAGAAATACAGGAACTGTTCAGAAGATGATTCCGTAAGGGTGAAGAATGGTTGCGAAAATTGAGGGAACAATTCAGAAGATGATTCACGATCCCGCGGGGAGTGCTGTGTAGCGCCGGGACTGTGGATCATTTCCGTGAAAGTAAAGAAAACGGAAAGAAGTACCTTATAGAAGTACCCTGAAAGAAACAATTCCGGTTTCTGGGAACAGAAAGGAAACGCTATGTTAAGAATAGGATGCCATTTATCTTCTTCAAAAGGATTTCTGGATATGGCGAAGACGGCACAGTCCATCGGCGCCACCACGTTTCAGTACTTCACCAGGAATCCCAGGGGAGGCGCCGCCAAGGAGTGGCGGAAAGAGGATATAGAGGCCATGCTGGCGCTGTTCGGGCAGACGGGGATCGGCATGCCCCTTGCCCATGCTCCCTATACCATCAATGCCTGTGCCAGGGAGGAGAGAACGAGGCAGTTTGCCCTGGAGACTCTGGCGGATGATATCCGCCGGCTGGAAATGCTTCCCGATGCGCTGTACAATTTTCATCCCGGAAGCCATGTGGGACAGGGGGCAGAACAGGGCATCGAGCTGATCGCAGACGCATTGAACCAGGTGTTGAAGCCGGAGCAGCATACCACCGTCCTGCTGGAAACCATGGCCGGGAAAGGCACTGAGGTGGGCAGGAGTTTCGAGGAACTTCGCCGGATCATTGACAGGGTGGAACTGACCGATAAAATGGGTGTGTGCCTGGATACCTGCCATATCTGGGACGGCGGTTACGATATTGTGGGACACCTGGAGGATGTGATCAGGGAATTTGACAGTGTGATCGGCCTGGAACGCCTTAAGGCGGTGCATCTGAATGATTCCATGAACCCTCTCGGCGCCCATAAGGACAGACATGAGAAGATCGGGCAGGGCTTCATTGGCGCAGAGGCATTCGGGAAGGTTGTGAACCACCCCGCCCTGAGGGATCTTCCGTTTTATCTGGAGACACCGAACGAACTTGACGGGTATCAGGCGGAGATTGCCATGCTGCGGGGGATGACCTAGTACATCGTTGCATTAATTCCTGAGTAATCAGCACTCGCTGTTCACGTCATCACTGCGTTGTCGTCAGTCAACGATGCCACCGCATCGCCTCCTTCCTCCGCCTTGCGCTGACGCAAACATCAAGCACTGATTTACTTCAGGATTAACGCAACGATGTACTGGTGATTTCCGCGGGCAATGAGCAAAGTCAGCATGGCTGACTTTGTGCCGTGCTGACTCTGTGATTTGGGGTGCAGAGGGGCTTGGACTATGGAGGGGTAATATGAACAGGGAAAATTTGAGGGAATACTTAAACGGGCTTCCCGGCAGACACGTCGTCTTTTACAAAAACCTTGTGACAGGGGAGATCCTGGATTATAATGGCAGTATTCCCATGATGGCGGCCAGTGTGATCAAGATACCGGTTCTGGTTGAAGTATTCCGGCAGATGCAGGCAGGAAGGTTAAAAAAAGATCAGCTGTATGTGCTGAAGGAGGGGGATAAACTGCCCTCCTGTGGGTGCCTGAACAGAATGCATGAGGGGCTGAACCTGACAGTGCAGGATCTTTATAACCTGATGATCATTTTAAGCGATAATACGGCCACCAACATCCTGATCAGGCTGTTGGGCGGCATGGAAGAGATAAACGGTTCCCTGGCGGAAATGGGTTATCAGACCTGCCGCGTGAACCGTCTTTTATTTGATTCGGAGGCTTCCGACAAAGGGATCGAAAATTATGTATCCGGGGTGGAGATCGCGGATATGCTGGAGAAAATGTACCGGGGAAGGCTGGTGGACAAAGCTTCTTCCCAAGAGATGCTGGAGATCCTGCAATCCCAGCGGTTAAAAAACAAGATGCCTTTCTACTTTCAGGGCTGTGTTCCCATTGCCCATAAAACGGGGGAGGATGAGGGCATCACCCACGATGTGGGTATTGTCATGGGACACCGGCCCTTTATCCTATGCTGCATGAGCAATGAGACGGATTGTCCCCGATTTAACCGGTTGATACAGAAACTCGCGTGGTCACTTTACAAAGAAAACGAATGAATGTCTGTGCCCGCTATTGCGGGCAGATGGGGGTTAGCGTGAAAATAGCAAGAATTGAACTGGGAGAGATACGGATTCCTCTTGTGACGCCGTTTAAGACGGCTTTGCGGACGGTGGATTCGGTAAATGACATTGTTGTCAGAATTACGGCGGACGATGGACGGGAAGGATTTGGAGAGGCTCCCGCGACGGCAGTGATCACAGGGGATACCAAGGGGTCCATCGTGGCCGCCGTCAGAGATTTTATTGCCCCTGCCATCACAGGTATGGATATTGAGGATATGGACGGCATCATGGGCAGGCTGCATAAATGCATTGTGAAAAATACGTCCGCCAAAGCGGCGGTGGATATGGCGGTCTATGACCTCTATGCGAAAAACCTGAACCGGCCCTTATATAAGATTCTGGGCGGTGGGCAGGACGCCATAGAGACGGATATCACCATCAGCGTCAATGACACCGAGGAGATGGTGCGGGACAGCCTGCGGGGCGTGGAGCAGGGTTTCCGCATCCTGAAGGTCAAAGTGGGCAAAGACGGCACAGGGGATGTGAAGCGTATTGCGGCCATCCGCCAGGCAGTGGGCAGGGATATTGTGATCCGTGTGGACGCCAACCAGGGCTGGCAGCCTAAGGAAGCGGTGCGCATCATCCGGGCCATGGAGGATAAGGGACTGGACATCGACCTGGTGGAGCAGCCTGTGAACGCCCATGATTTTGAGGGGATGAAATATGTCACTTCCCAGGTGTTCACACCGGTTCTGGCGGATGAAAGCGTTTTTTCCCCGCAGGATGCCATCCGGCTGATTCGGGAGGGCGCGGCAGATCTGATCAACATTAAGCTGATGAAGACCGGCGGGATCTACGAGGCTCTGAAAATCTGTGGTATTGCGGAGAGTTTTGGAGTAGAATGTATGACAGGATGTATGCTGGAGAGCAAGCTGGCGGTCAGTGCGGCGGCGCATCTGGCGGCGGCCAGGGGGGTGATCACCAGGCACGACCTGGACGGCCCGGCGCTCTGTAGGACGGATCCCTATGAGGGCGGGCCGGTCTTTGAGGGAGCGCGGATCACCATGACGGAAGCGCCGGGAATCGGCATTACCAAAGTGCCTGCCGTTTTTGCGTAATGGAGCAGACGGCTGCAAAGTAACAGTTTGACCGAAGGCTGAACTGCTACGTTGCAAGGGAAAACAGGTAATTGCATAGAGTCTGATTACCAAATGCGGGTCTCGCAATTACCATAAGAGGAAAAGGCCGGAAAGGAGTAAATGTATGGGGAAACAGGTGATTCATCTCTATGGGGCGGCCGGTTCGGGAACCTCTGCCACAGGGAAATTTATCAGTGATAAGCTGGGATTCTTTTTTATGGATACGGACGACTACTTTTGGGAGCCCACAAATCCTCCTTACACGACGAAGAGAAAGGTATCCGACAGGCTTGCGCTGATGAAGGGGGATATCGCGGAGCATGACAGGGTGGTCATATCCGGTTCCCTTGTGGGCTGGGGGGATGAGCTGATTCCCTGCTTTACACTGGCCGTCCGCGTGGAAACAGATACCGCCGTGCGGATGGAAAGGCTGGAAAAGAGAGAGCGGGAAAAGTTTGGAGACCGGCTGGATCCCGGCGGGGATATGTATGAGATCCACCGGAAATTTATGGATTGGGCGGCCGCCTATGACACCGGTGACCTGAATATGAGAAGCAGGGCGGAGCATGATGAATGGCAGAAACAATTGCAGTGCCCACAGGTTTCGGTGGATGGAAGTCTGCCTTTTGAGAAAAGCCTTGAAATCATTCGGCACTGCTTATCGTTTCCGGAGCAGCAGGCAGCGGAAGGCAGAAAAGCCATCGCGGCGAAAGCCGTGGTTTCGCTGAGGGAGAAGCCGTCGGAAAAGGTGTGCCTGGACGACGAACTGTTGTATGGAATGACTGCCTGGATTCTGGAGGAGGTTCCTGATGCGGACGGAGAGGAAATCCAGTGGGTGCATATCCGGACAGAGTACCGATATGAGGCCTATTGCAGGAAAGACGATCTGTTGACGGAGGAAAGCAGGCTTGCCAGGTGGGAACAGGGAGGGCTCTGTGTGGTGATGCAGTCCTATGCGGATGTGCTGTCCGAGCCGAAGGTGCAGGGAATCTGCCTGGAATCCATCCCCCGGGGCGGCAGGCTGATCCGGATCGGCGAGGCGCCGGAGCGTGAGGGCTGGATCCGGGTGGAGCTGGCAGATGGGCGCAGGGGGTATACGAGAGAGACATTCCTGGGTCCCTATTATCCTCAGCGTTTTACGGAGAATGAGGACGCATTCCGCAGCCGTCTGACAGAGATTGCAAAGAGTTATCTGGGAACCCAGTACCGGTGGGGCGGAAAAAGTCCTCTGGGCATAGACTGTTCAGGGCTTACCAGCATGTGCTACATGCTCTGCGGCGTCTATATATACCGCAATGCCCGGATGAAGGAGGGATTTCCCATAAGGGAGATCAGGGCGGAGGAGAAGAAGCCCGGTGACCTGCTCTTTTTCCCGGGGCATATCGCCATGTACCTGGGCAATGACCGGTATATTCATTCCACGGGGATGAAAGGCAGCGACGGCGTGGTGATCAACAGCCTGAACCCGGCACACGAGGATTTCCGGCCGGATTTATGGGAAAAATTAGAGAGTGTGGGCAGTATGTTCCTATGAGGATCAGGGGAACTGACTGCGGTTCTTCCCTTTGAATGTTTGTGTCGCTATTGACGGTATGTCTGGAAGCGTGAAAGGAACGTGTAAATGGACGAAAGATTAAGCCTGGAGAACAGGATCGGAGTGGAATTAAAAAGCTATGACGGACTGATGGGCATTTATATTGATGACCTGAGAGGGAATGTCATCAAGATCAACGAGCGGGAGAAATTCGAGACTGCAAGTACCATCAAGCTTTTTGTTTTGGCGGCATTGTTCGAGCGTATTGAGAGAGGGGAGATTTCCCTGTCGGACATGCTGGAATACAGGCAGGAGCATGTGATTGACGGCAGCGGCATCCTGAGCTCCATGGAGGTGGGAACAAAGCTTTCCGTGAAGAACATCGCCACATTGATGATCATTGTCAGCGACAATATTGCCACGAATATGCTTATTGATTTCCTGGGGGTGGGACCGATCAATGACTGTATCCGGAGGCTGGGCTGCGGGGATACGATCCTGCACAACCGGATCGATTTTGCAAAATACAGTAAGCTGGGGACTTCCACACCGGAGGATTACGCCCGCATGTGGGTGCGGATGGCACAGGGGAAACTGATCAGTCCGGAGTCATCGGAACAGATGCTGGAGATCTGCAGGCAGCAGCACTATCATTCCATGCTGACCAGGAATCTTCCCCCATATTACCTGGATGCGGATAACTACGATGAAGAGATCATCTATGTGGCCTCCAAGAGCGGCAGTATGAACGCCTGCCGGAATGACGGGGGAATTGTCTCCACACCTTACGGGAAGTATGTGATTGTATTGTTCAATAAAAATTTCAGCGATTCCCAGTATTACAATGATCATCCTGCGACGGTCTTCGGATCAAAGGTGAGCAGGCTGATCTTCGACCAGTATCTGGCGCTGGAGGGCAGGCTGAGGCTGTAGGAGGGAGTGTTCGATCAGGATGTCAAAAGGCAAAATGATACGGTTGATTTTTGATATGCTGATTGCGGTTCTTCTGCCCCTTTTTCTCCTTTCACTGTTATACTTTATAAGTGGTTCGCAGGAGATGGCGCCAACGGCGGAGCAGCAGGAAAAGGTACGGGCAGTGACATTACTGGTGATGGTTGTGACCGGTGTGCCATGTCTTGTCTGTATTGGTGCCAGGGTGAAATGCAGAAAGAAACCAACGTAACACACCGAGGATGCGAGGCAGGAAAGCGGCTCTGCTGAAAATGGTGCAGGAACAGGGATGCGGAACAGAGAGGAGAATCACCGATGAAAATAATTGTTGCGGGAGGCGGAAAGCTGGGCGGCATGCTTACCAGACAGCTTTCCGCCGAAGGATATGATCTGACTTTGATAGACGCGAACCTCAAGCAGCTGGAATCCAGTGAGGAACGCTTTGACATCATGGTGGTGCAGGGAAACTGCGCTTCCATGGAGACATTGGAGCAGGCGGATGTGAGGGAGGCAGACCTTCTGATTGCTGTCACAGGCGCGGATGAGATCAATCTGCTCTGCTGCATGACGGCCCATGGAATGAATCGCCGGCTGCACACCATTGCCAGAGTGCGAAATCCGGAATATGCGGATCAGATTTATAAGATGCGGGATATGTTCGCCCTGTCCATGACAGTGAATCCGGAGAACCAGGCGGCGGTGGAAATAGAAAGACTGTTAAAATATCCGGGTTTCCTGAAAAGGGACACCTTTGCCAAAGGGCGCGTGGAGATCGTGGAACTGCGCATAGACGCCAATAACAGACTGTGCAATGTGGCGCTGAATGATATGAATAATATAGTAAAGTGTAAGATACTGGTCTGTGCCGTCCTGCGGAACGGTACGGCCATCGCGCCGGACGGCAACTTTGTGCTCCGGGAGGGAGACCGTATCTTCGTGACCGCGGCCACCAAGGAGCTGACCATGCTGCTCAAGAACCTGGGCGTGATCACCCACAAGGTAAAGCGGGTGATTCTCTGCGGGGGAAGCCGCGTCAGCTTTTATCTGGCCAAATTGCTGAGCAGGAGCGGCATTGAGGTACAGATCATTGAAAGGAATCCGGAGAAATGTATCCAGCTGGCGGCAGTCCTGCCGGAGGCGGATGTGATCCAGGGGGATGCCAGCAGCCAGTTTATCTTAGAGAGGGAGGGCATATCCAGCTGTGACGCGCTGGTCACGCTGACAGGACTGGATGAACTGAATATGATTATTTCCCTCTACGGGACGGACTGCGGAGTGCCGCAGGTCATCACCAAGCTGGGGCGCTTTGACAATACGAATATCCTGGGGAATCTGTCCCTGGGCAGCATCATCAGCCCCAAGGAGCTGTGCAGCAATACTATCGTCCGCTACGTGAGGGCGATGCAGAACCAGACAGGGGCAGCACAGACCGTGTATACCATAGCGGACGGCCAGGCGGAAGCCGCGGAATTTCTGGTGGAGGAGGGCACAAGATTTCTAGGAAAGCCCCTGAAGGAGCTTCATTTAAAGAAAAATGTGCTTGTTGCATGTATTACCAAGGGTGTGAGGCAGGAAATTCCAAACGGCGATTCCTACTTTGAGAAAGGCGACACGGTGATTATTGTCACCAATGGCAAAAAAGGCATTTATCAGTTGAATGATATCTTTGAATAATGATGAGGGCAACAGCTTGGCCGAAGGCTGAACTGTTACTGATAGGGATTTCCACTGGAGGCTTTGTGTGAGTTATGAACTATAAGATGATGGGACGTTTTATCGGGAAAATGCTGATCGTGGAGGCGGTGTTTATGCTGCCTGCCCTGCTGATCAGCCTGTTTTTGGGAGAGCGTTCTTCTGCCCGGGCTTTTCTGGTCAGTGTGATGGCGATTGCGCTGGCAGCGGCAGTCCTGCTTCTCGTCTGCAGGGGATCAAAAAATAAGTTTTACGCCAGGGAAGGTCTGGTGTGCGTGGGATTAAGCTGGGCGATCATGAGTCTGCTGGGCTGTCTGCCGTTTTATCTGTCGGGAGCGATCCCTGATTTCGTGGATGCGTTTTTCGAGATCGTGTCCGGATTTACCACTACGGGGGCGTCCATCCTGACGGAAATCGAAGGGCTGCCCAAAGGCATCCTGTACTGGCGGAGCTTCAGCCACTGGCTGGGAGGAATGGGCGTACTGGTATTCCTGTTGGCGATTACTTCAGCGGGCGGCGGCGACAATGGATTTACCATGCACCTTCTGCGGGCTGAGAGCCCGGGGCCTAATGTGGGCAAGCTGGTTCCCAAAATGCGTAAGACGGCGAGGATCTTGTACGAACTGTATATCCTGCTGACGGTGATCAATGTGCTCTTCCTGCTGGCCGGGGGAATGCCCCTGTTTGAGGCGGTGTGCACCGCATTCGGCACGGCGGGCACAGGGGGCTTTGGAATCAAGAACGACAGTATAGCGGGCTACAGCCCTTATATACAGAATGTGTGTACCGTGTTCATGATGCTTTTCGGCGTCAATTTTACCTGTTACTATCTGTTGCTGCTGAAGCAGTTCAAGGCGGTGTTCCAGGATGAAGAACTGCGGCTGTATCTGGGGGCAGCGGCGGCAAGCGTGCTGCTGATCGTCTGGAATTTGAAGGATTTCTATCCCACTTTGAGAGAGACCCTGCGCCATGCGGCCTTTCAGGTGGCAAGCGTTATGACCACGACAGGCTATGCCACCACGGACTTCGACCTGTGGCCTACTTTTTCCAAGGTGATCCTGTTTACGCTCATGGTGATCGGGGCCAGCGCGGGAAGCACCGGCGGCGGTTTTAAGTGCGGACGTGTGCTTCTGGTCATCAAAAGTCTGCGCCGCAGCGTGCGGCAGGTCATTCATCCGGAGAAGGTACAGGCGGTACGGTCCAACGGGCATCCGGTGGACGAGAAGATATTGCAGAATACCAATGCATATCTGGCGGCATATGTGATCATTATTTTGCTGAGTTTTATTTTGATCTCCATAGACGGTTTTTCCATGACTACCAACCTGTCCGCGGTGATGGCCTGCTTTAACAATATCGGGCCGGGGTTTGAGGCTGTGGGACCCTCCTGCAACTTTTCCGGATTCAGCAGCTTTTCAAAGATCGTGCTGATCCTGGATATGCTGGCGGGAAGGCTGGAGATCTTCCCCATACTGATCCTGTTTTCCCGGACGACCTGGAAGAGACGTTAACGTTTATACCCAATTACATCCTGACCAGGGAAGAATGCGAAGCATTCTTTTAAGTGTCTCGAAGAGACACTTTTTTACCTTATAGGATTAGGGTGTCAATAGGTCAAATTTTGAAAATCCGCTGTCATATTGCACAAAAATCCATAGCCAATAGCCACTTATAGAGTGCTTTAACATTTGATTTTTTGTAATAATTGCACAAGCCATTTTGACCAGATATCCTTTTGACACCCTAATCCTTATAGGAAACTGCGCCGTCAGGCGCATGCATTCACAAGTTCGCCCGGCGAACTTGCAAGCGTCACGCAGGGACGCTTTTTTATAACAGTCCCATGGACCGCAGGGTGAAAACAGCCAGGAAAGTGGTGAAGATGGATGCGATGGATGTCCAAACCACCAGCTGGCCAGCCAGGACGCCGTCGTTATCCATTTCCTGGGCCATGATCGCGCTGGAGACCGCCACGGGGGAGCCGAACAGGGCCACCAGGGCGGGATATACCGTGGCATCGAAGCTGAGGAGATCCGTATATCTGGACAGGATCACCGCCAGTCCGATCACCACCAGGGGAACCACTGCCACGCGGGAGGCTGTTCCGATTATGATCTCTTTCAGCATCCCCTTTACTGCGGAGAAGTCAAACAGACCGCCCAGGATCACCAGGGCCAGGGGTGAGCTGATCCGGGACAGGTTATTGACTGCATCGTAAAAGAATTTCATGCTGCCGGAAAGGGAGAATACAGGACTTCCGTCCGGACCTACAGGGATGAAGGAGCGGATGCCCAGTACGGCCAGACCGCATACCACACCGATGATGAGGGGATTCTTTGCGATCTTCAACAGGACATCCTTCAGATTTGCCTTGTGTCCGTCTTCCCCGTCAAGGAACATGGTCAGTGCAATGACCGCAAGGATGTTGAAGGTGGGAATGGAAAATGCACTCAGGACGGCGGCAATCCCTTTTCCCTCTGCCCCGCCCAGGGATTCCGCAAGGGGAAGTCCGATGATGGCAAAGTTGGAGCGGAATATGCATTGCAGTATGACCCCTTTCTGCCGATTGTCGGGAACCGTCAGCTTTACCATGGCCAGGCCGATGAAAAATGCGGCGAAGATGGCAATCTCGGAATAGGCCACCACGGACCAGTTGATGTCCGTGAAGGACTCAATATTGTATACATTGACAAACAGCATACAGGGCAGGCAGACGCGGAAAATCAGTTTGTTTCCCTTTTTGAACCAGCCTTCATCCAGAAAGTTTTTTTGTTTCAGCAGATAGCCAAACAGTATCAGTAAGATAATGGGCAGTATGGCATTCATTGCAAAAAGTAAAGTATCCATTTTTCCTCACATTCTGCCGCACAGGCGGCTTTTTTAGTGTCATTTCCCATGGCAGGGTCAGTACGTAAAGGAGCGTTGGGATGACAGAGACAAACACCCCGCAGCATTTCATTAGTCAATCGTGTTGGCCTTATGCCCCGCATAAGAAGCAGTACAAGGTCAGCTGCGTTGACTTGGCTTATTGCTCAAAGAGCAATGTTTGCCTGCGGGGAATGAAACCATCAGTCCGCTTCCCGCACTTCGTCCACATTGGTTAAAATCAATTTCCGGCTGGGTTCTTCCCGGAAGCACACCTGTTCCAGTTCCAGCAGTTTTACGTTTTCACAGACAAACCCCACATGTAAAAATTCGTCCTTCCACGGGGTCATGGCCATTTCGCCGGGGGAGGCGTCCGGCCTGTAGGAGACGGAAATGTGTCTCAGCGTCACCCTTTCCAGCATGGACTCGGGAAGTCCCAGGAAAAATCCCACGCCATAAGAAACATTTTCGCATACAATGTCCTCAAAGGCAAATTCCTTAAAAACGGGGGTCAGGTCGGTGGCCTCCCGATACTCCCGGACAAAACGTTCATCATATGTGTCATTGCCGGCTTTATAGAAGGCGTTGATGACAAAAGGGGCTTTCACGCCCTCCATGCGGATATTTCGGAAAGTGACATCCTGTATCACGGCCAGATTTCCCCGTCCCCGCTGGCTCTTGATCCTGAGCCCCCTGTCCGTCTGCCGGAAGATGCAGTTTGTCACCAGTACGTCCCGGATCCCGCCGCTGTTCTCGCTGCCCAGGGTGACACCGCCGTGCCCGTATTCCATGAGACAGTTGCGGATCGTGATCCGGGAACAGGGAGTGTGGTATCTGCGGGCAAAGTCAATCTTGCCGGATTTGATGGCGATACAGTCATCCCCCACGCTGATCCGCACGCCCACAATGTCCACGTCATGGCAGGACTCCGGGTCGATGCCGTCCGTGGTGGGGGAATCAGCCGGGTTGACCAGATTCAGGTTGATATATTTTAAATGCCTGGAATAAAAAGGGTGCTGATTCCAGGAGGGTGTATTGCAGACAGTAATACCTTCCAGCGCGATATTCTCGCAGGTGTGCAGGAAAATTCCCTTGGGCCGCCTGGCAATCCGCTTTGTCCGGTGGTCGATCCACCAGTCCCCTGCCTGGGCATTGCAGTCAATCACGCCTTCCCCGTAAATGCAGACATTTTTGACGCCGATACCGGTGAGGATGCTGGCAAAGGAATCGTCTGCGCATCCCTCCCAGGTGCCCAGCGGAATGCCGTTTCTTTCCGTGGAAGCCTTCAGGACGGGAAAGACGGTACGGTCTGTCTCCCCCACCAGCCGGGATTCCCTGGGCAGGTGAAGGATCAGGTTGTGGCGCAGAAACAGGGCCGTAACTTTATAAACGCCGCGGATGGTCAGGAACTCGTCCCCTGCTAGGCCGTCTATGGCCTGCTGCAGGCCGGCGGTGTCATCCTCCGCGCCGCCGTCCCTGGAGGAATGGTAGACCACCTCCCTGCGGTCTGACGTGCGGAATGACAGCGTATGCGTCTCCGTCCCGTCTTCTGCAAGCCGGAGTTCATAGCCGCAGCCGGGCTCCAGGCCATGCAGGGAGAAGGAATTGCGCGTCTGCATCCCCAGGGAACTGCCGTTCAGGAACATTTCAAAGGGCTCTGTTTCATAGCAGTTATGATTATCCAGTTCCACTGAAACGGAGGTGGGTGTGATCAGGTTTACATGTATTTTTGAAGGATCGGGCATGTCAGTCTTAACCTCCGTGTATTCTTTCCGCTGCATGTTTGTGGCGGCAGCGTTGGCATAGGCTTACCTGCTTTCTGCAAATGCTGTTTACGTGTCTTTACTATTTTTATTATAGCTATTCATATCCGGGGTGTAAAGCCTATGTTAAAAGCTGCGGTAGCCGAAGGATGATAAAGTTACTTTTCACACCCACATCACTGCGAGGTGTTTCGCATGTCTTTTGCGTGACAAACAATTTTCTTAACCCTACAAAATTGTAGGCTGATTGCAATACCTGTTGCTTGCAGACGCTGAGGAGGGGGTGCCCGTCTCCATAGGAATGGGAGGGCTGAACTGTTACATACAGGCAGGAGGGATTCTGAACCGTTCTTGACAAACAGAACTGAAAATGATATAGCTTCTTTTATAAGTGTGCAAGTGTGCAAAAAACAGAAATAAGGATGGATCGGAATGAAGCGTATTTTTTTGGTGGAAGATGACCTGAGCCTGATCGGCGGGCTTTCCTTTGCCGTCAGGAAGCAGGGGTATGAGATCGATATTGCACGGACCAGCCTTGAGGCGGATGCCATGTGGGCAGAGGGCAGGTATGACCTGGTCATTCTGGATGTATCACTGCCGGACGGATCAGGTTTTGAACTGTGTAAAAAACTGCGCCGGACGTCGAAGGTTCCCATTATGTTCCTGACAGCTGCTGATGAGGAGGCGGACATTATCATGGGACTTGACATCGGCGCGGACGATTATATCACAAAGCCCTTCAAGCTGGCGGTCTTTTTGTCAAGGATCCATGCGCTGCTGCGCAGGAGTGACAATTTCAGCCAGTCGGAGGCGGAGCTGTACTCCAATGGGATTCGGGTACAGCGGTTGAAAGGGGAGGTATATAAGGACGGGCAGCTTCTGGATGTGACCGCAAATGAATATAAGCTGCTGTGTCTGTTCATGGAAAATCCCAATGTGATCCTGTCGGCGGAGCAGATTTTAGGGAAATTGTGGGACTGCGATGAGAATTATATCGATAACAATACGCTGACGGTATATATACGCAGGCTGCGCATGAAGATAGAGGACGATCCCGGGGAGCCGAAGCGGATTGTGACGGTCCGGCGGATGGGGTATAAATGGAATGTGGCAGAATAGCGTGAAAAGTCTTAGGGCATTTTACGGAGAAGTACTAATGCCGAAACAGCATAGGGGTGTAGGTATGAATATACTGGCAAATAAAAATATCAGACAGCTTTTTCGCAGGATATCGTCCTGTATCGTGGCGGTTACCCTGTTTTCGGCAGTTCTCCTGGCGACGGGGTCAAAAGATACGGCAGTCTGCATCTGGGTCTGCCTTCCCTGTATGGGTATCGCAGTCCTGGGTTTCTGCCATGATTATTTCAGGAAGCAGAGCAGGACGATAGAGGATGCGGTGAATCAGGTCAGGGAGTATATTTCCGGCAACAGGGACGCCCGCATCGAGAGCAGCGAAGAAGGCGAACTGTACAGGCTGCTCCATGAGGTCAATACCCTGGCGGCGATCCTCAATGCCCATGCGGAAAACGAGGGAAGGGCGAAACAGTTCCTGCGGGATACCATATCGGACATTTCCCATCAGCTGAAAACACCTCTTGCGGCACTCAACATTTACAACGGCATTATCCGGGAGGAGGCAGGTGATGCTTCCACAGTCAGGGAGTTTGCGGATTTCTCGGAGCAGGAACTGGACAGGATCCAGGCGCTGGTGCAGAACCTGCTGAATGTGGCCAAATTTGACGCGGATATCATTGAACTGAACCGGGAAATACAGAATGTTTCGGAAATGATGGAGGATGTGGGAAAGCGGTTTGCATTCCGTGCCGCACAGGAGGGGAAGGAAATCCTTCTGGAGGGGGAGGAAGCCCTTACCCTGCCCTGTGACCGCAGCTGGCTGACGGAGGCGGTGGGTAATGTGGTGAAGAATGCGCTGGACCATACCGGGGCAGGGGGAGTGATCCGCATAGAATGGGCGCAGGCGGCGTCCACACTGCGGATCCTGGTAAAGGACAATGGGACGGGTATCCACCCGGAGGATCTGTATCATATTTTCAAGCGTTTCTACCGCAGCCGATTTTCGGAGGATGTCCAGGGGATCGGCCTTGGCCTGCCCCTTGCGAAATCCATTGCCGAGGCCCACGGCGGTTCGCTGAAGGTGGACAGCCAGTTAGGCATGGGCAGCACCTTTCTGTTCCTGTTTCCTATAAAATTGCAATCGCAAAGATGACAAAATTGCCACCTGTACGGTTGGACGCTCCAAGGAGCATCCAACCTGACTCCCACATTCACAAAACCCGCGCTTACGCGCTCCTGCGTCTGCTTGCGCATCCGCGTTTTGCTCATTTGGGAGTAGGTTGCTAATCCAATGCCCCGTCTGCATTGCCATAAATGGCATGCAGACAGGGCACCGGATTGCAACCGTACAGGTGACAAAATTGTAGGATAGAAGTCATTTTGCCGTAGGGTTGCCGTGATATGCTTTCAATCGTCAGAGATGTGGAAATCATCCCTGAGAATAACACAAAGAAAAAGAGGTGCATATCATTATGAATCTATTGGAAGTCAAATCAGTCTCCAAGGTCTATGGCAGCGGGGAGACAGCGGTACACGCCCTGAAGAATGTCAGCTTTTCCGTTCCCAAAGGAGAGTTTGTGGCAGTGGTCGGGGAATCGGGCTCCGGGAAAAGTACGCTGCTGAATATGATCGGTGCGCTGGATACGCCCACCACAGGAAAAGTGTTTATTGACAGCAGGGATATCTTCGGAATGGCAGAAAAGAAGCTGACGGTGTTCCGCCGCAGGAATATCGGCTTTATTTTCCAGAATTTCAACCTGATCCCTGAACTGACGGTGGAACAGAATATGGTTTTCCCGGTGCTGCTGGACTATCAGAAGCCCAACCAGAAATACCTGGAGGAACTGCTGGAGGTGCTGAAGCTGAGGGAACGCCGTCACCATCTGCCCGGCCAGCTATCGGGCGGACAGCAGCAGAGGGTGGCCATCGGGCGCGCGCTGATCACCCGTCCGGCTTTGATCCTGGCGGATGAGCCCACCGGAAACCTGGATACCCAGAACAGCAGCGAGGTGATTGCTTTATTGAAGGAAGCGTCCAGGAAATATGAGCAGACCATTGTCATGATCACGCACAGCAGGGGGATCGCCCAGACTGCGGACCGGATCCTGGAGGTATCGGACGGGGTGCTGACGGATTTCGGGCGGTATGACACCAGGGAATATGATATCAGGAACCATGGCGCGGGAGAAGGCGGACTTTCCGTGATCGACCTGGACGCTGCGGGAAGGGAGGCATGACCATGGATCACACAATGAAAAGCTATCTCAGCCTCATCCCCATTTCCGCCCGTGTCCGCAGGAAGCAGAGCAGACTGATCTTTGTCTGTATCATCCTGGCGGTTTTCCTGGTGACGACTATTTTTTCCCTGGCGGAGGTTTTTGCCCGGACGCAGAGCGCAGGCTCCCTGGAGAGGGCAGGGAACTGGCATATGCGGTTGAGCGGAATCGATGAAAGCACGGCGGAGCAGATCGCGGGATCCCCGGAGGTGGCCGCATCCTCCTGGTACGATGTGCTGAACCTGGATGATGACCTGAACATGGATAAGGAATATTATATCGGGGGAATGCAGACAGCGCTGTGCGGCATTGAGGAAGCGTTTATCGGCAATATCATGCCCTACTTTTCCGAAGGGGCGCATTTGAACGGCGGAAATGAAGTGATCCTCACGGAGAACGCCAGGGAGCTCCTGGGGGTGGACCTGGGTGACAGCGTTACCCTGGACACGCCTGCGGGGGATCATGTCTTCATCATATCAGGATTCCGTATCAACGGCGACCACGGGCAGTACGAAGGCTCCAATGGCGGCGACAGCAGCGCTCTGCTGGTGGGAAAGGATCGGGTGGGCGCGTTCCTGAATATCCGTGTGTTCCGGGAAATCTGCCAGGAAAATAACGATACCGGCGATCCTCAGTACTATATTCAGTTTGGGGAAAAGGTACGGCTGAGAAAAGCCATAGCCGGACTGCAGGAAGCCTATGGCATACCGGATGAAAACATAAGCTATAATACCATCCTCATGGCAACCTACGGCATCTCGAACAACGCCTATATCCAGAGTGTGTTTCCCCTTGCAGTGGTGCTGTTTCTGATGATCCTTGCGGCGGGCGTCCTGATGATCTCCAGCAGCATGAACAGCAATGTGTCCCAGAGGATGCAGTTTTTCGGGATGCTGCGCTGTATCGGGGCCAGCAGAAGCCAGATCATCCGTTTCGTGCGGCTGGAAGCCCTGAACTGGTGTAAGACGGCTGTGCCCGTGGGGTGCGCGCTTGGGGTGGTGACGGTATGGATCGTTACCTGGTGCCAGAGGAATTTGGTGGGAGGCGAATCCTCCAATGCTCCTTATATCATAAGCGTGATCGGTATTCTGTGCGGCGCAGCGGTGGGAGTGATCACCGTGTTCCTGGCGGCGCAGGCCCCGGCAAAACGGGCGGCAAAGGCGTCTCCCGTGTCGGCGGTATCAGGCAACGTGGATGTCTGTGCGAAGGGGAGATATGGTGTCCGCGGTGCAGGCCGGTCAGCGAAAGGTGTCCAGGGTTCACATAAGGGAACTTCTTCTCATGTGGGCAGGGTAGAAACGGCTCTGGGCTTCCACCATGCCGTGGGGGCGAAGAAGAACCTGCTTCTGATGACAGGCTCCTTTGCCATCAGCATCATTCTCTTTCTGTGCTTCTCCGTGCTGATCACACTGGTGGACTGCATGCTGCCCCAGAAGGCGTCCGCCCCGGATCTTGACATTACCAGTGTGGATCTCACAAATTCCATTGACCCGTCCCTGGTGGAGTCCATAGAGGCGCTGGACGGCGTGGCACATGCCTTCGGCAGGAGCATGAGCAACGATGTCCCAGCCGGGCTGATTTTCCGGGATCCTGCGGGAAGCGGCGTGGAAGCCGGGGAAGTGGCGGGAACGGTGGATCTGATCTCCTACAGCCAATACCAGCTGGAACTGCTGGTGAAGGACACGGATCTGAGAAAGGGCAGCGATATCAGGAGAATGACGGAGGGCAGCAGCTGCGCCCTGGCCATCTGGGACAGGGATATGCCCCTTGGGATCGGCGACAGGGTCCGCATAGGGGAGGAGGAACTGGAAATTGTGGGATTATTGAAGTACAGTCCCTATTCCAATGACGGCAGCACGGACGGAAAGACCATACTGATTCTGCCCGAGGAAACCTACCGGCGTCTGACCGGGGAGACGGGCTACGTCATTGTGGAGGCACAGTTTGAGAGCCGGGTTTTGGAGGACAGCAACGATGCCGTGAATGAGATTGCCAGACTTTCCAGGGAGTATGACTTCCGGGACAGGCGGGAGGAGGCCATCGGCAGCATGTACCTGATGCTTATGGTGTTTGTCTATGGCTTTGTGGCGCTCATTGCCTTGATTGCCCTGCTGAACATTGTGAACAGCATTTCCATGAGCGTCACCGCCCGGATCAACCAGTATGGGGCCATGCGTGCCATCGGCATGAGCGTGGGTCAGGTCACCAGGATGATCGCGGCGGAGGCCTTTACCTATTCGGCTGTGGGGCTGCTTGTGGGCTGCGGGCTGGGACTGCCGCTGAGTAGATGGATGTTCAACAGGCTGGTGACCTCGCACTTCTACTATATTTTCTGGACCCTGCCCGTGGGTCAGATCGCGGTGATACTGGTCTTTGTCATTCTGGCGGCGCTGGCAGCGGTGTATACGCCGTCCAGGCGTATCCGGAACATGGTGGTGACGGAGACCATCAATGAATTGTAGCTAAGTGTGTATACACTTTCTGCATCATCTGATAAACTGTAGTCCTGCATCCAGATGTATTTGTTGTAACGTGGAAAATAATAGGCTATACTGGAATGGAACAGGCAGCAGCTGTGGAAAGGAGTATGTGCATGGCAAGGACAGTGAGTATTGGTTGCCAGGATTTTGAGACAATCAGGTGCAACGGATATTTTTATATAGACAAGACCCGCTTCCTGCGGGAATGGTGGGAGAGCGGGGACAGTGTGACGCTGATCAGCCGTCCCAGGAGGTTTGGAAAGACGCTGACCATGAGTATGGCAGAGAAATTTTTTTCTTTGGATTATGCAGGCAGAGCCGACCTGTTTGAGGGACTGGAGATCTGGGAGGAAGAAAAGTACCGGGGTCTCCAGGGGACATACCCTGTTATTTCGCTGAGTTTTGCAAAGGTAAAGGAAACCTCCTGGATCAATACCAGAAAGAAGATATGCCAGATCATTACCAGTCTGTATAACCGGTATGACTTTCTTCTCAAAAGTGGAAAGCTGAACGAACGGGAAGCGGAGTTTTTCAGAAAGGTTTCCGCAGAAATGGACGAGTATGTGGCAACGGACAGTCTCAATGCCCTGACGGAATATTTATATAAATATTACGGCAAAAAAGTTATCATTCTGCTGGATGAATATGACACTCCCATGCAGGAGGCTTATGTGAACGGCTACTGGGAGGAAATGACGGCTTTTACCAGGAATCTGTTCAATGCGGCGTTTAAGACGAACCCTTACCTGGAGCGTGCCTTGATGACAGGTATTACACGAGTCAGCAAAGAATCTGTATTTTCGGATTTGAATAATTTGAAGGTGGTGACAGTTACATCGGAGGAATATGCGGATCTCTTTGGGTTTACGGAGGAAGAAGTATTTTCTGCGATGGAGGAGTTCGGATGGCCGGAGAAAAAGGATGAAGTCAAAAAATGGTATGACGGATTTACCTTTGGAAATGTGAAGGACATATACAATCCCTGGTCTGTCATCAATTATCTGGATACAGGGAAAGTGGGAGCGTACTGGGCGAATTCCAGTTCCAACAGTCTTGTCGGGAAACTGATCAGGGAGGGAAGCCCGGAGATCAAGATGACCATGGGACGTTTACTCCAGGGTGAAATGTTCCATACCACGTTGGATGAGCAGGTCATATTCAGCCAGCTGGACACGGAAGGAGAGCATTCCGGGGGGGACGAGGCGGTGTGGAGTCTGCTGCTTGCCAGCGGGTATCTGAAAGTGGAGTATTATGAATTTAACACCGAAATCCGGAAAGCGGAATATGATCTGAAGCTGACCAATATGGAAGTCCAGATGATGTTTGAGCGGATGATCGAGGGATGGTTCGGAAGATGCCGTGGAGTCAGCAATGCATTTTTGAAGGCGCTGCTTTCCAATGATGTGGAGGCTATGAATGAGACCATGAATGATATTTCCTGTGAACTGTTCAGCAGTTTTGACACGGGGAAGATTCCCTCCGGAAAGGTACAGCCGGAGAAATTCTACCATGGCTTTGTGCTGGGCATGATGGTGGAACTGAGGGACAGATATGTAATAACCTCCAATAAGGAAAGCGGCTATGGCCGTTATGATATTATGCTGGAACCCAGGGGAGACAGTAAGGAAAACCAGGGCATGGATATCCAAGACATGGGCATCAAGGGCAAGGACGCCCATAGCATGGAGGCATTTGTGATAGAATTCAAGGTGGTCAACGCGCGGAGAGGGGAAACGCTGGAAAGCGCCGTGAAAGCGGCCTTGGCGCAGATCGAGGAAAAACAGTATGACAGGGCGCTCCGCGCAAGGGGGATACCGGCGGAACGAATACGGAAATATGGGTTCGCGTTTTCCGGTAAGGAGGTATTGATCGGGGGTGAAGAGTAGTGCATTGGCATGACGGGAAGTGTGAAAGAGATTTGGACATGAAACCTGGAAGAGGATATTGAAAATAATCGGCCGGCTTTCTTTTTATTACCGCGAGCAATGGGCCAAGTCAACTGTGTTGACTTTGTGCCGCTGCTTGCACGAGCATAAAGTCAGCTATGCTGACTTGGCGAATGCCGCGAGGGCCAAATACTAATGTGTCCGGAGGACACATTCAGCTTTGCTGCGTTGCAAGATTGATACCCCGTCAGCTTGCTGCGGGGTATTTGATTGAATGAGCATCGTATTGCCAAGCAGGAAAAACCTTTAATGACAGATAAATAACTGGCTTCACAAATACGTGTATAAAAGGGATTATGCAAGCGGGATAGGATGCTCTTTGCGAATGGCATATGAGGATGGCATAATCAGGACAGAAAAGGAGTTTGGGAGACATTAGGACATGTGTTATCTGACAGCAAAAAAAATTTAAGGAAACAGCCTGCATGGATCGAAGCGCAGTGATGTGCAAGAAGAAAAGCTTCTTGTATATTTGCATTGTAAAGTATCAGAAAATATAGTATAGTACCATTACGTAAACGGTTCCTTAATGAAAACAGGAAGAATATATTGGGAAATATGGTGTCAATGAAGGATATTGCGGCTGCCTGCGGTGTGGTTTCCGACAATACCGGGGGCATGCGTGACCTGGTCACTTACATCCATGGAAGAGTCGGATGATGATTTTTCAAATATGTGCTGGGGTGACCCCCGGCTTATAACGGAGGAACAAGGGATGGCACAGCGTATCAGGGCTCTGCTGGATCAGATTTCCGGGATGAAAATGCGCTATCGAATGTTTTTTATCTATATCATCGGCGGCGCGCTTCCCAGTATTGTCATAGCGCTGTATCTGATCCATGGGATGTCGGAAATCCTGGTGGATCAGGCGAAGAGGGCGGAAGTGACCGAACTGGAGATGATCAGGAGCCAGACAGAGGATATGACTGAGACAGTCAGCACGGTCACAAAGTATTTTTACTTTGACAAACAGATGGAGGAGATCGCCACCAGGCAGTATTCTGATTACCTGGAAATGGTTCAGGACTACAAGGCGTTTACTTCCTTCCTGGATTATGGGAAGTATTATAACAATATTGTGGCATGGATCAACGTATACATGAAAAATGACACTCTTGTGGGAAATTCCCGGTTCGTAAAGGTGACGGAGGAAATCGAACAGGAGGAATGGTACCGGGAGGCAGCTGAAAAAAAGGGCGGCGCACTGTGGTGTCTGCGCACGATCCCTTCCACGGATTACTCGAACTACAATGCCCTGACCCTTGTCAGGATGCTGAAGACCCGGAAGGGTGTGGATGTGGGTGTGCTGGCGGTCTATATCAGGCCGGAGCGGTTCGAGGTGCTTCTGCAGGACAGGGGCTGTGATACCTTTGTGATACTGAACGGAGAGACTGTGGTGGTCCGGACCGGGGAAAAAGTGGATGCGGAGCAGATCAGGGAGTTCCTTCCGGATGGGAGCAGCAGGCAGGTCCAGGAAAGTATCTTTCTGGGCAGGCAGGAATATGTGATGACCTGTGAGACGATTCCCCTGGCGGAGTCGGAGGATTATCTTCAGGTGGTGAGCTTTAAGGCCTACCGGGATATCCTGCGGGAGGTGAACAGCCGGACAATGCAGAGTATTCTGCTATTTGTCTTCAGCGTGGGGATCTCCGTTACTGTTATTATAGTGTTTGCCAATCTTTTCAGTCACCGTGTGGAGCGGTTCCGGGAGCAGATGCAGAAAGCCGCGGGAGGCAGTTTTGAACTGGAGAAGGAACTGGGGGGCAGGGACGAGATCAGCGATTTGTACAATTATCTGGGCACCATGATTCTACAGATCCAGAGACTGCTGGCAGAGGTTTATCAGGAGAGGCTTCACGCGGAGCGGCTTACGGTCCGGCAGAAGGACGCAGAATTCAAGATGCTGGCCAGCCAGATCAATCCCCATTTCCTGTATAATACCCTGGAGACGATCCGTATGCGGGCACGCAGAAGCAGGCAGTATGATATCGAGGAGATCGTCAGTATGCTGGCCAGGCTCCTGCGGAGCACGCTGCAGGCGGGAGCCAGGGAAGTAACCATGAAAACGGAGATGGAACTGGCAGAGTATTACCTGAGGATCCAGCAGTATCGCTTTGAAGAGAGGATCCAATACCATATCCATGTGGAAGAGGGGTTGGAAACGTTGCCCATTCTTCCCCTGATCATACAGCCCATAGTGGAAAATTCCATTATCCATGGACTGGAGTGCAAGGTGGGAGTGGGAACCATCAATATCCGCGCGGCCCGCAGGGAGTATCATGTGGTGATCACGATCGAGGACGACGGAGTGGGCATGAGTGAGGAAAAGCTGGCAGAGCTTCGGAATAAGCTGAACAGCTACAGCGAAAACGGACGTCATATCGGCGTCAGCAATGTGCACCAGAGGGTGAAGCTGAGATACGGGGAGGGATGCGGGGTGAGGATCGACAGCGGAAAGGGATGCGGCACGAAGGTGGAGATCCTGCTTCCGGATGTGGAGGAACTGCAGGCGCAGAAGTAAACTGTGGGCTGGATACCATATGGCGCAATAAAAGCCGAAGAGAATCGAAGCCGCAGGGAAACAATTCCACAGAGACCGAAAGCCGCAGGCAGCAACAGGGAAAAGGGGATTGGACATGTACAGGGTTATGATAATCGATGACGAGGCGATGATCCGGTGGGGAATCCATGATCTGCTGGACTGGGAGGAGGAGGGATTTGGCTTCTGTGAGGACGGTAAGGACGGCCTGGACGGATTAAGGAAGCTGCTGGAATACCGCCCGGAGCTGGCACTGGTGGATATCAAAATGCCGGGGATGAGCGGGATCGAGCTGATCCAGGCGGCCCGGGAGGAAGGCTATGGGGGCAGCTTCATCATACTGACCGGCTATGCGGAATTTGAGTTCGCCCAGTCGGCGGTCAGGCTTGGAGTGAAGGAATATCTGCTGAAGCCCATCGACGAGGAGGAACTGAAAAGCTGCGTGCGGCGGATCCGGGAGGAACTGGTCCGGAAAGAGGGGGAGCAGGTCTACCATTTCACCAATGAGACCATTGCCAGGGAGGAACTGCTGCGCAGGATTATTTTACAGATGGATACAAGGGAGGAATTGGCGGAGAAGATAGAACGCTATCAGATTCCCTTTGGGGAAAGCATTCTCAGCGCAGCTATTCTTACAGATCGTGAACTTACCGGCGGTGTGGAGAACAGCGGCTTTCAGGAAAAGGTCAGGACATTCCTTCAGGATAAGGAATTGTATAATGAAAAGATCGTGATGGACGGAAAGGTAGTGCTTGTCAGCTTCGGGCTGGATCATAAGACATGGGCAGAATTGCTTTCCAGGCGGAACGAGTGGATCCGGAAGCGGTTTGGGGAAAGTCTGCTGATTGCCGTGGGACATAATGTGAATCAATGGTACGACCTTTGCTATTCCTATGAATTTGCCTGTTTCCTGTTGGAACAGAATTTTCTGCTGAGCCATTATGACGTGCTTTCCATCCAGACCATCGAGGAACAGCAGAAAAATGTGGAATGCCCTTCCGCGGAGCAGTTTATGATATTGATAGAAGTGGGGGATCTGGAAGGTATCAGGGAAAATGTGGAGAAGTATGAGGTCTATTGCAGGAAGCGTCTGATGAAGGAGATGGATATCAAGATTCAGATTCTGTATCATCTGATGACGATCCGCAACGGCATAGAAAAGAAGTACGGTACGCTGGCCGGACAGACCATGGAACTGATGGAGAAAATGAACCAGTCGGAAAAGCTGGATGTGCTGATGGAACAGTATTGCCAGGTATTGTGCGACATGTGCCGTCAGATCGGCGGCGACGATCCGGGAACCGTGATCAAGCGGATGTACTATTACATGGAGAAGCATTATGACGAGGATCTCAAGGTAGAGAGCTTTGCAAGGATGTTCAATTATAACAGTAATTACCTCGGCAGGATATTCCGGAAGGAGATGGGGGACAGTTTTAACAATATCCTGGATACTGTGCGGATCGTGAATGCGAAGAGGCTGCTGCTTGAGACGGATATGAAGGTCTACCAGATTTCCGAACAGGTGGGATACGGAAACGTGGATTACTTCTATATGAAGTTTAGGAAATATGTGGGGGTCAGTCCCAAGGAATACAGGAAAGAGATGATAAAGGAATAGGAGATCTGCAGTGCAGGCCCGGAAGGCAAAGACTTCCGGGCCTGCGCATTCCAACTGTGCGGTTGGAAGCTCCAAAGAGCATCCAACCTGACTTCCACATTCACAAAACCCGCGCTTACGCGCTCCTGCGTCTGCTTACGCATCCGCGTTTTGTTCATAAAGAGGGGTGTTGACACACCCTCTTGGAAGTGGGTTGCTAATCCAACGCCCCGCCTGCATTGCCATAAATGGCATGCAGGCAGGTCATTGGATTGCAACCACACAGTCAGAAAAAGTAAGAAAAATAGGTTAAAACGGCTACAAAAAACAGGGTATTATTGCAGCTGTCCCAGACGGTATAATGTTGGCAGAAAGGGAGGTTGCGAAGAGCATGAAGAGAAAAGAAGCAAAACCAAAAAAAGTCAAGTTCTCATGGAATCTCATGTGGAAGCAGCGCTATCTCCTGATGATGTCAGTGCCCTTTGTGATATGGCTGATCGTGTTTAAGTATGTGCCTTTATGGGGATGGACAATGGCATTTCAGGAGGTAAAGCCGAATTCCTTTGCGCTGCCGATATGGGAGCGGAAGTTTGTGGGGGTTCAGAACTTTGCGCAGGCATTTTCCGACAGGCTGTTCCCACAGACACTGGTCAACACCATAGGCATCAGTATCCTGGGGATTGTGCTGGGAACTGTGGCAGCTATATTTTTTGCGCTGGTGCTGAATGAAATCCGTTTTACCAGGTTTAAGAAGGTGACGCAGACCGTGTCTTATCTGCCCCACTTCGTGTCATGGGTTATTATAGCGAGCATAGCGAAAATGCTGCTGAATGACGGCGGGGCGCTGGATACCATGCTGAACACGAAGCTGCATCTGATGTCCACGAACTCGGCAGTGTTCTGGATCGTGGTCTGTATGATCAATGTCTGGAAGGAGATGGGCTGGGACGCCATCATCTATCTGTCCGCCATGGCCGGGATTGACCAGGGACTGTATGAAGCCGCCAAGGTGGACGGCGCAAACCGTTTCGCCAGGATCTGGCATATCACACTTCCGGGGATCAAGCCTACGGTCATCGTCCTGCTGATCATGAGCATCGGAGGGGCGCTGAATGTGGGCATGGAGCGCCAGATGCTTCTGAGTAACGGTATCGTACAGGACCATGCCATGGTGCTTTCCTGGTTTGCTTATATCCGCGGCATCGGCAGCAATAATTACGGCCTGGGCACCGCGATCGGCATGTTCCAGTCAGTGGTAGGCATCATTCTCCTGCTGATCGCCAATAAGGTGGCAGGTCTGCTGGGCGAGAACAAACTGATATAGGAGGCGGGAAGATGGCAAAGAATAGTTATCAGATCAAAAATAGCAGAAGAAGTGAAAGCATCCTGGATTATGTGCTGCTGGTATTTTGTCTGCTCCTTATCGTGATGACAGTGTATCCGTTCCTGAATGTGCTGGCGATTTCGCTGAACGATCCTATTGACACCATGCGGAATATTAATTTTATCATTCCCAGGAAGTTTACGCTGAGCAACTATATCTATATTTTTGAAGAAAATAATCTCGGCGGGGCGTTTCTGATGTCGGTGGTGAGAACCGTGATCGGAACCGTGGTAGGCGTGATCTGTACGGCGATGTTGGCCTATGTGCTCAGCAGAAAGGATTTTTACTTTAACAAGCTTTTCACTATTTTGTTTATTGTGACCATGTATGTCAGCGGGGGAATGATCCCGGAGTATCTATTGATCACGAGAACGCTGCATCTGAACAACAATTTTATGGTGTATATTATCCCCGGACTGATCTGGGTGTACAATGTCATATTGATGCGTTCCTTTATCGAGGGACTGCCCCCCGCCCTACAGGAGGCGGCGAAGATAGACGGGGCAAATGATTTCATTGTGTGGGCGAGGATCATCCTTCCGCTCTGCACTCCCACCATAGCCACGGTGGCTTTGTTCCTGGCGGTGGGGCAGTGGAACTCTTTTATGGACACTTATCTGTATGCGAGGAATCTTCCCACACTACAGTATGTGCTGTATGAGATTATGGAGAGCGCCACCATCAAGGTGGATCCCCATGTACAGGCAAGCCAGCTTCAGAGTGCGGTGTCACCCATGTCCGTGCGTATGGCCATCACCATTGTGGCCACGGTTCCGATCCTGGTTGTCTATCCGTTCCTGCAGAAGTATTTTGTGGGTGGCATGACGTTGGGAGCGGTGAAGGATTGACAGGAAACATCATGTAAAGTAGAATAAAAGCCCGGAGCGGGCAGGGAGGTATGAAATGATAGCAAAGAAATCAGGTGCTCTGTTATTGACGGCAGTAATGGCAGCCGGAATGCTGGGAGGCTGCGGCGGCAACGGCAGCATGGCCGGAAGTGCGGAAACGGGCAATGGGGGGGGCGTCCCCGGAACAGGAAGCACAGGCGGAGAGGTAGTATTGACCTTTTACAATGCGGACGGCAAGGAAGATCCGTGGACCGATCCGGTTGCGCTGGCACTGACGGAGAAGACAGGAGTCCGGCTGCAGACGGAATATCCGGTTTCCTCGGATGACCAGAGAATTGCACTGATGATTGCGGAACAGAATTATCCGGATATGATCTATGCCAAGGGTGATGCGGGAAGCCTGATCGACGCAGGTGCTCTGATCGACCTGACTGATCTCATCGAGCAGTACGGTCCCAACATCAAGCAGATGTACGGGGAGGAATTTGACAAGCTGCGGTATTCGGCGGAGGATCCGTCCATTTACCAGTTGTCTTCCTACGCCATGGGTGGAACCAGTTATAAGAATTCCGGTACGGCCCAGGTGCAGTGGGCCGTGCTGAAGGAAAATAGCTATAAGATCCCGGAGACACTGGAAGAGTTTGAGAAGATGCTGAAGGATTATATGGCGGCACATCCCACCACGGCGGACGGTATGGATACCATAGGCTTCACATTGTCCACTGCAGATTGGCACTGGATGATCACCATGGGAAATCCTGCGGGATATATCGCGGAGGGCGCGCCCGACAACGGACAGTGGCTGGTGGATGAGGATTACAATGCCGTCTACAAGTTCCGTTCCGTGAAAGTCCGCGATTACTTTAAATGGCTGAACCGCATGTATAACGAGGGAATCCTGGATCATGAGTTTGCCACACAGACCCATGAAGACTACATTGCGAAAATTGCCACCGGACGCGTGCTGGCTCTTTTTGACACGGATTGGGATTACGGCGACGGGGAGAAGATCCTGAAGGCCGACGGCAAGCTGGAGAATACCTACTGTGGGATTCCTCTTACAATGGATGCAGACACCAAGGCGCCTTCCCTGATGTATCAGGGTCTGACCACCGGACAGGGCGTAGGGATCACCACAGCCTGCAAGGATCCTGTGGCGGCCATCAAGTATCTGGATTTCCTGTGCTCTGATGAGGGGCAGGTACTGGTGAACTGGGGGATCGAGGGAGTGAATTACTTTGTGGATGAGGAAGGACACCGCTACCGCACCCAGGAGGAGATCGACGAGTACAACAATAATAAGGATTATTCCAAGAATACGGGAGTAGGCTTCCACAGCTATCCTTTCCCCTGCTATGGAAACGGTGTTGTGGATCCCACAGGCAGTACCTATACCACAGTCAGCAAGGAGGCGGTCATTGCCGAGTATGACGAGGAGCAGAAGGCGGCCTGCGAGGCATGGGGAGTGGAGCTGCTGGTAGATATCTATCCCCAGGCATCGGAATTTGAAGTGCCGAAGTATTCTGCTATCTGGGCATACACAAAGCCCGTGGAATTTGACGAAATCGGAAATATGCTGGATGAGGTGGCGTGGTCCGGACTGATCACCTGTGTCATTGGCTCGGAGGCGGAATTTGATACCAACTATGACGCAATGATTGCATCCCTGGAAAAGGTAGGCATGGGCGATGCAGAGGAAATGCTGACGGCGATCATCAAGGAAAAGGTATCCATGGTTGAGTAAAGGGCTGTGAAAACAGCGTGACAGGGGTTCATGGGAAGCGCAGGTCATATATCAGGGGTAGGGATATGGCCTGCCTTTTCCGACGATAAGAACCGATTGGGACGAGGAGGAAAAGTGTGAAAAATGAATTTTTCACACGGCGATTTGTGTCTGCGCGTTGCTTGCCACAAAATCGCTTATGCACATAGAGGGGTGTTTACACACCCTCTTGAGCAGCGCAGAAATGAGGAACATTATGAAATATCACAACGGTTGCTGGCTACTGAAGGAAGGCTGGGGGAGTTTTTCCCCACAGCAGGCCTATGAGGTGACAAAGAAAGATACGGAGGTCATCCTATGTGCGCCCACGGCGCGGATCTCCCATAAGGGAGATACCTTAGGCGGGATCAACCTGACGCTGCGTATCACGGCGCCCCTGCCGGAGGTCATACGGGTGCAGGTATATCATTACAAGGGAGTGCAGAAAAAGGCGCCGGAGTTTGAACTGCACCTGCCCGGAGACAGAAAGCTGGAGGTCTCGGAGGAGGGTGGCGTGCTGACGGTGGCAAACGGGCATGTGAGCCTGAAGATCGACATGGAGCAGTGGTCCATGCGCTATGAGAGGGACGGGAGGCTGCTGACGAAGAGTGCGGGCAGGGATCTGGCATACTTGAAGGAGGACTGGACAGGGGCGGCCTATGACAGACCGGGGAATGCCTACATGTGCCAGCACCTGGGACTGTCCGTGGATGAACTGGTCTACGGCCTGGGGGAACGGTTTACGCCCTTCGTGAAAAACGGACAGTCCGTGTCCATCTGGAATGAGGACGGGGGAACCAGCACGGAACAGTCCTACAAGAATATTCCCTTTTACCTCTCCAACCGGGGGTACGGCGTGTTTGTGAACCACCCGGAGAAGGTGGAGTTCGAGGTGGCCACGGAGCAGGTCAGCAAGGTGGGATTTTCCGTAAAGGGGGAGAGCCTGGACTATTTCCTGATTGATGGGCCGACCATGAAGGAAGTGCTGGAGCGTTATACGGATCTGACAGGCAAGCCTGCCCTGCCTGCCCAGTGGACCTTCGGTCTGTGGCTCTCCACCTCCTTTACCACGAATTATGACGAGGACACTGTCATGGGCTTTATCGACGGGATGCGGGATCGCGGGATTCCCCTTTCTGTGTTCCATTTTGATTGCTGCTGGATGAAAGAGTTCCACTGGACGGACTTTTTATGGGATGAGAGGGTGTTCCCCGATCCGGAGGGAATGCTGAAACGGATTAAGGCAAAGGGTATCCGGATCTGTGTCTGGATCAATTCCTATATCGGACAGGAGTCGGCGCTGTTTGACGAGGGCATGGAAAAGGGATATTTCCTGAAACGGGAAAACGGCGACGTCTGGCAGTGGGATATGTGGCAGCCGGGACTGGCCATTGTGGATTTCACCAATCCCGAGGCATGCAGATGGTATCAGGAGAAGCTGGAGAAGCTGCTTGACATGGGGGTGGACTGTTTTAAGACCGATTTCGGCGAACGGATTCCCACGGACGCGGTATATTACAATGGCGCGGATCCCTTGAAAATGCACAATTTCTATACCTATCTGTACAATAAAACGGTCTTTGAAGTGTTGGAAAAAAAGCGGGGAAAACAGGAGGCGGTACTGTTCGCCCGTTCCGCCACGGCGGGGGGCCAGAAATTTCCCGTGCACTGGGGGGGTGACTGCTGGTCGGATTATGAATCCATGGAGGAAAGCCTGCGGGGCGGCTTGTCCCTGACCAGCAGCGGCTTTGGGTTCTGGAGTCATGATATCGGCGGCTTTGAGAACACCTCCACGCCGGATGTATATAAGAGATGGGCGGCATTCGGCCTGCTGTCCACCCACAGCAGGCTGCATGGAAGCCATTCCTACCGGGTGCCCTGGGTCTATGACGAGGAAGCGGTGGATGTGCTGCGGTTTTTCACCAGGCTGAAGCTGGAACTGATGCCCTATCTCTACAGCTGTGCGGTAATCACCTCCAGGACGGGGATTCCCATGATGCGCAGCATGGCGTTGGAATTTGAGGAGGATTATAATTGCCGTTACCTGGATAAGCAGTACATGCAGGGGAACAGCCTGCTGGCAGCGCCGATTTTCAACGAGGAAGGCATGGCCCGCTATTATCTTCCCGAAGGGACATGGGTAAATTACCTGACCGGGGAGACAGCCCGGGGCGGGGCATGGAGGGAGGAATACCACGATTATCTGTCCGTGCCCCTTTGGGTGCGGGAGAACAGCGTGATCGCCGCTGGCATTGTTTTTGAAAATGCGGACTATGATTTTAAGGGAAATATGGAATTTAAAGTGTTCGCCCTTGGGACGAAGGCGGAGACCGTAGTGTACCAGGGAGCTGAGAAGATGGCGGAGATCCGGTTGGAAAAGGCGGAGGACAGGATCAGCGGCCATGTGGTCGGCGGCGCGGGCTGCCGGGTGCGTCTGGTCAATTGCATTGTCTCTGCCACAGAGGGCGCTTCCATGGAGGTGCAGGGACAGGATACGGTGATCACGCTTTCGGAGGATGACACTGCGTTTGCGTGCAGGGTGTAGCCAAATGAGCAAAAGGCGGATGCGTAAGCAGAAGGTGTGTCTGACCAGGCTATTGATCCGGGCTCGGTTTCCCTGGAAACTGCGAGGGCCTGAATGACTGCGGCATCTTTGTATCCTGCGTGGAGGAATGCGGGAGAAGGAAGATGCTGCAGCGTTGCAGGCTTGATGCAAATGTGTCCATGGACACATTTTGCCTGGCATTGGGGTTGTTGACTTTGGGCGCAGGAAAGCAACGGCCTGCGGAAAGGTATGGTTGAGTATATATGAAAGAAAATGAAATCAGGACCAGGGCGGAGGCGCTTGCAGCCCGGCTGACCCTGGAAGAGAAAATCGGCATGATCCATGGCGCGCATCTTTTTTCTACGGCGGGAGTGGAACGGCTGGAAATCCCGCCCCTGGTAATGTCGGACGGCCCCATGGGGGTACGGCAGGAATTTGAACTGGATCACTGGAAAGCCATAGGCCGCTCCGACGATTCTGTGACATATCTGCCCTGCAACAGCGCCCTGGCGGCCACGTGGAACCGGGATCTGGCCTTTGCCGTGGGGAGTGTGCTGGGGGAGGAAGCGAGAGGCAGGGGGAAGGATGTGATCCTTGCCCCCGGCATCAATATCAAGAGAAGTCCCCTGTGTGGAAGGAATTTCGAGTATTTCAGCGAGGATCCCTATCTGACGGGGGAGATGGCAGTTCCCTATATCCAGGGAGTGCAGCAGTGGGATGTGGCGGCCTGTGTGAAGCATTTCGCAGTTAACAATCAGGAAACGCAGCGTCTCTGGGTGGAGGTGGAGATCGATGAGGAAGCGCTTCGGGAAATCTACCTCCCTGCATTCCATGACTGCCTGACCAGAGGGGGGAGCCTCACCGTCATGGGAGCCTATAATAAACTGTACGGTGAGCACTGCTGCCAGAGCCAGTACCTGCTCCGGAATATTTTACGTCAGGAATGGGGCTATGACGGCGTGGTGGTCTCCGACTGGGGCGGCGTCCATGACACGGCGCTGGCGGCCTTGTCGGAACTGGATATCGAGATGTCCGTCACGGATAATTTTGAGGAATATTTTATGGCTGCGCCTCTCAGGGAGGCGGTGGAACAGGGGAAGATCCCGGAGGGGAAAATAGACGAAAAGGTCGTCCGCATCCTGATGCTGATGATGCATCTGCATATGATCAGGGAAGAGGATGAGCCTGTTCGGAAAAGCGGCGGGTACAATCTGCCCCAGCACCGCCAGGCCGCCCTTGAGGCAGCAAGGGAGTCCATTGTCCTGTTGAAAAACGAGGGGGAGCAGGGGGAGAAGCTTCTGCCCCTGAATCCGCAAAGGATGAAAAAGCTGTTGGTGATAGGGGAAAATGCGGACAGGATTCACTCGAACGGCGGCGGAAGCGCGGAGATCAAGGCGCTTTATGAACTCTCCCCGCTTATGGGAATACGGATGCTGCTGGGCGGGAATGTCCGGGTGGATTATGTCAAAGGGTATGAGAGCGAACAGAGAGAGACGGAAAGCGATATAAACTGGCAGGAGAAGAGCCTGGAAAACGGCGGCGGCCATGCCCAGGACGCAGAAAGACAGGACAGGGCAGAATCATACCAGGCGGATGTGCTTTGCGATGTGACCGGACTGAGACGGGAAGAAGCCCTGCGCAGGGAGGCTGTGGAAGCGGCGAGAGCGGAGGAATATGACGCAGTCCTGTACATAGGCGGACTGAATCATGACCATGACAGCGAGGGACTGGACCGCAGCAGCATGAAGCTTCCCTATGGACAGGACATACTGATCAAGGAACTCCTGGCGATCCGGCCGGATACGGTTTTGGTGTTCGTGGGCGGAAGCGCGGTCGAGATGGGAGAGTGGATCGACAGCGCCAAAGCCGTGATGTGGTGCTATTATGCCGGCATGGAAGGGGGAACCGCCCTGGCGGAGGCGCTCTTTGGCAGGATCAATCCCTCAGGGAAGCTGCCGGAGACCTTTTACAAAAAGCATACCGACTGCTCCGCCCATGTGGTGGGGGAATTTGCAGGGCAGGAAAGCGTGGCCTACAGGGAGGGGGTATTTGTGGGGTACCGCTATAATGAGACCTTTGGCGTGGAGCCGCAGTTCTGTTTTGGTCATGGACTTTCCTATACGGAATTTGTGTATGAGGACGCCATATACGAAAAGACAGATGGCGGTGGCTACGTATTATGCAGGCTGACGAATACGGGTCAATATGCTGGAGGGGAGATAGTACAGGTATATCGTATCAGAGAGCAGAATCAGGAAAACACAGTGCAGGACAGGGCGGCAGAATGCTCCAGGAGAGGACAGGATGAAACGGAACCGCATCCCAGGGGAACACAGGATGGGGCAACATCGCACCGGTCCGTGCCAAAGGGCAATCTCGGCGGTCTTCACCCGGTGAAGGAACTGGTGGGATTTGGAAAAATCTACCTGGAACCGGGTGAGACAGGACAGGTAAAGATTTCGGTAAAGGGCGTGCCGGATGGCTGCAGCCTGGGTGTGGGCGCAAGCGTGAAGGATATCCGCATTGTGAATGCCCTTTCTATTGCCTGACTGTATGGCGGAGTGCCCCAATACGTCTCATCTTTTGGTCTGGCGCATGAAATTCATGCTGTGTCACCTGTATGATTTCCTTCTTCATTGAAAATAATCGGCCGGCTTCCTTTTTAGCAGGAAGTCGGCCGCTGGATACCCTATAAGAATATGCGATTTTCAATAGTTTACATGGCATCCACATTCAAGTGCTTATTCAGCTTTTTGTCAAAGGTGAACACAGTTTCGCCGTTCAACGAGTGGTAAGCGACCAGAAGGCAGTCAACAAAATCAAGTGATGTACTGGAAAACAGGTCTATCGTATGGATGACACAATCGGAGTTATCAATCCGGACAATGTCTGACAGTCCGTGGATGATAGACTTGATCTTGTCTTTCGGGGTGGAATAGACACTTTTCAACACATAGACAACCTCTGCAATGATCTCCGGTTTTGTATATGTACCGGATTCAATGACCTCCGCAGCACGTTTCGCCATTTCAGCATTGTCATTCAAAACGAATCTTAAAATCACGTTAGTATCTATCAGCTGCATATTTTTCCGCAATAGCACGTTCAAAAGCCCCCTCCTCTTGTTCTATTAATGCCGGATTTGCATATTCGTGAGCGATTCCGAGCATGGATTGTATCATTTCTCTTTTGGTTGATGCAGGTGCGGACGGCGATTCATAGGTGTCAGAATCAATGAACCGTACAAACGCATACACGGTTTCGATTTTATCGTCAGGCATGGTCTCCAACAATCCGATCGTTTTCTCCAAAGTTGACATAGATGTTCCTCCTCGTATTTGGTTTAATGAAATTATAGCATTTTTCTTTCTGCAAATAAAGCGAGAACAGGTTTAATATTTTGACAAGTCCTCTGTGCTGAGCGTCACTATTTGGGTCAACCAGTACGGGTCATGCGTACATTGGCATGAGTGTGGGACAGGTCGCAGGATGTTCGCGGTAATACTGATCTTTGTTATTCTGGCTGCAATGGCAGTGATGTATACGCTGTTCAGGTGAATCCGCAGTATGATGGTGACGGAGACCATCAATGAACTGTGAACATTTGACTGAACTTGACCGTGTAAAAGAATGAAGCTTATTCGTAGTTCGGTTCCCCTACCTGATAATCTTGTCCGGAAACAGGATTACTCGGATTATCGTAGCACTGTTCCGTTACGCCTATCCGGACGGGAGGTATCTGTTCCTGCTGCGCAGATGGTTCTGACACAGGAATATCTGGGGCTTTTTCTTCGGAAGCAGATCTGTCAGGCATCCGGGACACATTGGCGGAATCCCTGTAACAGAGCAGGCTGCCGATATTTTCATTATAGTAGGTATAAATATTCTGCACCCGTTCCCAAACCTGTTCGTCAAAGTATACATCGCTTCTCTGGCTGACCATGCTTTCCACATATTGACGCAGGTCGGAGTAGAACAGACTGCTGACATTGTAGCAGACATACCGTTCATCCTCGTAGATTTTATATTCTTCCATCTGTTCAAAGGCCATAAGCCTGCCCCGGATAAAAGTATAATCCTGGGGGTTTTGGACGGCGTCTGTCTCATAGGTGAAGAAATCCTGGTCGAAAGCGAAATGGTTGTTGGTCAGCACAAGGTAATAGTGGTCGTCCGTCAGGGGCTGTTCCAACAGTTCCATATCATAGGCGCTGGTATGAGCCTTGAATTGTGTGCCGCTGAATAGGATATCATCGGAGAGCGGAGGGATCTCTTCCCCGGTGGACCAGCGCATGAGTTTCAGTCGGGCCTGGAAATTCAATTCCCTGTCGGAGCGGTTTTCAATCCAGACGGAGATGATGCCGTTTCCCTCATAGGATCCTGCAGTTGAAAAAACAGGTTAACCAAAACAGGTTCTTTGCATAGGTAGGTCTTGTCAAAACTTTGCTGGAATGGCATAATAGGGGCAGAAAGGCATTTTGATGTAGGAGGATTAGCCGTGCCTGATATATTGAAAAAAGATGGTCTGTCGCTGGAAATACTCGAAAAGCTATCCTATCGCTCAGAATTGGGAATAAATTTAAAGCGTAATATACATTATTTTGATAGAGAAGCACTGTTTGCAGAACTGGAAAAAGTCAACGAGTGGTATGATGCCTTGGATTTCCTGCATGATTTGACCGTGGATTACCGTATCAAGAGCATACAATCAGCACGGTTGAAATACACAAGATATTATCCGGATCGTCAGGCAGGAAAAACCTTTAATGACATGCTGGGATTTCGTACCCTGTGAGATGATTATGATGGGGTATTGGCATTATGTGTTTATCCCAACATTCGTATTGCAAACATGTCAAATGGGAAATCTGACGATGACGGTTACCGGGGTGTGCATGCCTATTTTCAGTTGGACAACTTTCATTATCCGATTGAGATGCAGTACAATACTTATTATGACAGACAGATGAATAACTGGCTTCACAAATACGTGTATAAAAGGAATTACGCAAGCGGGATAGGATGCTCTTTGCGAATGGCCTATGAGGACGGCACAATCAGGACAGAAAAGGAGTTTAGGGAGGTATTAGGACATGTGTTATCTGATAGCAAAAAAATTTGAGGAAACAGGCTGTGTTGCACTACAGACTACCCACGGCCAGCATCTGGCAGATTTAAAAAGAGAATTGCTGCAAAAGGTCGGCTATGACGATATTCAGCTTGTGACAATCAGCCGTCCGTCCGCATATGGAGAATATGAGCCGTATCAGTTTGTTGACACAGAAGACGAGTTCAGGCAGGCGGTTTTGGGTATGTGTTAAAGTTCCTGGAATCTCTGATGGGGTTGTATCGCAATTATCCGACAGGCAATATGTAAAATGCGTGTCTTTGTGAACTGGCTTATAGGAAATCCGCCTGTTTGCAAGGACGAATTTCCTATAAGCCAATGGGGAACCCTGCAGTGAGTAAAACGCAGTTTATAGGAAATATGTTTTTACTTTGAATAAGCAGCATCGTTTTTGGAAAGAAGGTATACACAATATTGGTTCATGCTAACGCCTTCCTTTTTGGAATGCTCAGCCAATGACCGATGCAGGCTGCGTGGAATTCGCAATTTAAACTGACCGGAATAAGTTTCCAGATTATCCGGCTCATTGATTTCGATTCCGTCTTCAAGGGCAGCTTTAAGCCATGCCTTTTTGGCATCCATCGCATTTGCCACCGCGTTTTCTATTGTTTCCCCGCAGGTGATGCATCCCGGAAGATCGGGATAGGAAACCACAAAGCCACCCTCCTCTTTATCTTCTACGATTTCCATATGATAAGGCATTCCCATGTAATCATTCAATGTTTTCATTGCTTCTCTCCTCGCTCTCCACAATTTGCTTCACCATCTCCACATAAATCCTCTTGATCGGCTCATGTTTTGGTATTGTAATCGGCCTACACCCTTTTTTCCTGAAAGTGTAGTGACTGCTACCGCTTCCGGGAGCACTCATTTCATATCCATAGCTGTTCATCACCTTGCGCAACTCATCAAAACGGATATCTTTTGATAAAGAACAAATGCGTGTTAATAGTTTATCCCACTTTGACATCTTGGATACCTCCGCTTATATTATATGTGACACCGTATTTGGTGTCAACTGGCTGCTTCGTTATGTAGTATAACTTTCAATAAAAACCGAGAGACTGGGAGAAGTCTCTCGGTTTATAATAGTGCGCCCGACGGCGCACGTTTCTGCTTTTGGGGTGTAAGACATTATTTAGTCTATCACAAAAAGAATTATAAGTCTATTCTTTTTTTATTTTCCTGTTAAAATTATTGTAACAGTTCAGCCCCGATCGTGCCAGGTGGCCTGGGTTTGTGGAGGAAGGGACGGCGCAGGGGAGACAGGGGTACTTTCTGCGACGG
>CAOKWI010000037.1 GCA_948473115.1 uncultured Lachnospiraceae bacterium | reverse complement strand
CTGTCTCCCCTGCGCCGTCCCTTCCTCCACAAACCCAAGCCGCCCGGTACAATAGAGGCTGAATTGTTACCTAATTTCAGATTTAGAAACAATATCCCAGACTATTCCTGCATATAGGATGAGACTTTATTGTGATATGGGGTAAAATAACTGCCTTGAAGTAGGGAATGGCTCACAAATGATAAAGTAATTACCGCAGTCTAATTTTTTTTCATGGCTCTAATCAGGTTCAAGAGTGCATCTATCTCTTCTTGTGATAGGCCTGAGAGATCTACATCCTGCTTATTTTCCACGCCTAATAGAAAATCGGTACTGATATTAAATAGCTTTGCAATGTGAATCAGGATATCATATGATGGTAGCCGCAATCCTGTTTCATAGGCACTTATGACGGATTTTGTCACTCCCAGTTTTTGGGCAAGCTGTGCCTGTGTCATATCTTTCTTTAGCCGTTGTGTTTTTAAAATGTTTCCAAAGTCAACCATGAGTGATTCCCCTTCTTAGGTATCATACACCAATAATTGTGTTCAACAGGTTGATAAAGTATTCAAATAGTTGATTCATAAAATGAAAGAGATGAATTTATATGTAAAAAAAGACTGCGTATTCATTTTAATGTGGGGCACTGTTGCTGACTGTGGTAATGGAAGCGGATATACTGAATATTAGAGGAACCATTGGAACCGTACAGCATATCGGGCAGGAGGAACGGATTATGCCAAGAATCATAGGGGTCGGGCGTCAGGATTTTGAGAGCATCAGGCTGAATAATGATTTCTATATCGATAAAACAGCTTTCATCCGGGAGTGGTGGGATAGCCGTGACGAAGTGACCCTGATCACACGTCCGCGCCGTTTTGGCAAGACCCTGAACCTGAGTATGCTGGAGAAATTTTTTTCTGTGGATTACGGAGACAGAGGGGACTTGTTCCAGGGGCTTGGCATATGGGAAGATGAAAAATATAGGGAGATTCAGGGAACGTATCCGGTTATTTTCCTGAGCTTTGCGGATGTGAAGGAGACTTCGTTCCGGCAGGCAAGAAGAAAAATATGCCGTATTATCAAGGAACTTTATAACCGGAATGATTTCCTGCTGGACACAGGACTGCTGAATGAAAGTGAAAAGGGAAACTTTGCGCAGATATCAGTGGAAATGGAGGACAGCGAGGCGTCTTTTTCTCTGAAAGCCTTGTCTGGATATCTGTCTCGATATTATCAAAAGAAAGTGCTTATTTTTCTGGATGAATACGACACGCCCATGCAGGAGGCTTATGTAAACGGGTATTGGGAAGAGATGGTTTCTTTTACCAGGAGTCTTTTTAATTCCACATTTAAGACAAATCCTTATCTGGAAAGGGCTGTTATGACAGGGATCACGCGAGTGAGCAAGGAATCAGTTTTCTCCGATCTGAATAACCTCGAAGTGATCACCACCACATCCGACAAATACGCGGACTGTTTTGGCTTTACGGAGGATGCGGCAGGATCAATAATGCGTTTCTGCAGGCATTGCTTTCTGATGACGTAAAGGCCATGAACGCTTATGTGAATAAGATTGCATTGCAGACATTCAGTTATTTTGACACGGGCAGAAATCCCTCCGGGGAGGAACCGGAACCATGCGAAGCGTCAGCTTCGCATTATTATCATGGCTTTGTGCTGGGGCTGATGGTGGAACTGGCAGACCGGTATACCATCACTTCCAACCGCGAAAGCGGTTTGGGTCGATATGATGTAATGCTGGAGCCGAAAGTATTGTCCGGGGCGGGTTATGATTATGATGCATTTATATTTGAATTTAAGGTGCAGGATGGGGAGGAAAAGGATCTGGGAGATACGGTGCGGGAGGCGCTGCGGCAGATAGAGGAAAAGGGTTATCAGGAGAATCTGGTGGCAAAGGGGATTCCCAGGGAACGGATACGGAAGTATGGTTTTGCTTTCTGCGGGAAAAAAGTCCTGATCGGCGGCATAGTGTGAAATTTGTGCTGTCCCAAAGAGGTGAACTTGAGGAAAATTTGAGATTTGGATTATATACTCTTCTTATCAAAAGGATAAGGAGAGTATTTTTATGGATATTAAGGTAAACGGTATCTCGAAGATCTACGGAAGCGGGGACAATAGGGTCGTGGCGCTGGATCATGCGGATATGACCATAAATGGGGGAGATTTCCTTTCCATCATGGGTCCCTCCGGCAGCGGTAAGAGCACCCTGCTCCATATCATAAGCGGACTGGACGCGCCCACCTCCGGCCAGGTGTTGTACGGGACCAGGGACATCCACAAGGGCAGCGATCAGGAAATGTCTGCTTTCCGCCGCAGGAAGATCGGTTTCATATTCCAACAGTTTAATCTGTTGCCGGTGCTTACTGCGAGAGAGAACATCATAATGCCCCTTCTGCTTGACAGGCAGCAGCCGGATGAAAAATATCTGGGCGAATTGACACAGCTGCTGGGGCTGGATGCCCGGCTGAACCATCTGCCCCATGAACTTTCCGGCGGCCAGCAGCAGCGGGTGGCCATCGCCCGTGCCCTGATCGCGAAGCCGGACATTATTTTCGCCGATGAGCCCACCGGGAACCTGGACAGCAAAAGCGGCGGCGAGGTGATGAAAATGCTGTGCGAGATCCGGGAGAAAATGAACAAGACACTTGTGGTCATCACCCACGATCCCCGGATCGCGGAAATGGCGCCCAGGCGCTTCACCATTGTGGATGGAAAAATTCTGTAGAGCGGAATCACGGGAGGTTAGTGTGAAGAGAAGTTCTAAGGCTCGCAGCATAGGCTGCTTCGCCAAGAACTTCTAAAACTTCACACCGAAGAATGCCTGAAATGCGGTATTCTTCATCCAGATTTGAGTCGCGGCAGGGCCGCGACATGGAGGTTAACGTGAAAAAGATCATTTCACGATCCTGATTTGAGTGCCCGCCAAAGCGGGCAGATGGGAGTTAACGTGAAAAAGATCATTTCACGATCCTGATTTGAGTGCCCGCCAAAGCGGGCAGATGGGAGTTAGTATGAAAACATATTTGAGTCTTGCATGGAAAGAATTAAAGGTACAGCGGGTGACGGCTGTGCTCATTTTGATTGCGGTAATTATGTCCACCATCATGACCACTGCGGTGGGTCAGTCCATAGGGATTTTGCAGTCCATGCGTGAGGAGCAGGCGGCGGGATTGAACGGCAACCGTTACGCCACCTTTCACCAGCTGACGGAGGAACAGGCGCGGAGGCTGCATGAGGACGGGCGTCTGTATGACGTGGGGGACATCTTGACTGTCGGGAGTCTGGAACTGGGCAGCAGCGGACTGACCCTGTTCCTGCGGGAATATCATGATAACGCCCTTGCCATGTACCCCAGTCTGGGCAGGGTGAAGGAAGGGCGTCTGCCGGAGAGGGAGGACGAGATTGCATTTCCGGAGGATGCGCTGCAATATCTGGGATGGGAGGTATCCGTGGGGGATATGGTCTCCCTGGATCTCTCCATCAACACCATGGCGGGCTGTTTCCCCGCGTATGAGTATAGGGCGGATTTCCGGCTGACTGCCATATTGGAAAGCAATTACGTGGGCTATGCCACCGGGACGGTGGACGGGATCGTGGGCAGCGGCGCGGCCGCCAGGCTGCTGCCGGAGCAGTATCAGCTCTATTCCACCGATTTTAAGACCCACAGCAAGGCGGAGTTCCAGGAGATCGTCCATGAACTGGCCGCCGGACTGGGTGTGGAGGATCGTTATGTCCAGTATAACTGGGTGCTTCTGGATGCCCTGGGCATCTCCTATGACGAGGCGGACAGTATGGAGAGGAATATAGGGTTTCCCTTCATGATGCTTGCCTGTGTCCTGGTGGGAGTGTTGGTGCTGGCAGCGGCGGGGCTGGTGATCTATAATATCCTGAAAATATCCATCACAAAGCGGATCAGGGAGTACGGGACGCTTCGCGCCATGGGAGGAGAGAGGGGACAGATCTACCGACTGGTTTCCCTGCAGCTTGCGATCCTCTGCGGCATGGGGCTTCCTGTGGGTCTGCTGCTAGGGGCGCTCTCGGCAAAGGGGATTCTGACTGCCGCCACTGGCATGTTTAATCCGGATCTGTTCCTGGCGGACAGCGCGGAGGAACTGCGGGGAGCCATTTACGCCACTCAAACGGGAAATCCCCTTTTCCTGCTGGCCAGCGTGGCCGTCACGCTGCTGTTTGCCATGGCGGCGGCCTTTCCGGCGGCGCGGTACGCTTCCCGTGTGTCGCCCACGGTGGCCATGGCGGGGACGGCGGTGAAGATCAAGAGGCGGGTCAGGAAGCAGAAAAAGATCCGGCACTTTGAAGCCTATTACGCAAGGCTCAACCTGAAACGGGGAGGCGGCAGAACGGCGATCACCGTCCTTTCCCTGGTCATGAGCATTACGGTCTACATTGCATTGCAGAGTTTCACGGCGCTTCTGGATACCAGCAGTGAGGTAAAGGATATGCACCTGGGGGATTATGCCGTCACAAACGAAACCATGGGCATCAGCGCCGGAGCGGTGGAGGAAATGCGGGCAAGCGAACTGGTGGAAAGCCTTTCCACGTCAAGGCTGGCCGTGTACAACCCTTATATTGCGGAGGAAACGCCGCCCTTTGACACGAATCTGACCGTACAGTCCCATGAGACACTGCAGCTTGCCAGTGTGAATGAGGAGAGGGCTTTCTCCTGGTTCCCGGATCTGGGCGGGCAGGACAGACAGGATTTTCTGGAGGGAGCGGCATGCTTTGTGAAAAATCCCATCACGTATTCCTACGGTGATATGGAAGTGGAATTTACGGAACTTTGTGTGGGTGATGTGATCACCATGGGGGATTTCCGTATGCGCGTGGCGGGAGTATTGGATTCCCCTGTCACTGTGAACAATGAGGGCTTTGTGAACGGGGTGCAGGTCATAGTCAGCGATCCGGTTTACCGTGCCCTGCTGGGGCATGACCGGTATGACGAAATTTACCCTGAGTTAAAGGAGAATGCGGATCCGGAGGTCTTTGAAGACTGGATGACGGAGTGGTGCGAAGAGGTCCCGGGAACCCACTGGATTTCTTACCGTCAGTCGGACGCCCAGATGGAGGAAAGCTTTGAACAGATCAAGATGCTGTGCCTTGTGCTGATCCTGTTTGTCGGAATTATCGGCATATTGAACATCATCAACACGGTATACAGCAATATTCATACCCGCGTGACGGAGATCGGTATGCAGAGGGCCATGGGAATGAGCAGGAGGAGCCTGTACCGGACCTTTCTCTGGGAGGGCGCGTACTATGGCATTTATGCCTCCCTGATCGGCGCTGCGCTGGGGTACACTTGCGTCCTGTTCATCCGGGCGGCGGAGACGGATGGCCTGCATCTTGTGGCAATTCCCCTTGCAGCCATGGGGCAGGCTGCGGCGATCTCCGTGGCGGCGTGCCTGCTGGCCACGGCGGTTCCCCTGCGTTCCATAGGGAAGATGAATATTGTGGAGTCCATTGAGAGTGCGGAGTGACTCCCGCAAGCGACGAGCCCAGTGGGCATGCTTGCAGTCGCCATATACTGGAACAGAAGCGGTAAAAGAAGTCAAAACAAAATGGATATATAGGACAGGGAACAGCTTAAGTGGTTGGAGGAGCGGTTGACTCGGAACCAGCAAAGCTGTTTTCTGCCTGTTAAAAGCGGTGCTGTTTCAAAAAATCCGATGGTGTAATTGCAGGTATATTTGAGTTTGAAAAATCATCGGTATTTCGGGTGATGATATAGTATGCATGGTTTTGTGTCGCGCATTCATCTTGCAAGCAATCCTCAAAATCAGGGAAATCATTTCTTTCTAAGGCATGTCGCACATTTTCATGACAGACATTTGCCACCTGGAGGAATTTTAAAATTCCGAGAATTAAATGTCTGCGGTCTTCAGCAGAGTAATTTTTCCTCCCTCATTTCCTCCAGTTCTTTTTTATAGTCGAAATCGGCGGGTAGCGTACCTGCAAAGGATTGTAACACACGGAATCCCTCCATACTTTCAGAAATATTAACGGAGTTTTCCATAGGTTCGGCTTTTATGTCTTGATGAATCCATATCGAACGAATGAAATCATATAAGGATTCGAGCGATTGTTCCGGCATTTCCCGAAGTAAGACAATGGTTTTTTCTAAAGTTGACATGGGCGTTACCCCTTTCTTGTCTTAAAATCGCTTTCCCAAATGTCAGGATCCGGGAAATATTTTTATACCAGTTTTTTAGTGATATTTTAATTATACCAGATTATAGATTTTTTAAAACCCTTTTTGTTGCTTCAGCTATTGTTGCTCTGACCAGTCTGGTGTGATATTTGCCATTGATGAATGATCCAGGCAAATTGGCTACCTGCCTTACAGCTTCGCGGATTGAAACTGCTCAAAGCTGTCATACTGCCTGATATGTCCGCCATGATCTCTGATCAATTGTACGAAATCGCTCTCTGCTTTTTGGACCGTTTGGTACAGCTTGTGAAGTTCCCTATAATTGAAGTCGTTTAGCAGCTCGTAACCGGGGCATCCTGCTTCTTTTGCATCATCCAATTCTCTTTGAAGGCATACTGCGGAAAGAAAAGCAAGTATATAATTTCCTGTTTCGCAGCACACGTATATTTTCTGGAATGTGGAACTGATTTCCTCATATAGTGATGCAAGCCATGGGGCATTTACTTTATTGGCTGAATGGGTTTGATGTTCGGATATCTCCTGCAGGGGAACGGTTACATCCAGGTATGCGCATGTATCTTTAAACAGTGCCATGGCATATTTTTTCACATCTTCAATCGCGCCTGCCTTCACTACATTTCGATACCCCTCCACAATGTTGGGGGGAACGTTTGGAATGTGGTTCTGCAGATCCTCAAACTGTTTCTTCAGGCCGAAGTGAAAATAATCGTGATGGGATACAGCCACTGCATCGGCAAGTGCCATGAGCAGCAATCCTGCTGTCTTGCGAACCTCCGATGCATTGTGGCTCTGGTTCAGCATGGCACAGAGCCTGCCCGCCCTTTCACATCGTTTTTTGGCGGTTTGTCCCACGTATTCGTCATTTTCTAGGTTGTTTTTCAACCTTGTCTGCATGGATTTAAACCGTTCCACATCGTCCGCGCTGTTGGAATAAATGATGTTGGCATCGCCAACCAGCGGCGCCAGACTGTCGTGCAGATCGGCAATTTTTTCCACCCTTTCCCAGGACATCGGAAATATATCATATCCCACACCGTCTATGATAAAATCAACTGCCAGATGGTATCCACGCTCCGATCTGGGAATAAAATAGCAGTCCACGTCCGATTTGCTGTGGGCGGTGCCGTTGACGTAGGAGCCGTATATCAGCACAAGGCTGACATCATCGGCGTATTCTGTATTTACTTTATGTACGATCCAATTGACTATATTGTCGTTAATTTTTTTTCTTCTTTCCATAACAAATCCTCCTGATTTTTATGAAGCCGTTCTGAGTATACCACTTGCGGATAGAAGCTTCAATCTTTTGGCTCTTTCGTTCTGTCGGAGCCGATGCATGGATCTGTAAAAATAGGTTCCAAAAAATCAGCGATCTGTTATAATTAGGATATCAATAGAAAGGAGCATACCTGTGTCTGAAGCATTAGCCCACAAAAACACTTATACAGAAGAGGATTACTACAATCTGCCGGAGAACGTCAGAGCCGAATTGATAGACGGCCAAATCTATTACATGGCGGTTCCCGGCAGGATACATCAGGAAATACTTGGATTTCTGTTCAATACCATATTGAATCATATCAATTCCGGGAACGGCTCCTGCAAGGTTTACCCGGCTCCCTTTGCCGTCAAACTTTTTGAGCACGATGATAAGACCGTGGTAGAGCCGGATATTACTGTAATCTGTGACCCCAATAAGCTGACTGACCGGGGCTGCACCGGGGCGCCGGACTGGATCGTGGAGATTATTTCCCCAAGCACTTCCAGCCATGACTATGTACGCAAGCTGAACCTTTACATGGACGCCGGGGTAAGAGAGTACTGGATCGTAAACCCCATAGATCAGTCCGTGTATGTTTATTTCCTGGAAGAGGATAAATTCAGAACCACAGCCTACACCCTCAGGGATAAAATAAAGGTCAATATTTATGACGAACTGTGGATTGACTTTACAGAGCTGAGACTGTGATTCTCTTTCAAGTTTTCTGCACATAGGCAATTGCGAAAGCCCGAATTAGGGAGACGCCTTTGTTCAATAAGGGTTTCGCAATTACCTGTTTCTGCGGCATGCGGCAGGGTCATGATTTCCTCAGCACAAAAGCCTCAAACGGTCTGAGTGTCACATCCGCCCTGTGGTACACGTTTTCCTCATTGGAGATCAGGCAGGATGCCCCTGCAAATTCCCCGGGAATGGTAAAGGTGGTCTCATGGTCGCAGAAGCTGCATACCACCAGAAGCTTCTCGCCATCCAGCGTCCTGGTATAGACGAAAAGTTCTTCGCTGTCCGCCAGCAGTTCCTCATATTTCCCGTAAACGATCACAGGATATTCCTTCCGCAGGGCAATCAGTTTCCTGTAATAATGGAACACGGAATCGGGATCCGACGTCTCCGCCTTAGCATTGATCTCCTTGTAATTGGGGTTGACTGCCATCCAGGGAGTTCCCGAGGTAAAGCCTGCCTGGGGCGAATCGTCCCACTGCACCGGTGTCCTTGCGTTGTCCCGGCTTTTGAAGGTGATGCAGGGCCAGAACACTTCATGGGAGATCTGACCCTCACTGCACCATTCCCGGTAGGCGTTGATACTCTCGATATCGCGGAAATCTGCCGGACTCTGGAAAGGATAGTTTGTCATCCCCAGTTCCTCGCCCTGATAGATGTAGGGCGTCCCCTGCAGCATATGCAGACAGGTGGCAAGCATCTTGGCGGATATCTCCCGGTATTGGGGGCGGTCGTCGCCAAAGCGGGAGACTGCCCGGGGCTGGTCGTGGTTGTCCCAGAACAGGCTGTTCCACGCTTTGCCGTAAAGTTCGGTCTGCCAGCGGGACAGGGTCTTTTTCAAGGTGGTAAGGGAGATTTTTTCATCCGTCCACTTTCCGTATTTGCCGTCCCCCTCCACATGCTCAAACTGAAATACCATGTTCAGTTCATGGGCGTTTTCCCCGGCATACTGCTTCGCCAGTTCCGTGGTCACGCCGCTGGTCTCGCCCACCGTCATGAGATCATACCTGGACAGTACTTTTTCGTTCATTTCCCGCAGATATTTGTGGACATTGGGGCCATGCACACAATAGGGGCCGAAGTCGCCGTACATGCCGTGTGTCTCCCCGTCCGGCATCTCCTTTGTCTTGGAAATCATGCTGATCACATCCATGCGGAAACCGTCCACGCCCTTTTCACACCACCAGGTCATCATGTCGAACACTTCCTGGCGGACTTTTTCGTTATCCCAGTTCAGGTCGGGCTGTTTTTTTGAAAACAGGTGCAGATAATACATACCGGTTGCCTCGTCATACTGCCAGGCGGATCCGCCAAAGCAGGAGCCCCAGTTATTGGGTGGCGTCTGCGCGTCTTGTCCGTCCCGCCAGATGTAATAGTCGCGGTAAGGATTGTTCCTGGATTTCCGACTTTCCACAAACCATCTGTGCTCATCCGAGGTGTGGTTCACCACCAGGTCCATGACAATTTTAATCCCGCGTCCATGGGCGGCAGCAAGCAGTTCATCGAAGTCCTCCATCGTCCCGAATTCGTCCATGATATCCTGGTAATCGCTGATATCGTATCCGTTGTCATCGTTGGGCGATTTATATACCGGCGAGAGCCAGATCACATCGATCCCCAGATATTTCAAGTAGTCCAGCCTGCCGATGATACCCTGTAAATCGCCGATCCCGTCCCCGTTGCTGTCCATGAAGCTGCGGGGATAAATCTGATACACAACCGCTTCCTTCCACCATGTCCTGTTCATGTTATGCCTCCTCAGTCTTATTTTCAATGTTTCCTGTCAGATCTGCTGTCTGCTTAATGCTACCAAAATAAAAAAATTACGTCAATAAGATGCGGGTGGAAAATTCCTTCTGTTTTCATAACAGTTCAGCCTGGGCAAATTGTTACATGCTTTCTTTATCGATAAGCGTCATACAAAACCGTATCCGGCTTTATCTGGATGAAAATGGATCATGACGGGAAACCGGCTTCGAAAGGCTGATCCGGTGCTGGTCAAAATAGCAGTTTACAATCAGCCACATAAAGAAGTAAAATAATTTCAGGCTGGCAGTACCATCAGTAAAAGCCGATGCATTGATAATGAAAAGACAAAACAGAGGGAATACGGATGCAAAACAAATTCAGGAAAAACAAATATGATTTAGGGGAACTGGAAAAGGAGGCGGCAGTCTGTCAGGATTTTGCAGTATTTTGTGGTTATATTGTTGAAAATAAAGTGAAAACGAGTAAAAAACCGGAAATATCGGTAAGAAGGATTGCTTTGCGATAAACGCGCTTATGCATATAAGCGAAAAATATGAGAAGCCCAGTTATTTCCAGGGTCAATATCCTGTTATCAATCTGTGTTTTTATGTTTCTGTCAAATATAAGATCCTGGAGGTCAGTCCGGACGGCACTGCGCTGCAGAGGGGGAGAAACTTCCAGTACTTTTGGGAAGCGTCCGTATGGGAGCAGTATGTGCTGCTATTGTCAGTGGTTCTGTTTGACGGAAGGTTTGCCGGGAGAGAGAACCCGTGGTATAGCGTCAGGGTGGCGGACGTGTGGGAAATGCATGTGGACGGTTTTATGGAATGGGTTGCCGGGGAAAAACCTCCTGCAGGTGTTAAGTGCCGACTGTCAAGGGGCAGTGGAATCCGCAGCTTTTATGACCTGGCTTATGTCCTGCCTTATCTGGAGGGACTGAACCTGATTAAGATATGGGAAAAGCCGGACAGTGGGACGCAGGCCAGGGAATATGAGTGGGAGATAGAGGCGCTGCCGTTATTGGAAATGGTGTCGGATCTATATGAAAATACAGACATAGCGGAGGATGAGGATACAACCGGACAGGATTCTGAGGACACGGATCACATTGTAAAGTACTATTACGAAGCTTTTATGGAAAAGCTGGCGCCGGAGAATCAGTCAGGCTGTCTGCTGAAAATGTTTGAGAAACCTGGCATACAGAACCATGGAAAAACCATAGACTTGGAGGTTTCGGTGAGATACAGCGATTGTATCCGCGTCATCAGGATGAATCTGTATGACTCCCTGTATGATTTACACAGGATGATACAGAAAGCTGTTGCATTTGATGATGACCATCTCTTCGAATTTACTGTTGGCAGCGGAATGATGAAAAGAAGTTATACGATGTCGGATGCAATGAGTCCGGAAGGGAGACTGCCTGTGGAGGAGACGAGATTAGGGGATCTGGAATTGCGCAGGGGGCAGAACTTCACTTATCTGTTTGACTTCGGCGATAGCTGGTGGTTTGACATTAAAGTCCTGGAGATCAGGGACGGCATGGTGGAAGAGCCGGAAGTGATAAAGGCGGTGAATGCTGCACCGGAACAATATCCGGATTATGAGGAGGATATGGAGGAGTGGCAGGTGGAGATTTCGGACAGTGTCCGGATAAGCGATATTCTGTCCTCTATTGAGGACGACCTGATCAGGGATGAGTATGCTGCATTGACCGGGATAAAGAGTGGGGTTTCAAAGGAATCGCCTGCTTTCATGCGTCAGGGAATGGAAAGAATCCTTCTGGAAAATCCGGATCGGATGCTTACGTTCATGACAAAGGAAATGAGGGAAAAGCTTGCGGAGCTGCTGCGGCAGGAATGGATTGATGCCAGTGAGAGATGTACGCTTGCAATGCTGTATGCGTTTGGATTCTGCAGGTTTCCGGAGGAGGGGGAGTATGAGATCTCAGTGCCCGGACCAATAAAGGAAATCTATCTTCCCAAACTGAAAACTGCCGGAAAAAAGGATAAGATCGCGGAGGCGGCAGAGGTTTTTCTCAGGCAGTGCGGTGTCATGGAGATGCAGTGCTTATATGCGGATGTCACGAAGTTTTTGAAAAGAAAGATTGCCCGTGATGATTTTGATTTCCTGGTGTACAGCAGACTTAGTTATTTTGGCGCATACTATAGCGACCACTATCAGGATACGGAATATATGAGCTGCTATGACAGGGAAATGACGCAGAAGATCCTGGCAGAGCGGCTGAAGCCGGAAAATGCAGCCTTTGACTATCCGGATTTCGGGGAGCTTTACTCCGGCAAATTGAAAGAATTACCGGAGGCTTTAAAGAACTGGATCGAGTATGTCAGGTTTAATTTGAACATAGACTGGCTCACATCCATGAGTCTGGCAGAACAGATTCCAATCATGGCTGCGTCCGGAATACTCGGAAAAGAAGAGATTGTGGCGGAATATAAAGAAATGCTCCGTGGCAGTGGAAGCAGGGTCACAAAAAAGGCGGAAGATCTGATCGGGAAATTGTGCACATCCATGCCGCTGGCAACGAAAAAGGGAAATATAGTTCAGGAAGACTACAGTACTAAGCCAAACGCCGCCGGGAGCGGGATCAAAACACAAAATACTGACAGTAGAAAAGGTAGTGTGGAAAGGCAATCCGTAAAGGAAGAGTTCCAGCAGATGAGCATATTTGATTTATGATTTTGCGTCATTAAATCATTGCTTTTCGAGAAAGCAGCGGTTATACTGTAATCAAGGTAATTGTTGCAGAATTACCGGCAGGGTCATGCAGGAAACAGTTTGGTGAAGGAGAGGGCGTATATGAGGCAGAAAGTAGGGATCGGGCATCAGGATTTTGAGACGGTGCGGCAAAAAGATATCTTCTATATAGACAAGACCAGGTTCATACGGGAGTGGTGGGAAAACAGGGACAGCGTGACCCTGATCACACGGCCCAGGCGCTTTGGCAAGACCCTGAATATGAGCATGCTGGAGAAGTTCTTTTCCGTGGATTATGCCGGACGGGGGAGCTGTTTGAGGGGCTTTCCATATGGGAGGAAGAAAAGTACCGCGAACTGCAGGGGACATATCCGGTAGTGTTCCTGAGTTTTGCCAATGTGAAGGATACGGATTATTATTCCGCCCGGAGAAAGTTATGCCAGTTGATCGCCGACGAATTTATGAAACGCGCTTTCCTCCTGGAAGAGGGGGGACTGCAGGAGGCGGAAAAGGAAAGCTTTCTCAGGAAAACTATTGACATGGAGGATGTGGACGCTACCCTTGCGCTCAACCAGCTTTCCTGTTACCTGTCCCGTTATTACGGTAAGAAAGTGATCATCCTTTTGGATGAATATGACACCCCCATGCAGGAGGCGTATGTCAATGGATATTGGCAGGAGATCGTGTCATTTATCAGAAATCTGTTTAACTCCACATTTAAAACAAATCCATATCTGGAATGTGCCGTCATGACCGGCATCACAAGAGTAAGCAAGGAATCGATCTTCTCGGATCTGAATAACCTGGAAGTGATAACGGCAACCTCTGATAAATACGCGGACTGCTTCGGGTTTACGGAGGAGGAAGTGTTTTCGGCCCTGGAGGAGTATGGGATGGCTGACCGGAAACAGCAGGTGAAGGAATGGTATGACGGCTTTATCTTTGGAAACAGGACGGATATCTACAATCCCTGGTCCATCATCAATTTCCTGGATAAAAAACAAGTGGGCACCTATTGGGCGAACACCAGCAGCAATGGTCTGGTAGGGAAGCTGGTTCAGGAGGGAAGTCCGGAGATCAAAAATACCATGGAGGGGCTGCTGCGAGGGGAGACTTTCCGCACCATCCTTGACGAGCAGATCGTATTCAGTAATCTGGGGCAGGAGGATGATGCGATATGGAGTCTGCTGCTTGCAGGCGGGTATCTGAAAGTCGTTCGGTATGAATACAATGAAGTGCGCCGGAAGGCGGAATATGAACTGAAGCTGACTAACCTGGAGGTCCAGGCCATGTTTGAGCGGATTATTGAGGGGTGGTTTGGCAGATACCGCGGGGTAAATAATGCGTTTCTCCAGGCGTTGATGAAGGATGATGTAAAAGGTATGAATGCATATATGAACAAAGTGGCGATGGGAACGTTCAGCTATTTTGATACAGGGAAGCAGCCCTCGGAGGAAGAACCGGAACGTTTTTACCATGGCTTTGTGCTGGGGATGATGGTGGAGTTGGCTGACAGGTATGAGGTCACTTCCAACCGGGAAATGCGGCTAAAACGAGCAAGCTCGTTTGGACGCTATGACGTGATGCTGGAGCCAAGGATATTGGACAATAATGGCGTCAGGGAGGATGCCATTATTATAGAATTTAAGGTTCAGGAGGATGGAGAGAAGGAACTTTCGGATACAGTGGAGGCTGCGCTTCGGCAGATTGTGGAGCGCAATTATAAGGCGTCCCTGGTGGCCAGGGGGATACCGGCCAGTCGCATCCGGATGTATGGATTTGCTTTCTGCGGGAAGAAAGTGCAGATTGGCTCATGGAAGAAGGATCTCACACAGGGTTGACCTACATTTGCTGCGGAATTTTTGATGTTTTGCTTAACGAGCAATGTTTGCCCGCATGAATAAATTTCCATCTGTGCGGTTGCTAATCCAACGCCCCGTCTGCATTGCCATAAATGGCATGCAGACAGGTCATTGAATTGCAACCGCATAGGTGGGAAAATTTATTTGAATGCATATTGACAGTGGAGACCATATGGTGTAGTCTAACAGAAAGACCACACCATGTGGTCTCTGTGGTTGAACCGTAAGATCCCTGTGGGGGTATTGACTGGGGAGGCTTTGCTTACAGGACGGGAGGAGAGAGGATATGGCGGAAATACAATTGGGTGTCATCGAGGCGAGGTATGCGGATATGATCTGGGAGCATGAGCCGGTTACCTCGTCCGAACTGGTCAAGATGACAGCAGTGGAATTTAACTGGAAGAGGACCACGGCGCACAATGTATTGCGGAGATTAATAGACAAAGGCCTGTTCCGCAATGACAATGGAGTGGTGACCGCAGTGATTTCCAGGGAGGAATTTTATTCCCGGCAGAGCAGACAATATGTGGACGATACTTTTTCCGGTTCGCTTCCGGCATTTATTGCTGCATTCATGCAGGGATCCAGGATTACAGCGGAGGAAGCGGAGGCAATCCGCAGGATGATTGACAGGGCGGAGGAGTGAAGGATATGGGCAATATTTTCCTGAAATTATTAAATATGAGCATTACTGCCGGATGGTTGATACTGGCAGTCATGTGTGTAAGGCTGTTGTTTAGAAAAATTCCCAAATGGGTGAATTGCCTGTTGTGGGGAGTGGTAGCGGTCAGGCTGGTTTGCCCGTTTTCCGTTGAAAGTCCGTTCAGCATATTGCCAAGTACAGAACCCATAAAATCCAGCACAGTCGTGGAAGGGGAGGTGCAGAATTACATACCGTCCATAGACAGCCGCCTGGCAATTGTGGAAAATACGATAACCCCGATGCTGACAGAAACCTTTGCATATGAGGAACCGGACAGTGCGGCTCCCTTGCAGACAGTCACATGTGCAGCCGGTCTTGTCTGGTGCTGTGGCATGATCCTGTTGATCATATGCGCAATGGGCAGTGCTGTAAAGCTGCACAGGCTTGTAAGGGAAGGGGTATGCGTCAGGGATCATATTTACATTTGTGATGCGGTAGGATCGCCGTTTATTTTGGGGATTGTCAGACCAAGGATTTATCTTTCTTCTGCACTGAGTGAGAGAGAGATGGACTATATCCTTGCACATGAGACTGCACATCTGAAAAGAAAAGACCATTGGTGGAAAGCGCTGGGTTATTTCCTATTGTGTATCCATTGGTTTAATCCTCTTTGCTGGATGGCATATTCCCTGTTCTGTAAGGACATTGAACTTGCATGTGATGAGAAAGCAGCCAGGGGCATGGCATTCCATGAGAAAAAAGAGTATTCCAGGGTGCTGCTGTCCTGTGCGGGACAGAGAAGCCTGGTCATGGTGTGTCCGCTGGCGTTCGGGGAGGTGGGGGTCAGGGAGAGGGTAAAATCCGTATTGGATGATAAAAAACCGACCTTATGGGTCATGATGGCAGCGGCGGCAGTAGTCGTAATACTGGCGGTTTGCTTTTTGACGAATCCCACAAGGGAGTATCAGATCAGGATTACAATCCCTGCGGGGAGTACGGAACCCTTCTGCTATTCAGATGAAGAAATCAGCCCCAAGGGCAGTACGGTTACATTCTATGCAGGACAAGGACTTGGAGATACGGAGATCAGGCTGCTGCCGGTAGAGGCCGGGGAGGAAAACGCCTATGACCAGGCTGTCTATATTACACCGGGAATGCCTGTGGAAATGGATGTGGAAAGGGGTGCATGGTTCAAAATAGGCGTGAATATACAGAACCCCACAGAGGAAAGTATGGATGTATATGTATCTGTAGGGAATGTGGAAGTGCGAGTTGCTTCTGCAAAGGAAGCCGATAACGGCGGCCTGTCCATGGAATCGGCGCCGGAAGAGGATGGCAGCCAGTCCATGGAACCGTTGTCGGGAGAGGATGGCAGCCAGTCCATGGAACCAGTGCCGGGAGAGGATGGCAGCCAGTCCATGGAACCGTTGCCGGGTGAGGGAGATGTCCCACAAGAGGACATGTACGCCCCGCACCGGTATGACATGGGAGACCTGGATGGAAACGGGGAGCAGGAGTATGTGGTGATCAGCTTCCAGGAGGAGGATCCGGATTATGACGGACATCTGGAATTTTATTTTAACGGAAAACGGATCTATGAGTATGAAGATCTTTTATGGATGTCCCCCGGGAAGGCCGAGTATATCGATCTGGACGGGGATGGGAAAAAGGAGATATTTTTCACCTTCTGGCCTCATGTCAATTCCATGCCTCTGGTGGAATACGCGGTGTTAAAGCAGACGGGCGGCAGTTGGGAATTATTGGAGATGATCCATGGGGAAGACATGCTTGACAACGGGTTTCCCATTGCCAGTCGGTATGGAAAGGAGGAAAACACCCTTGTGATCACCTGTGAGGGGACGGATCAGGAGATCGTATATGACTTTAAGGAATACTATGAGAACCGTATCAGGGAAGAGCAGGAAAGTGGCGGCGACTCCAGACAGTACGCCGAGATCCTGGAGGGCGGATACAGGGAAGGCGACGAATTTGGCGGAATTGCCGCATGGGGCGTATGGGAAATAGGCAGCGGGACATACAATGGCAGGAACTGTCTGATCGCCACCCACGGCCTGGAGGGGCCAGGGGGGAAATTTGACCATATGGGTCTGGTGGATGTGTATTTTGACTATGATGCGAGGGGAAAGGTGCATATACTGAACCTCGAATTCCGGGAGGAACTCTAATTTGAGTTCCTCGCACTTTCCGCCATGCGGGTCAGCCGACACATACAATGGAATGAATACTGTTGTTAAGAACAATCGGTGCAAGTCTGGAAGAATCCGCAAAGCGGATTCTTCCGTGTGAGCAGGCGCTTCTTTGCGCCGTAGAAGTTCTTCACGAAGCGGCTTTTGCCGCAAGTGATTAGAACTTCTTCTCACACTTGTCTTTCCGGGCGATCCGCCACACGGCGAACTTTCCTGCCGTCACCGCCACCGGAAGCCCGCCCGGCGCCATGATCCATTGGCTGGCGATATACAGGTTTTTTACGCCTTTCACGGTTCCCTTGACACGAAAAGGTTTTACGCCCTTTTTGGTGACAAAACTCATGTATGCCCCATGATATGCGTTGCAGTACCGGTCATAGGTCACCGGTGTCCAGCAGTCAAGAAATTCCATATGCCCCCGGAGATTGGGAAACTGTATCAGCAGCCGCTCTTCAATTGCCTTTACCGTTTCCTGTTTCCGGGTTTCATATTCATCCTTTGACAATTCCTTCCAGTACAGATACTCCTGGTCGAACTGTGCTATGTTTACCTGGAGCACCGTTTTGCCCGATGGGGCAAAGCCGGGCTCGTATTCGTAGCTTTTTACCGACATCCGGTCCGCCTTTCTTCCTCCCGTCTCAAAGGGAGTGCAGTCAAAGAAAATAGTCCCTTTTTCGTCATATGCCTGCCGCTCTACCATAAAAGCAGCCTGGACTCCGCTGAAAAGCGGATATTTATCGCTATCCTCATAACAGGACCGCCATTTGGCATCCATATATTTCCTTCCGATCAGGCGGTCAAACATCTCCATGGCGTCCACGGCGGAGATGACATAATCCGCCAGTATAGTCTCTTTATCTGCGGTTTCGATTCCCACAGCCTTTTTGTCCCTGATCAGGATTCGTGATACGGGAGCACCGCAATAGAGTTTCCCTCCCAGCTGCTGGAACCGTTTTACCATGCGGTTTGCCATTGCCAGGGATCCGCCCAGTGGAATTTCCCCGTTGCCGGATACGATACTGGCATAAGAAACCAGAAATGAGTTTGCGGTATATTCCTTTGGCAGATAGTCCGTAAACAGTGCCTTAAGCACAGGGTGCCTGAAACGTCCGGCCATATCCTGCATGTCCATGGAGCCGTATTCCTTCATTACCTTGGGCATATCCGCCATGGAAGCGCCCATACGGATATAATCGCCGATTCCCATGGCGTCCATGGGCTTTTCGGCAGGCATTTCACATTCGGCGGCATATCTCACATGCGCTGCAAATTTTCTGATCTCCGTTTCGTCTTCCGGCGATAAGCGGAGAAGTTCCATTTCGGTTCTTTTCAGATCTTTCCACAGTGTTACGCGGGTATCTCCCACAATGCTTGTATAAAAGCTGTCGCATTCCACAAACTGTGTATTTTCCTCCAACGCCCCCACGGTTTCCCACACTTTGCGGAGGGAGGTCCCTTTTTTGGTTCCGGTGAGCCAGTGGATGCAGTTGTCAATATGGCAGCCTTTTCGGTTCCAGCCCATACATTGACCGCCGGCCAGTGGATTCTTCTCATAAACAGCGGTCTCATAGCCTGCCAGCTGCCCGTAAATTCCTGCGGACAATCCCGCAATGCCGCCGCCCACAATGATGATTTTTTTCTTGTTTTCCCTCATTTCTGCACCTCCATAATATTGCCGTAACAGTTCAGCCATGCAGCAATTTGCAAATTGCGCGTGGGTGCTTGCACACAAAGCGCGATATGCAAATTGCTGCATGAGCGGAGCGCCCTCACATGAAGCCAAAAGGCGGCTCTCGCGGCATTCGTCAAATGTCCATGCAAGCATGCCCACTTGACTCATTGCACGCGGAAATAAAAGGTGAGCCGCGAAAGCGGCGTCGGATGCGAAGCAGACGCTGAGGAGGGGGCTTGCCCACCTCGTTATGAATGTGAGGGCTGAACTGTTACATATTGATTGCGTTCTTTCTGTGAATCGATTGCGTCCCTGCTATAAAACTGTAATATTTCATCTGTAAATTGACTGTCCAGCCGCATCAGAATACATCCCCGAGGCAGTCCTGTTCCGCAGCATATCTGTCACCCAGTCCACCTCCGGCAGCGGAATTTCGGGGCGTAAGGCATACTGTTCCATAAGGCCATGGATGGAACACCAGTACATATTTGACAGGGACATGGGATCCCCTTCCCGGATGCTTCCGTCCCGCTGTCCTGCTTCTACCCAGCTTTGGCAATATGCGACGGTATCTACGGAGACAGCCAGCCTGCGGAGTTTCTCCGGAATATCGTCAGTCCGTACCACATACCCCATGAATACAAACATTTGCGCGGTAAACGTGTTTTCCCTTGCGTAGGAAAACAGCATGGAGGTAAATTGCCGGAAAAAATCCAGACCGTTCTCCGCCTTGACCTGCATGGGCATCCGCATCCCTCTCAGCCCGATATTGATTAACTCTTCCAACAGAATTTCCTTTGTAGGGAAATAATGGAACAGCAGCCCTTCGCTGATTCCGGCCCGTCTGGATATCTGGCTTGTCTTCGTCCCATAGTATCCGCGTTCCACAAATAAATCCAGGGTGGCCTGAATAATCTGTGTCCTTCGGACTTCCTTTTGCTCCTTCCTCGTCATATGGTATCTCCTCTAACAGATCAGTATTATTTATGCACACGGTCAATCATATTTACCGTGAGCATTCACAAGAATGCGAAGCATTCTTGCAATTGTCACGAAGTGACAATTTTTTATACTGAGTGGTCAGTCTTTTTGACCGTCAGTATAACACTAACACAGGCAAAGGGAAATTGATAGAGTGATTTACTCAACGAAAATGGCAGCTGTGCAAAGTGGACAGACCAGACTCTAACGGCTGTTTAGCCATACGGCACCGCGAAGCCTAAATTGTATTCCTATGCAATTTTGCGAGGGTTTATGGTAAGCAAAGCGCTTTGTATTGTACAAATCGTGGAACTTGTGTATACTGGTAATGACCGGGAGGAGCGAATATGGCACGATATTTTAATACCGAAGGCGTTTGTAAACCGAAAGAGCATTACATGGTGCGGCTTGACGAAAGACTTAAGGCGATCAGGGAACTGTATGTGGACAGAGGGAAATATTTTGTGATCAACAGGGGACGCCAGTACGGCAAGACCACAACACTCAGGGCGCTGGCGGAATACCTGAGGGATGAGTATATTGTGATCGCCATGGATTTCCAGAGGATGAGCACAGCCAACTTTGCGGACGAACAGGTCTTTGCTGTCAAAATGATCGGTCAGATGGAACAGATATTTTCCAGGAAGAAAGAGTGGATGCAGGGTATTGACGGGGCTGCCTTTCAGGCGATGCTTTCATTAAAGGACAGGGAAGAAGTTTCCCTGGATGCATTGTTTGAAGGCTTCAGCAGAATCTGTGAGACATCGGCAAAGCCCATTATCCTGATGATCGATGAGGTGGACAGTGCATCCAACAATCAGGTATTTATCGATTTCCTTGCACAACTCAGGGGATGCTACCTTGACAGGGAAGCGACCCCGATTTTCCATTCGGTGATCCTTGCAGGCGTATATGATATTAAGAATCTGAAACTGAAGCTGCGCCCTGATGCGGTTCATCAGTATAACAGTCCCTGGAACATTGCAGCGGAATTTGACATCAACATGAGTTTTTCCGCCGCCCAGATCGGGGACATGCTTCAGGAATATGAGGCGGAACATGATACCGGAATGGATATGGCAGCAGTGGCGGAAGAGATCTATCAGTATACGTCAGGATATCCGTACCTGGTGTCCGCCGTCTGTAAAATTATGGATGAGAAACTGCCTGCCCGGGAGGCGTTTGCCGGAGGTAGCAGGATCTGGACCAGGGAGGGAGTCGAAGAGGCGGTTAAAATCCTTCTGCGGTCAAGGACGACTTTGTTTGACAGCATGATAAAGCATATCAACGAATATCCGGATCTGAAAAAAATGTTCCATGCCATGCTGTTCCAGGGAGAACAGGTATTGTATGACCAGTATAATCCGGCCATAGAGTTGGCGGATATGTTTGGGTACGCTGTAGATGACGGCGTGTATGTGCAGGTGGCAAACCGCATTTTCGAGACATGTCTGTACAATATGTTTCTGTCCGAGGAGGAACTGGCGAGTTCGGTGAGCAGGGCGGCCAAGCAGGATAAGAATCAGTTTGTTTCCGGTGGAAGGCTGGATATGGAGATGGTTCTCAGGAAGTTTGTGGAATATTTTAATGATATTTACGGGAAAAATGATGGGAAGTTTGTGGAAGAGCACGGACGCAAGTTTTTCCTGCTGTATTTAAGGCCCATCATAAACGGTACGGGTAATTATTATATCGAAGCGCAGACGAGGGACGCCGGACGGACAGATGTGATTGTGGATTACGGGGGCGAACAGTTTGTCATAGAAATGAAAATATGGAGAGGAAACGAGTACAACAGGCGCGGCGAGAAACAGTTGATGGATTATCTGGACTATTTTCACCGCGACAAGGGTTATATGCTGAGTTTTCATTTTAACAGGAACAAGGAGATCGGGGTAAGGACGATAACCCTTGGTGACAAGACGATTGTGGAAGCGGTGGTTTGAGGAAGATCATGATGGATTTTCAGAAACTCTACGCCAGCGCAAAGCGTAGGAAAAATGTTGATATTGCGGAGATAGAAAGGGTGTTGTGTTAGTTCTATTTTCTTGTTTTTCAATTCCATACATGTTATAATGTCTGGGATATATCAGGAATATATCAGGAATCTGTCTGTCAGGCAGAACATCGAAAGGAGGACAAAAATATGACTGTATATTATGAGGTGATGGTACTGTAAAACTGAATATAGGGTACAGGCAATGGGCGGGGTGAACACCTCTTTGTTGTCGTACCGTATTTGAGTAGCCTTTCGTGAATACTATATCCTTTGGTATGGCACACTCCAGGGTGTGTTTTTTTGTGCAGGAGTGTTTTGACCGCAGGAAATATCCGTTGACAAGGGTGCTTTCTGCGGTATTTTTGTGCCCTTTTTCAGGTGGTTGCTGTTACAGGCAGCAGAATGGGCGATTGTGTAAGCCTTATTCCCGCGAGCAATGAGCCAAGCGACCATGCTTGCACGGACAGTTGGCGAATGCCGTGAGGGTCAAAGATCCGTTGCTTGTATCGGGGTCTTTGATTTGGCAAACAGAATTTCGCAATTGTCTGGCAGCAGAAAATGGAAGGAGGATGTTGTTTTATGAGTGTATATCAAAAAGAACTGACAACGAAAGCAATTTTTGCAAAGGAGAATTACAGAAATGGATTTAAAAAAATATGGTTTTATGCCCCATATGCTGCCGGAAGACGCGCAGGGGATCCCGGCGCGTGTCACTGCCGTCCATAAGGGCAGGTATGGGCTGGTCTGCGAGTATGGAGAGACGTATGGCAGACTGAAGACGAAAGAATATTTCAACGGAATGGAAGAGTTTCCGACCACGGGCGATTTTGTCATGATTCATTATATTCCCGGCAGCGACAGCCAGATTATCCGCACCCTGCCGCGCGCAACTTTTTTCTCCCGCCGGGATCCCTCGCCGGGGCGGGGGGAACAGGCGGTGGCGTCAAACTTTGACACGGTATTCGTCATGCAGTCCCTGAATCAGGACTTCAACATGAAACGCATGGAGAGATATCTGACGCTGGCCTGGCAGTCAGGAGCCGTCCCGGTGATTGTGTTGACCAAGGCGGATCTGCTTGACGGCGGCGATTGTGAAAACCGTGAGTATCAGAAAAGTGATTATATCAGGACTGTCGAGAGATTTGCCCCGGGTGTTGCAGTACACGCGGTCAGTTCCAGGACCGGAGCGGGGCTGGGCGCGTTGACCGGTTATATGGCGGCAGGGAGGACGATTGTCTTTCTGGGCTCGTCCGGAGTGGGGAAATCGAGCCTTGTCAATGCGTTGGCAGGGGAAGAGGTCATGGCTGTGAATGCAATCCGGGAGGAGGACGGCAAGGGGAGGCACACTACCACCCACCGTCAGCTGATCCTGCTGAAAAACGGAGCCATGGTCATTGATACGCCGGGGATGCGGGAACTGGGAATGTGGGATGTGTCCGACGGGCTGGGGGAAGCGTTCACCGATGTGGAACGGTTCCTGGGCAGATGCAGGTTCAGTGACTGCAGGCATCAGACCGAACCCGGCTGTGCCGTTAGGGAAGCCATTGAAAACGGCGAACTGTCGCAGGAACGGTGGGAGAGTTATATCAAACTGAAAAAGGAAGCAAAGTTTACGGATAATAAGGAGGCTTTCCTGCGCCATAAGCAGCAGAGAAATAAGAGTATCTCAAAGTATAACAGACAGAATAATAAAATTCGGTTCTGAATCATCTCAAAAACCGGATGCCGGATTCTTTGTTACCGCAGGCAGTGGGCTGAACGGCTTTAAAGCCTTCATTGCCCCCTGCCGCGGGAAACGCTGTCATCCTGAAATGATATCCAGGATCGGTTCTATATATTTTCTGTCGGAGATATCATAGGAGTCGGAAAGCATCTTTATCATTTCCTGGTCCATCTCGGTTTTGTCCTTTTTGGCTTTCAGCGTTTGGACAAATATTTTCATCGTGAGCCTGGACGGGGCGGGCATTTTCTCATAGTTCAGTCCGCCGGGACAGTAAAACACGCTGATTCGTTCCCACTCCGAGTCCGTAAAATTCTGACGCAGGAAAAGTCCGATCTCCGGGCTGTCCATGGGGCTTGCGCCCACACAGAACGAGATCAGCTTTTTGTCGGCCCATTTAGCGATATTGTGTTTGAACCAGCCAATTCTGCTGATGCCGCCCGCACAGGCCCAGCCGCCGAAGACGATCGCTTCATAGGCATTCAGGTTTTTCCTCTTTGCGGCTGATAATTTCAGGCAGTCGGCGCCGGAGGCTTCCGCGATCCACTGGGCGTAACGTTTTGTGAAGCCTGTCTGTGAGGTATAGATGACAATTGTTTTCATGGGATTTCTCCTTTCCGCTCCAGGTTTTCTATTCCCGCATATAACCTTGACAGAAGGCGGAAAAGTGTTTCCACCTCCCGGTCTGTGTAGACTTCAAAGAGATAGTTCAGTTCATTCTGGTATTTTGAAAAGTCATTCTGGAAATACTGGCTTACTTTTTCTGTGGGACAGATGCACATGGCTCTTTTATCGAGGGGACTGTGCCGCAGGGCAATGAACCCCTTTTGCACCAGGATCTCTGCCAGCTTTTTCACATTTTGCCTGGAACACCCCAGCAGATCCCCCAGTTGGGTAAAGGTCAGGGGTTCTTCCGACTGCCTGACCAGCGACAGCAGCATGAACTGCTTCAGGGAGAGCTCCGGTATGCGGCTGTCAAAAAGCGTCTGCAGCTTATTCCCAGCGATAAACAGGGTGCTGAAGACAGCTTTCCTCTGATTCTCGGCAGTGTCTGAAAACCTTATGATTAAATCGTCCAAAGTCATGGGAAACCTCCAAATCAGTAACTTGTTACGCTTTTGATTATAAAACGGAATCAAATTTGTGTCAAGGGGTGATGTCAGAGTGAAAAGAAGTATTTACAGCCGGATAAAAGCAGGATAATATATAATAAGAAATGCAAAGTAGATGTTGACAGAAAACGGGTGTGCTTATGTCCGGTATCCTGTGGGAAGGAATCTGTCAAGTGCCCCGTATGTGCTGTCGGATACGGGAGTTTCAGGAGGGTAAGACAATGGAGAAGAAGTTAAAGGTAATTGTGGAAAAATGTCCCCAGAATCATGCATGTCCATCGGTTGGGATCTGCCCTGTGGGAGCCCTGTCACAGGATGGCTTCAGTGCGCCTGTGGTAGATCACGATAAGTGTATCAGATGCGGGAAGTGCGCCAATTTCTGCCCTAAGATGGCGCTGGTTCTGGAAGAGGCATGATGTGCGCGATAGTTTGATTGCCGCGGCAGGCATTTGTTTAGTGCAGGGAGGTTGTAGCCATGCGGGTGGCAATTTGTGATGATGACGAATGTGAGATCGAGCAGTTCTCAAAACTGATTACAGAATATCAGCTGAGCCGTGGTGTGAGCCTGACGTGTCGTTTCTTTTCCAACAGCATCGATTTCCTGTGTGACGTGAAGGCCGGTGAGTACGATCTTGTATTGTTGGATGTGGTTATGCCCGGCATAAGCGGAATCAAGGCAGCGCAGGAATTGAGGGGGAAGGACAAAAATGTAAAAATCATTTTTGTTTCATCCTCTCCGGAATTTGCGGTGGAGAGTTACCGTGTGGATGCGTATCACTATCTGCTGAAACCGGTGGACGAGGATACGCTTTTTCCATTGCTGGACAGGGTGGGAAAAGAATTGTCCGTGCAGGAGGAGCGGGGACTTGTACTGAAGAACCGGGAAGGGGTTGTGAGGCTGTCTTTTGCGGAAATTGAATTTGTGGAAGTCCTGAATAAAAAAGTGCTCTTTCATCTGGCAGGGGGAGCGGTCCGTGAAGTGACGGCTGCCCTGGCTGACCTGGAGGGGGAACTTCTGACCAGGCAGGAATTTATAAAGACACACCGCTCTTATATTGTCAATATGGGCTGTGTGCAGGCTGTTGGCGCCCATTGTGCCGTGACAAAGAGCGGACAAAGTATCCCCGTGTCACGGCAGCGGCATAACCAGGTTCAAGGCGCCTATGAGGAGTTCCTGGGGCGGGGCAGTTCTTTGGTTCCCATGGCTGACGGCCAGGCTGTGGAGGCTCCGGAAAGGCAGGAGCGCAGCGATGGCCTGTGGAAGATACTGTTAGTGGACGATGAGGCTGTTGACCGGACTTCCTGGGCGGATATCCTGAGAAACCATGGCTGTATGGTGCAGCTGGCAGGAAATGGGGAGGAAGCGGTTAAGCTGGCGGCGGAGGAGACCTACGACTGCATCCTTCTGGATGTGGTGATTCCCGGGGAGGATGGCTTCCTTATTTGCAGAAAACTCCGTGAACTGACACATGCGCCGGTGATTTTCCTGAGTAATATCACGGAGCCGGACAGGCAGGTGGAGGGATTTCTGGCCGGGGGCATAGACTATATCACAAAGGATACCTCCGCTGAGTTGTTTTGGGCAAAGGTAGAGACCCGGATCAGGCTGGCCATGTCGGACCGCACCCAGTTGAGATACGGGCCGCTTCTTCTGGATCTGACGGGGCGCAAGGTGTTGGTCGATGGGGAGGAGCTGTTCCTTACACCGATTGAGTTTGATCTTTTGTGGCAGTTTTCGGAACACCCGGAGCATGTCTTTACCCCGGAGGAGATCTTCAGCATGGTCTGGGGCAGTCAGCCGTGGGACGGCGGGAAGCTGGTACAGACGCATATGTCCCGGCTCCGGCGGAAGCTGGAGAAGGCATGGGCGGGGCACCACTTTATTGAGGCGGTCTGGGGGCAGGGGTATCGTTTTGCCCCGGTCAGCGGTCCTGCGGCAGATGCGCGGAAATAGAATACGGCTTTCCGGAATTTCCTTTACGGCTGATATGATATTAGATGTATGCAGCCGGAAGAGTTTTCCAGCAGGACCGGCGAGGGTCTGTAAAAGAAGCGGAGAGGGGCGTGTATGAAACGGCAGAAGGTTTTATGGCAGCTGCTGGTGTTGGTCGTGCTGGCAGCTTTTTTCATGTTTCTTTTCTATGTGGATAATAAGTACCGGACACCGCCTCCTTATGGGAGGTCTGGTATGATCATTTTAAATGAGCAGGATCTGGAGAGGAAGGTCCCTATTTTCCTGATCGACGGATGGAGACTTACGGATGTGCGCGAAACGGATCGGTTTACCTACATTGGTGAATTTTCCAATCTTCAACGGGGGAACCTGGAAATTTCGCCACATGGGTGGGCGCATTATCAGCTCACCCTGCGGTATGACGGCAGGGACCAGGTAGTGGCAGTGGATTTCCCACAGCTTTTTTCCCGATATGCCGTTTCACTGGATGGGGTATTACTCGACCAGGGTGTGGGCAGCGGCCAGGTTACCTTTCTGATGACGTCGGGAGACCATGTCCTGACAGTGGAGACTTCATCCAGGGTGGGATACTATAGTGGAATGTATTTCCCGCCCTCTTTTGGTACGGTTGGGACGCTTGCGCGGGTAAGGGGCGTACAGACCTTTTTTTATGCATTTGCGTTTCTGCTTCCGCTTTCGCTGGCTGTTTTTACCCTCTTTCTGTGGAGGACGGGAGGAACCCTCAGCCGGTCGTTTGGGTGGCTGTGTTTCTGTTATGCGCTGTATATGTTCCGCTATTTTGTGTTTTTTTTTCTCCATGCCGGTGGCAGAGTACTGGTTCCTGGTGCAGAGCCTGGCGCTATATGGCCTGTGTTCCTGTGTCGTGCGGCTCACTGCCCTGGCGTCAGACAACGCGTATTTGGGGGTGTATTGCTGGGTGGGAAGGGTACTGTTCCTGTTACAGGCGGCATTACTGATATTGTGTGTGCTCATTCCCGTGGTGCCCTGGGCGGTCTGGATCCATGGCAAACTGACAGATCTGTACTATGTGGATACCTTTTGCTGTGCCGCTTTCTTTACCGTGCGCGGAATCATGACGAAAAGCTGGGAAAGCCGCTATACGCTGACGGGGTGTACCATATTTGGGACAGGGCTGTTGGTGAACCTGCTGTTTTCAAACCGCTTTGAACCGATTCGCTTTTATTGGCAGTTTGAGTGGTGCGGGCTTTTGCTGGTCTTGCTGTTTGGCGCCATGATGGTATCGCGCAACAGGCGTATCCTGCAGGAAAATGATATGCTTACAAACCACCTGGAAGAGCAGGTGAAGAAGCGCACGAAAGAGGTTACCCAGCTTTTGGAGGAGCGCAAGGCGTTCTTCTCCGATATGGCCCATGACCTGAAGGCACCGGTATTTGCCACCCGGTCTTTCATTGAGGCCATTCGCAAGAGCAATGTGGGAGTGGATGCGGAACTGCAGGGATACCTGGATCAGGCGGAGGCCAAGCAGTGGGAAATGGCACGGCGTCTCCAGGGGCTTTCCGCCATTAATGCTCTGGATAAGATTGAGGGGGAGAAATCCCGCGTATCCCTCCGGGAGCTGCTGCGGGAGATTGACGATATCCACCGTGGGGAAGCTGAGGTTCAGGCGGTATACCTGACGGTGGAGCCTCCGGGGGAGGATGTTTTTCTTATGGCACAGCCGGAGAAGCTTCATATCCTTTTTGAAAACCTGATTTATAACGCGCTCAGGGCCACACCGCCAGGGGGAAGCATTACGGTGTCCGCCCTGGCGGAAGACGGCAGGATCCATGTGGCGGTGGAGGATACCGGCTGTGGCATTCCGGAAGAGGAACTGTCCCTGATTTTCCGGCGCTTCTATGTAGGGGCAAATAACAGGGAGACCGGTACGGGGCTGGGGCTGTACATTGTCCACAGCATAGTGGCGGAACTGGGGGGCACGATCAGCGTACAGTCCACTGTGGGAAAGGGCACGAAATTCCTGATGGAGTTTCCCCGATATGACGCCTCATTTCGTAACAGTTTGGCCGAAGGCTGAACTGTTACCTCATTTCAGATGTAAAAGCCTGTGCAGTGCACGTATGACTTTCACGGAAAGCCGGAAGGATGTACTGCCTGCCGCTGCGTTTCCGGCTGCAGCGATGATGCAGATACCAACGGAGGCCGTTGCCGCTGTGGCAGGAAAAAACCACTGTAGACTGTGTCCTGCCGGATCAGTTCCTTCCTCCCAGGACGGAGAGGCGATCTCACCGGCGTCCGAAGGAATCCATTCCGGATTTCCGGTTGATTCCTTAAGGGGCTGGGGCAGGTTCGCCGGGGCATCCTTCGGCTTTGCACTGATGATTTGAGCCGGTTCTGCCCCCTCTTCCACTGTATGCTGTCTATTTTCCGGAGCCTGCGTCGGCCGCGGTTTCTGGGAAGTATGGCCATTGCCTGTGCCCTGCGTCGGCTTCGATGCCAGGAACTCCTGGCCATTGCCCGATTCCGGCGTCACCCCTGTTCTTTGTGTTGATTCCATTTCCCGGGAATCCTGCGTGTCGTCCGGCTTCTGCGCCGGTTCTGCCCCCTGGGAATCCTGTGTGTTTTCCGGTATCTGCGTTGATCCTGTCCCCTGGGAATCCTGCGTGTCGTCCGGCTTCTGCGCCGGTTCTGCCCCCTTATCCCCTGTGTCCTGCGGCAGGTTGGGACGCTGTCCCTCCGGTGTGCTGTCGTTCTTATTATCCGAACCGGCATTGCCTTCATTTCCGCCGGAACCGGTTATGGCCGGAGGCTGGAGGGGAATCTCATAGGTGTCGGGATATGCCAGGATCAGCTGTTGGCCGTCATAGACGCCCCCTTCTATTTTCAGACCCACCAGGAACGGTCTGGGCTCATTCCCCGCGTTCCATGCAGACAGCCAGGATTGATAGGGTTCCTGTCCTGCTGTCAGTACAAAGGTAAAGAGACTGCTGGCGGTGGAGGAGGGCGTGTTGACCTTTTCGGGCATCAATGGCGTGGGAATCTCCGTCCAGGCCGCGTCACCCTCTGAAAGGGTATAGGCCCGGATGGCGGTGGCGCCGGTGGGTTTCAGGTCAAAAGATATTTCCAGGCCAGCATGCCAGCCTGTCAGCGTTCCTGTAGGCTCTGCATTTTCCTCAACCACATTCAGGATCAGTTTCACCTCGTCATGTTCAAAGCCCAGCGGTTCATTCAGCTGGAAGATGCCGGTTGGTGTATTCAGAAATGTTCCGGCGGGAACGATGATCTCTTCCGCGGCATTCTCGATGGTCACACTTTCACCCGGGGTGAGCCGGGGCAGTGACAGGGGCTTCCAGGTCACAGGGCAGTCCACGACAGCGTCTGTGAAATCATTGACCCCGGCAGAAAGATAAATTCGGATGGGAAGCGTATCCGGCAGAAGCGCGGATATTTCCTCCGGGGTGGCATCGGCGCTGACGGTGATCTGGCATTGTCCATAACTCTTGAAGGGTCTCCATTGACGGATCAGTACGGCAGACGCAAAATCAGCGGCGGGCTCATATTTTTCCGGAACCGGCCGGGGGGCGCCGCGGTCAATGACTGCCGCCTGGGTTTCATAGGTCATCCCGTTTCCCAGGGTGATCTGTAGTTTCAGATAGAAGCGGTCCAGCGAGCCTGCCAGGTAACTGGCCAGGGGCTCGTGTGCGCCAAAGAGACATGTCTGGTTCTGCAGCATCCTCCGGTCGTCCGGGGAGTCCTTGCCCAGCCACTGTAAATTCCAGGCTGCCGGGGAGGGCTGCCAGGTTTCCCCGTCCAGGGAGTATAACGGCTGGACAAAGCTGGTATCCGGCAGGAATTCCGTAAAGGTTCCTCTCACAAGATATCCCTGCCCGCCGAAATATTCTATCCTGGCGCTGAACGCGGGCGCTTCGCCGGGAGTCTCCGCACCGGATCCGTCTGTTCCGGGAACCGGCCGAACCCGGTCGGAAGACGGGGAGGGGTCTCCTGATGAAACCGTTTCCCGTTCCTCCGGCGGGAGACTTTCATACAGGGCGGCATTGTCCTGCGAAGGCACTGCCGTTTCGGGCAGTCTGCCTGTGCCGGCGGCATATACCGGAAAAATATTTGAGGTGATGGCCAGGACGGTTAATGCTGTGGCAAGCTGCAATTTTATTTTCATAGATTTTATGTACTCCGTTTCATAAGGCTTATGGCAATTCCTGCCAGCACTGTTTACCATTCGCGCAGTTTCGGCTACCGCCTGCACCAATGGCGGTTTTTTTGTGCGTTTTCATCATAGAATCATGTTTGGGATTCCATGGTGGACCTATGATAGAATTTTAATAAAAACCGGATGTTATGTCAAGGACTGTCAGTATATGCCAACAGTGAAAAGGGGTCGTGCGTTACTGTTCACTCGGCGCCACCGCGAGGCGTTTTCGTGCGTATTCTGCACGAAAATCCCGAGACAGCGTGCGCCAAAATGAGCGCATTTTGCTCATTTTGTGTGCATTATGTTGCTGTGAACGGCGAAGCCGTGAACAGTAACGGTCGTGCAGTAACAGTTCAGTGCCCTGTCTGAACTGTTACGTCGTGCAAAGGGTAGACGCGGGCGGATTTGACACACATGAGGAGGAAAGGACTGGTTTTCAACATGTTAAAAGCGGCATTCTGTGATGATGATATTTTTGTGCTAAATGAGATAAATGCGTTGTTTGATCAATATTGTACAGGACATGACCGGGAAATTGCATGTACGGAATTTCATAGTCCTTTGGAATTGCTGGCTGAAATGGAAAAAGGAACGCATTTTGATATTCTGTTCCTGGACGTGATTATGCCGGGACAGAACGGAATGAATGTGGCAAAGGAAATCCGGCAGTATGATAATGCCGTAAAAATTATTTTCCTGACATCGTCCTCGGAATTTGCGGTGGAGTCCTACACAGTCGGCGCTTTTTTCTACTATGTGAAGCCTATTGAGGCGGAAGGCTTCTGTAAGCTGATGGATGCGGTCATTTCCCAATGTGAAAGGGAGAGGCAGGGCAGTCTGGTATTGCGCTGTAAAAACGGGATTACGCGGATAATCCTGGAAAAGCTGATGTACTGCGAAGTGATTGGGCGGACCCTGGTCTTTCATATGGAAAATGGTGTGAAGCTTGAAAGCATTGGGAGGCTGGACGACCTGAGCAGTGAATTGGGAGGTTATGGAAGCTTTCTGCGTCCCCACCGTTCCTTCCTGATCAATATGGATTATATACAGAGTATTTCCTATAAGGCAATTATACTGGACAATCTGGAAAAAATCCCTATCCCGCATGGAAAGTGTTCGGAGGTCAAAAACCTGTATCTTGAATATGCGTTTGGCAGAAAGCAGGCATTCATCTTATGAAATACATACGATTGATCAATCTGGCCTCTGTGGGTGTGTTTGGAATGGTTTTGTCCGTGGCTTTCTGTGACGGTTTCCGGACACGGCGGAAACGGATGGCCGTCATGGTCAGTATGGCTGCGATTCTGCTGCTTCAGGGAATATTGTATTTCCGGATCGGTCCGGACATGATAGAATCTGCCTACCCGCTTATTACACATTTTCCGCTGGCTGTAGTGCTTTGCATCCTGGAAAGAAGGCTTCTCTGGCCGGTCATTTCCGTCCTGACGGCGTATCTTTGCTGTCAGCTGCGCCGCTGGATGGCATTGCTGGCGATGGTGTTGTTCGCAGGCGGGGACACAATGCAAAATACAGTCGAACTGGTCATAACGGTGCCGGTGCTGTTGTTTCTGCTGCGGTTTATTGCGCCCTCAGTACGTTCTGTTTCCCATGGCACGGTACCCATGCAGTGCCAGTTTGGACTGGTTCCGGCGCTGTATTACGGTTTTGATTACCTGACACGTATTTATACAAATATGCTTTTGGAAGGTGTCCTGGTGGCAGTGGAATTCATGCCCTTTGTATGCAGCGTGGCATATCTGGTGTTTGTTTCCCAGATAGCGGAGAGGGAACGGGTGCGCGTCCGGATGGAACAGACCCAGAACAGCCTGAATCTGCAGATCACGCAGGCCGTCCGTGAGATTGAGGCACTGCGTGAGTCCCAGCGGAAGACCAGCATTTACCGTCATGACCTGCGCCATCATATTCAGTACCTTTCGGCCTGTATTGAGAACGGACTGTTGGAGCAGGCGCGGGGGTATCTTAAGGAAGTCTATTCAGAAATTGAGTCGAGCCAGATCACGGTGTTCTGCGAGAATGAAGTAGCAAACCTGATCTTTTCCGCTTTTTCCGGAAGAGCCAGGGATGCCGGTATTCCCATAACGGTCAGAGCCAATATTCCCCAGGTGATTGCTGTGTCGGAAAGCGATTTGTGTGTGCTGCTGTCCAATGCGCTGGAAAATGCGCTGCATGCCTGCCAGGAGCGGAATAAAAGAGGATTGTCCGGAACAATCGAGGTCTGTGTAAGCCCAAAAAACGGGAAACTCTTTTTGGAATTTTCCAATTCCTGTGACGGGAATATAACCTTTGACCATGGAATCCCGTATACAGACAGCCCGGGACATGGGCTCGGGGTGCGGAGCATGTGCGGCATTGTGAAGAAATATGGCGGGATGTGCGATTTTTCGGTGAAGGAGGGGAAGTTTTTTTTCAGGGCGCTGTTGTGACTGTGGAAGTCGGGTTGGATGTTCCCCGGAGCGCCTAACCGCACGGTTGGAATCTGTCTTGGCCGGAAACTTTGGATTCGGGTCTACAGGGACAATGTCCTGAGACACTGTCGATCCACTACATTTCCCGGACGATTCAGGCAGCGAATCCCGGAACAACGGGGGAAAGGTTTATAATACAAGGAGGGATTCTGTTGCCGGCTTGCCTGACGGCAGGAAATCGAAGCTGTTTGTGCAGAAAACGAAGGCGGATGCCGGATGTGCCGCTGCCTGTCTGCGGCACATCCGGCTGTCCGAAGTGAAGGAGGAAAGGTATGGGACTGTTTTCAAAAAAGGAACTCTGTCCGGTCTGCGGCGGGGAGGTAAAGGGACTGTTTCTGGCTAAGATCGCCGACAAAAAAACGCTGTGTAAGGATTGCTCAAAAAAGATTTCCATGAGCAAAGAACTGTTGAAGACGGCAACGCCTGGATTCATACGGGAGCATCTGGATTACCGGAAGAAAAACGCGGAGAAATATGCAGCCCTTCGCTGGGATGTACAGTATACGGAAGTACCTGGCCTGAAGTTCGGCGTGGATCCGGGCGCAGGGTTTTTCTATCTGGAGCATGATGACCTGCATGATGAAGAAAACCCAGTCGTGTTTTCCTTCGATCAGCTTACCGGGTATGAGTTGTACCGCGCAGCCAAGAAGCTGGATGACGCGGATACCCCTGGCGATACGCCGCTGGAGAGTACCCTGTCGGTGTTGTCCGGTGTGGCAAATCTGGTGAACAAGGACAGTAGCCATGATTATGATACTTTCAAGCTGAAACTGACGACATCGGATCCTTACTGGCCGGAGATGGAGATAAAGATCACATTTTCCACCGACAGGCTCTACGGCCTGCTCGGAATGACAGGCTTTGATAAGCAGCTTACTTCGATCTGCCAGTTTTTCAAGCATGTAATCCGGAAGGAACCGGTAGGTATTTTCTGACAGGCAATTGCGAAGGTCCGAATGAGAGTGACGCCTTTGTTCAATCCGCACAAAAACGAAACGAAGGTCGTTTTGGAATCGTTCCTTATTTTGTGCGGATTGCCCAAAGCCTGTTCTTCGAATGAGGGTTTCGTAATTACTAATAATTTATTTATTAGGAAGGGAGAGACATTATGGGATTATTTAACAGGAAGGAAAGGCCGCCCTGTGCCATCTGTGGTGGTCAGGTGAAGGGGATATTTCCATGGAAAATCGAAGGCCAGATGGTCTGTGACACGTGTTATGGGGTGGTGGATCTGCCCAAGGGATTTATGGACAACATGACCATTGAGGAATTTAAAGAGTATATGGCTTACCGGGAGGAAAATAACCAGCTTAAGAAGAAGTTCCAGATGACGAGGCAGATAGATTTTGGCTGGTTCGATGATAAGTTCCTGTTTGACGCAGAGAACCGTCTCCTGTGTATGGACAAAAATTTGAACAAGCCCGTTTATGAGGGCAGGCAGATCACCTCATTTGAGATCCGTGAGGATCAGAAGCCGTTGTTCAGCGGCACCGCCGAAGGCCTGGTACGCCATGTCAGTGATGTGCCCCAGAGGGTCATTGCCATGGAGCCGCAGATCGCACAGTTTAAGATGCAGGCGGAGATGCGGCGTGAGATGGAGAGGATGATAGAGGAAAGGCTGGAGGATGACAAAAAGCCAAGATATCATTCCGACCCCACCATTGATCTTCCGGAGCCTTTTAAGAAATTTATGATAGAGATTCATTTTGACCATCCCTATCAGTCTGTCTATACGGTGGATAAAAAGGGTCCTGAATTCAGCTATAGCAATCCCGATGTAAATGATTATCTGAATCAATATAACAGCGATGTCCAGCTGATGGAGGAGCTTGCCAGGGCACTCATGGAGGTGGCGTTTCCCGGCGCGCCGGAGCGGACGGTCAACCCTGCCGGTGTAGCGGACGTAGGCAGCGGTGTCGCCAAGGCTTTCGGCAAGGTGTCGGACATGGCGACAGAACTGGAGCGGCTCAAGGGACTGGTGGATAAGGGCATTCTCACGGAAGAAGAATTTACGGTCAAGAAGCGCCAGCTGCTTGGCATCTGAGAAAGTGTTAACCAGTGGGTAATTTTCTGGTGAGCAATCGGAACGGAGGTATATGTAAGATTGAGAAGAGTATGGTTTTCTTTTTTGGGGATCCTGGCCATGTGCCTGTCCCTCGCTGCCTGCGGCGGTGAGGAGACTTCCGGCGACGTATCGGGGAATGTGGCATCCCCGTCATCAGATTCCCCGGTTCCCGATACAGATATGGCATCCGGCCTTGGGGAACCCACCGAAGGCATCTGGGCGGTGTACTGGTATCTCTGCGGCAGTGACCTGGAGAGTAATAATGGCTGTGCCACTATTGACCTGATGGAGATGATGGAGGTGCAGCTGCCGGAGGAGGTCAATGTGGTAATCCAGACCGGCGGCGCTGCTGTCTGGCAGAATGAGTATATGGACCCGTCAAAGCTGCAGAGATGGTTATATAACAGTGAGGGCCTGCAGCTGCTGGAGGAACAGGATGCCGCCAACATGGGGGATGCACAGACCCTGTATGAGTTCCTGGAATTTGCCAATACCAATTTTCCGGCAGAAAGAATAGCGGTCACCTTCTGGAATCACGGGGGCGGCTCCGTGAGCGGTGCGGCATTTGATGAATTATATGGGCTGGATTCCCTGGACCTGGCGGAAATGTACCAGGCGTTTAATGCGGTCTGGCCTGCGGACAAGGACAATCCGTCCCTGGAGCTGGTGGGCTTTGACACCTGCCTGATGGCCACGGTGGACGTGGCGGCCGTGTTCCAGGATTTTGCCAGGTATCTGGTGGCTTCCGAGGAGGAAGAGCCGGGCAACGGCTGGTATTATACCGGCTGGCTGGGAGAGCTTGCTGCGAATCCGGACATGGAAGGGGATGACCTGGGTATTGCCATCTGCAATTCTTTTTATGAGGGATGCGAGGCCGTCGGCACCCAGGAACAGACCACATTGTCCGTCACGGACCTGACCAGGCTGGCGCCGCTGCTGGAGGCCTATGAGTCTTTCGGCCAGGAGGCACTTGTGGCGGCCTCCCAGGATCCCGGCTTCTTTGCCGAGCTGGGCAGGGCGGCTGCCCAGAGCGAGAATTATGGCGGCAATACCAGGGAGCAGGGTTACACCAATATGGTGGATATGGGGCATCTTGCCCGTCAGACGGCATGGATGCTGCCCTCCGCCCAGGCGGTATGTGACGCGCTGGCCGACTGTGTGATTTTCCGGGTGGGTGGTGTTTACCGCGCCGAGGCCACAGGCCTGAGCTGCTTTTATCCCTACAGTGGGGATGTGGATGATTTCAACGGATATGCGGAACTGGGTGAAGGACTGGCCTTTAAGCATCTGTATGCCTATGGCCTTACCGGTGAGCTGGCGGAGGGCGGCAGCGAATATCTGGCAGAGCTGGAGGTCCAGGAACTGCCGGAGATCATGACACTGGCGGACATGGGCTGGGACGGTGCATCCCTGGATGTGGACGGGGAGGGAACTGCCTTCCTGACCCTGGGGGCGGACGCGGATGCTGTCCTGGCAGGGATTGGCTTCTCTTTATTTTATGTGGATGAAGCAAATGACCAGATGCTATTGCTGGGAACGGACAATGACATTGTGGCAGACTGGGAAAACGGTGTGTTCTATGATAATTTCAGGGGCGTATGGGGCGCCCTGGACGGTCATCTGGTCTATATGGAGCTTTCCTTTGAGGGTGACGATTACAATCTTTATTCTGTCCCAGTCCTGCTGGACGGCGAAGCGTATCATCTTCAGGTGGCCTATGACTTTACCGGGGAAGAGTGGAGCATCCTGGGGGCATCCCAGGGGCTGGATGAATCCGGTATGGCAGGCAAGGAACTGCGCCTGCTGGAGGAGGGGGATGTGATCACCACGATCTGGAAGGCTGCTTCCTACAGCGGTGACGATGACTTTGAGATGTATACGGCAGAGGAACTGACGGTAACTGCCAGCACTGCTTTCGGCGAAGCGCCCTTGTTTGACGGCAGCTATTCCATGGTCTTTGAAATGTGGGATGCATCGGGTAACTACGCCTATTCCGACGCAGTCACCTTTGACTGCGCAGACGGGGAAATCACAACAACGGTTTACGTGGACTGAGGAAATATCATGGGGAATGTTTCGGGGAAATGGCGTCAGTCTCCCAGAGCGTGTTTGAAAATTGCTTTCTGACAGATGTGCGTCACAATTTGTGGGAGATTTATGCCAAATGAAGGGCGCATAGCGGGCTATGTAACCTGAATTTGGCATAAATATCACGCAAAGTGGGGCGTGCAGATGGCAGGAATGATTTTTCAAACACGCTCTAGTGTCGATTCAATACCGTTTAAGGTCGATTTAGGACGTGACACTCTGACAGGCGGGCGGCTGTTGTATAATTTTTAATAGTGGTTGCAGATGCAATGACGAGGAAAGAAGGAAACGAGAGAGGAGAAATATGAAAAAGAAAATTGTAGCAATTATCATGGCTGCTTCTTTTATGGCAGCAACTTTGTTAACAGCATGCGGAGGGGATTCGGAGACAGGTGCTCCCGCGCCTTCCTCGGCAGCGCCCGCATCATCCGCGGCATCAACAGACAGTAGTGTTCAGTCCGCAGACGGCACGATGGTATCGGACGATACGTTTGCTGCCATACAGCAGAATTACGCAGTCATGGTGCAGTATCATGATGCAATAGCGGAAGCGTACAATTCCGACGAGATTGCGGCTAATCCGGAAATTGAGGAAGTGATGAACCAGGCTGCGGATGTGATCATCCAGATGGGTGAGATCAGACAGGATGCGCTTACCGAAGAGGATGCAGTGACCTTGAATAACTATATTATCGGTATTGTTGAGGTCCTTACCGGGGTTGTGGAGGCAATGGAAACCACGGGAACTGCGGACGGAGCGGAAGGAACGCCGATATCCGATGAAACCTTTGGGATCCTGCAACAGAACTGGGATACCCTGTCGGATATTTATAACCAGGTGGCAATCGCATATAATAACGGCGAAATTGAAAAAAGCGAAGATTTTGAAAAGCTGATGAACCAGGCAGTGGAATTGCTGGAGCAGATCCAGAATATATCCAGGGATGACCTGACAGAAGAAAATGCCGTGGAAGTAAATAATACGATGATGCTCATCCTGGAGGAACTGGGAGAGGCTCTGGGTCTGACAGGCTGAGAGGCGGAATGTAGTACTGGGAGGTTTCACATCGATACTCACGGTCAATGAAATTTACCGTGAGTATCGCGCCAGCCGCAGCCGCAAAGCGGCATATTTCCCATGTGGGAAATTATCATATAGGATTTCCCACATTGTGGCTTGTGCGCATCATGTTATATTGAGCGGTCAGTCTTTTTGACCGCCGGTATACTTATCATAAAAAAAGGAGGAGGTAGTTTCTATGACTAAGACGAAGGCGTTACTGATCACATTTTTCCTCGGAGGGCTTGGCGTGCACAGGTTTATGACAGGAAAGACCGGAACGGGGATCATCTGGCTGTGTACCGGCGGCTGCCTTGGAATTGGCTGGCTGATCGATATTTTTAAGGTTGCCACAGGAAAGTTCACAGATAAAAATGGCAACGTCTGGGGCGAGGAATAATTTTCCACCCAAACAAACTGTTAATAAGGCTGTCACTTTACGAATTATCACTCGTCGGGTGGCAGCCTTTTAGTGATGAATAGGAGGTAATTATGGCAAATATGGAAAAGACTGATAACAGGGTGGATCAAAATGAAAAACCCGCGCGCAGCAAGGAAGACATCCTGGAGATTGTCATTGCGCTGTTCCTCGGGATTACCGCCCTTGCCACCGCATGGGCATCCTGGATCGGTTCGCTGCACGGTGGGAATATGTCCACCAATTATACCAGGAGCAATAACCTGGCGGCAGACGGGAACGCCCGGTGGAACGAAGCATCCCAGTCCCTTATGCAGGATATGCAGGTCTGGAACCAGATAAGCGATTACGAGGTTGAGATTCTATATGCCAACGAGACGGGTGATGCGGACCAGGCCTATGAGAGCGCATATAAAATCATGTATATCTGTGCGGATAATCTCAGTGAGGACATGGCCGGACTGATCGGCTATGACTTTGCATTTGATGCGGAAGACATTATAGACTGGGTGCTCTATAGTGAGGAATCAACGGTCAGTCCATTCGGTAATGAGGATTTTGTTGAAAGCTATTATACGGATGCCCGTGAGTTCCTGGCGGAGAGTGAGGAAGTGCTGGCAGAGGGACAGTCGGATAACACCAAGGGCGACACGTTTAATCTTGTGACGGTCATTTATTCGGTAGTACTGTTTATGCTGGGTATCGTAGGCACTTTCCGCAGGCTGCCAAACCGGATATTCATTACCGGCGTGGCGATTGCAGGTTTCCTGTTTGCGACGGTTTATATGTTTACCATACCGCTTCCCACAGGATTTAATTTCCTCAGCTTTTTTGGCGGTTGATTTTTCTTCTTTGAAGTAGGAAAATAGTTTAACACACAGAACCCCTTGAGAATCCTACATACACAAAAAGGATTCTTAAGGGGTTTTCTTTGACAATCCTTCCACAAACTGTGACGTACATCTGACGGAAAGCATTTTTCAAAGACGCTCTAGAGAAATCTATTTGACTAATAGGACAAAAGCGGATAAACTGAAAGCAATTTTGAGATATCAGGTAAATCATTCAGCATGTAGATCCGGCGAACCGGCGGCCAGGACAAAAAGCTGTGCTTTATTGTGTGACAGACCCCTGACAGACCAGAGGAGGGACGAGGGAATCTGGTGATGTGCCAGAAGACTTGATGACAGGCGGAAGAAAATATGACAGGGAAAGGCTGATTAAGACATGGATTACAAAATAGCAATCTGCGATGATTCAGAAGCAGACAGACGATATCTGACGGAATTAATGAACAGATGGGCCATGGATGCGGGGCATACGGTGCAGGTGTCCGCCTTTGTCTCTGCGGAAAGCTTTTTGTTTCGGTATGAGGAGAAGAGAGATTACGATATTTTGCTGTTGGATATAGAGATGGGGGCAATGGACGGCGTGACCCTGGCCAGGAGGATCCGTCAGGGAAATGAGTTGGTGCAGATTGTTTTTATTACCGGTTTTCCTGAGTTTATGGCAGAGGGATATGAAGTTTCGGCATTGCATTATCTGATGAAGCCTGTTGCGGAAGAGAAGCTTTTTCCGGTGCTCGACAGGGCTGCCGGCAATATCGTTAAGGCGGAAAGGCGTTTGTGTGTGAGCTATGACCGGCAGAGGGATTATATTCCCCTAGGCCAGATTTATTATATCGAGGCACAAAAGCAATATGTCGCCGTTCATACGGAAGACAAAATTTACCGCATGAAAGCATCTCTGTCTGACACGGAGAAGCTGTTGGATGAGTATTTCTTCAAGTGCCAGCGTTCCTTTCTGGTAAATCTGCGGCATGTGAAGCGTATTATGCAGAATCATGTGGTGTTGAAGAACGATGAAGAGATACCCATAGGCCGCGGTATGGCTGAAAAAGTCGGCAAAGAAATGATTCGTTTATTTTAGAGGTGACGAATACGATGCTGTTTCAAAAATGGATCGATAAAAGGATCGAGGCTTATCAAAGCGACTTGATTCGCAAATACTGTGATGAGATAGAGTCTATGTATACGAAAATGCGCGGTTGGAGACATGATTACCATAACCATATCCAGGCGCTGCAGGCGAGTATGGCCATGGGAAAATATGAAGAAGTGAATGCCTATCTCCGCCAGCTGAACGATGATCTTGTCAATGTAGACACGGCGATCAAAACCGGGCGGGTTATGGTAGACGCCATACTCAACGGGAAAATAAACATTGCAGCCCAGAACGATATTGCAGTGAACGCAAAGGCAAGGATACCGGATAAAACGCCGCTGACAGACGTCGATCTCTGTGTGATCATCGGTAATCTGCTGGATAATGCAATCGAGGAAAACAGGGGTCTTTCTGTGAGCGACAGATTTATCCGCATTTATATCGGACAAAAGAATACGCAGTTTTACCTGGCTATTACCAATGCGGCAGGGAAGAAGCATGTAAGGCATGGCTCCCTGTTTGCTTCTTCCAAGGGACTGAATCACGGGTTTGGCCTGATGCGGGTGGAAAGGGTTGTGAAGAAATATGGCGGGCTTTTCTCGGCGGACAGCGAAGACGGAGGATTTACTGCAGAGCTTCTGATCCCCATGGAATAAAAGAGATGCATTTCGTTCACCGAAAATAACATTTGGTTCACGAAATGCATTTTTTGACCGCAAATATGGTATCTTGCCAATAGGGGCAATTGCGAGAGCCTGAATGAGAGCGACGCATTTGTTCAATCCGCGAAATAAACGAAACGAAGGTCGTTTTGGTATCGTTTCTTATTTTGTGCGAATTGCCCAAAGCCTGATTGCCAAATGGGCGTTTCGCAATTACCTGTCTGACAGTTCCTAAGAAATGTCAAGGGCAAAATCAAAACAGCGCTGCCCCGCACGGCACCCCCAGAGGATTTACGGACGTATTCCTTTTGCGGTCGGAAATTCTCTGCCCATATCCGGGTGCTGGGCGGGACAGATGCGGAACTATAATAAGTCCAGCTAAGAAATGTCAATAGGTAAAATGAAAAATGTTTAAAAAATTTTTT
>CAOKWI010000036.1 GCA_948473115.1 uncultured Lachnospiraceae bacterium | reverse complement strand
ATGTCCTGCTTCACGGCGGTCATTTCCTGCTTCATTTCCGTCATGTCCTGCTTCACGGCGGTCATTTCCTGCTTCATTTCCGTCATGTCCTGCTTCATACCCTGCATTTCCGTCAACAGTAAATCCAGTTTTCCGCTGTCAGTCATAAATCCACACCTCCCTTTCAGACCAAGCATAACACACTCAGAGAACAAAGTCCAGAAAAATATTCTTAATTTCAACTCAATTCATTCACTATATCGGAATACCGTCAAATCAAAATTCAAGGCAGACAAGCCGGCTGGAAATACGCTTTCATCAGCTTCTCCTTAACTCATATGGCCGCCTGTTTCATACTTTCCAGCAGATAACGGTGCACTTCCTCCCTGATCTCGAAAAAGCACTCCACAACGACAGGATCAAAATGGCTCCCCGAATCCTCCCGCAAGATCTCATATGCCCTGTCCTCGGCCATGGCTTCCTTATACACGCGCTTATTCACCAATGCGTCAAAAACATCCGCCACTGCCATAATACGCGCCGCCAGGGGAATCTCCTCCCCTCGTAATCCGTCCGGGTAACCGCTCCCGTCCCACTTTTCATGATGTCCACAGGCCACGTCCTTCGCCATCTGCACCAGCTCCGGATCCGCGTTGTCCCCCAGGATCCTTTCCACGATCTCACCGCCCAGGCGGGCGTGGGTCTTCATGATCTCAAACTCCTCCGGCGTAAATTTCCCCGGTTTGTTTAAGATAACATCCGATATAAATATTTTACCCACGTCATGCAGCGGCGCTGCATTGGGAATACGCTCCGTGAACATCTTATCCACTGTCTCCGGATAAATGCCCTTTCTCAGCATATGCTTCGCCACCATGGTGACATACTGCTTTGTATTGCGCACGTGCTGTCCCGTGGAATAGTCCCTGCTCTCAATGATCGTGGCCATCCCCTCAATGACATTCTCCTGCATCCTGATCCGTTCACGGGTCTGCCCTTCAATCCGGCGCGTCTGCTCCGCCACCCGCTCCTCCAGGGTGGCCTGGTACTCTTTCAGTTCCTCCGCATATTTCATGGCTTTATTGCGATTTAAGTAACTGGTGGTACAGAAATATCCCACCACCGCAAAGATCAGCAGGCTGAGCAGTATGTTCCGCCACAGGTTCATCTGTACCCTTTCAAACAGGTCCACTGTGTTGACCACCATGACCACATACCAGTCCCGCTGAACCTCCTGGGAAAATACCATGCACTCCTCCCCCCTGGAGTTCCATGGTGACAGCCTCCCCGTCCGAGGCACACACACGCCTTACCAGCTCCTGCATCTCCGATCCCTGCATGTCTTCATCCGTCAGGTAATTCCTGCCCTTCTGTGAGCTGTCATTATGAGCCACTACCAGCCCGTTCCTGTCCACGATGAATCCGTACCCCCGACCGTTCAACTGCATACTCTCCGCCATTTCCTGCATCTCATCCATCACAATATCCAGGGAAACCACGCTCTCCCCGTCGGACAGAAGCTGGCTCACAGAGATCATGATGCTGCCGGTCTGGGCATCCAGGTAAGGAGATACCACCACCGGCTTTCCGCCTCCCGCATATGCCATGGTGTACCAGGGGCGCTCCCGGGGGACATAATCCACGTCCGGCACCCAGCCGATACCATCCAGATAAACATCATTGAACACACCGTAAATACCTGTAAAATTCTGGTCGATAGCTGCGGCATAATCAACCGACTCCTGGAGGAGAAAAGTCTCGATCTCCTCCGGGGAGGCAATTCCCCGCATCATGGAATCCACCATCAGACCGGTCACCTGCATCACATCCAGACCCTTCAACAGGAAATTATTCAGCTTTTCTGCCTCCTGCGACACAGAATGCCTGCCTATATCCACCGCATCCTCCATCGCCAGGGAATAAAAAGAGCCAAAGGTATAGATTACTATGCTGCCCAGCGCCAACAGAGTGATGGTCAGTGTCAAGATATATTGCAGAAAGCCTTTTCCCCTTTTTGTTTTCATGCAGCTACTTCACTTTCATCGAAAATCCATCATAAATTCCATCCGGAACCCCTTCACGAAAAAGGTCAGCCGGAGATACCATCCAATGATCCGGATGAAAGCGCCATGGCATCCCCCACTTTTATTAATTATAGAGGATACCCAGGATAAATACAACCACTTTCATCCAGACACAGAGCCCCACTTTGCCGCCAAGGCTCTGAACATTTTAAATATAATATTTTACTCATTTTTACCACTCGTTTGATTTAAGGATTGCTGTCTTTACCCTTTTTCCTGTCATTTTGGCAATGCAGACAAGGCGTTGAATGAGCACGGGTGGAAAAATTTGTTGGACTTTTGTTGGACTCTTGGAAATTATGCTGTACCTAAAGTCCACATAATACCCTATATTGTTTATCTGAATCTTGAATTTCAACCCTTAAATAATACACGCTTTCTTTCGATCATTTCCTTGATTCTCTCGATATATTGGGCAACCTCCTTCACGTTCTCGCACCGCTCGATGCGCCCATCGGGGTACACCCTTTTGGTAATCGCCCCGGCCCCTAAAGCCACGATGGTCTGCACCTCCTCCATAATCAAAATATTATACAGCCCGAAGCTGCCCTCCCTGGCATATCCCACATTTTCAAAATTGCCCGACATATTTTTCTGGCGGTACAGGTAATAGGGCTTGAGCCCCAGCTTTCCCGCGCCTTCCGCCGCGATTCTCATGGTCTCGTCCGTATTCCGCAAAGTGGACACGCCGTTCTCCTGTATCCACCGGTTCAGTCTGGAAGCCCGTTTGATGGCAAGGGAATGGACGGTCAGGCTGTCCGGCGCCAGTTCCACCACCCTGTCGATGGTGTGCTGCACATCCGCCTCCTGCTCCCCGGGAAGTCCCAGGATCAGATCCATGTTGATATTGTCAAATCCCACCCTGCGGGCCAGCCCATAGGCTTCTTCCACCTGCTCTACGGAAGCCCTCCTGCCTATGATATCCAGGGTTTCCTGTTTCATGGTCTGGGGATTCACAGAAATCCTGCTGACACCGTACCGGTGAAGCACCTGAAGCTTCTCCTCCGTAATGCTGTCGGCACGTCCCGCTTCCACCGTGAACTCCCTGACCGTCCGGAAGTCGAACAGGCATCTCAGCTTTCCCAACAGCCTGTCCAGCTGCCCCGGTTCCAGCGTGGTGGGAGTACCCCCGCCGATATAGACGCTGTCCAGGATCTTATCCCTACAGCTTTCCGCCACATACTCCATCTCTCTGATCACGCAGTCCACATAAGCATCCACCATTTCCCTGTAACCGCCTATGGGAAAAGATGTGAACGAACAATACAGGCAGGTGGTCGGACAGAAGGGGATCCCTATGTACAGGCTGTAGCCATCCTGATAATGGATATCCGCAAGAAGCTTCCTCTCCCGCTCCGCGATATCCACGGCAAGCTCCGCTTTCTCGGCGCTGGTATGGTACTCCCGAAAATAGTGCTCCACGATCTCCTGACGGCTCTTTCCCTCCTCCAGAAAGCCGTATGCGATCTTTGTAGGCCGGATGCCGACAAGATTGCCCCAGGGCAGGCTCCTGCCCGTAACTCCGCTCAGCACCTCATAGAGAAAACGCTTAAAGCTTCCCCTGGTCTCCTCCCCCCGGGGGTTGATCCACTCAAAGCTTTCACCGTCCACAGCCAGTTCCGCACCGTCCTCCCGCACAGTGAGACGGATCCTCACCTTGTCCTCAAGCTCCCGCCTCCTATCAGCCCTGCTCTCAGGCAGAAGCACGGCGACCTGCTCCTCCGGATAAAAGGATTTCACCAGTGCCTGGATATCATATTCATATTTTTCTTCGCTGACCTCTATTGCAAACATCCGTTTCTCCTGTGATCAATATCCGCTTCCCCTGTGATCCGTACTCCGTTCCTTCTCCAGGCAATGCTCCGCCTCCCCTGCGCTCCGTACTCCGTTCCTTCTCCGGACAGTGTTTCGCTTCCCCTGCGGGCAGTTCAGGGCGACAGTCTGCCCTCCTCCGGCAGCTGCCGCCCCACATAAATATGCCACTGATCAACAATTACACGCAAAAAGGATTATATTTCATCTCATGCCCGATGGTAGTACTGTCCCCATGTCCCGGATATACTTTCGTGTCCTCCGGCAGCACAAACAGCTTCTCCCGTATGGACCGCACCAGAGTGCCCATGCTGCCCGTGGGAAAATCTGTCCGGCCCACGGATTCGGCAAACAATGTATCTCCTGCCACCAGCATTCCTGCCTCCTCAAAATAGTAACAGCAGCCTCCCGCCGTATGCCCCGGCGTAGCGATCACCTTACAGGTCATTCCTGCCAGCGTGATCTCCTGCCCGTCCTTCACATACACGTCCGCATAGGTGGAACACGCCCTGCCGGCCTGTTCCGACACATTCATGTGGACATCCTTCAACAGCGCCCTCTCATCTTCATGGGCATAAGCCTTCACAGCTTCCAGTCCGTCCGCTTCCGCCGCCGTATTTGCCGCATCCCGCAGGGCATCCAATCCCCAGATATGGTCAAAGTGTCCGTGGGTCAGCAAGATCCCCGCCACACGGAAACCATTCTTCTGCAGCGCTCCATAAATCTGCTGCCCCTGATCCGCCGGATCCACCACGATAGCCTCATGCTCTCCATCCCGATATAAAAAATAGCAGTTCGTCTGGCAGACACTCAACACCATCCTGCCAATCTTAATCTCACCCATATCCGCATCCTTTCTATTTACTCATCACATTTAGGCGATGGCGCAAACCTCATTTGACCAATAAGCCTTGTATCCTTTCATTCAGGTTTTCGCAACCTCCTATAACCATCACAGGCAACAGATCCTTCCGCCCTTATCATAGCAGCCAGTAATCAGACCGCGGTGCACTGTCCTGCCATGGGCATACTTTGAGGGACGCTCCCACTCACCCAGTGGTCCTCTCAATGTCGATCACGCTCTCGATCCCCCGGATCTTATCGATCACCCGGTTCAGTTCCTCCCTGCTGCCAACCTCAAAAGTAGTCTGTAACGTCGCAGTTCCCTGTCTGCTGGTTCTGGTATTCATGGAAAGGATATCGATATTCCGCTCCGTGAGCGCCTTGGAGATATCCGCCAGAAGCCCGTTCCTATTATTGGCGAATATCTTGATCTCCGCCACATACTTTTCGCTCCCGTTCTCCGGCTCCTGCCACTCCGCGTCGATCAGCCTGACACGCTCGATCTCCGGAAGATTTATGATATTGACGCAATCGGTGCGGTGAATGGACACACCGCGTCCCCTGGTGATGAAGCCCACAATCTCATCCCCGGGCACAGGGGAACAGCACTTGGAGAACCTCACAGACAGATCAGCAATCCCTTTTACCACAATGCCGCTTTTGGTCTTCATGGCAATGGGCTTGCCGGCATTTGCATTCCCCATCTCCACGATATTCTGCAAGACCTCTTCGTTGGACAGAACTTTTCTATGGTCCCTGTCGTAGAGCTCCTGCATCTTATTCACGATCTGCCCCTCTTTCAGGGCGCCATGACCGATAGCCGCCAGCACCGCATCCCAGTCGCGGAAGCCGTACTTGCGCATGACCGCTTCCATATACTCCTGCTTTAACAGTTCGGAAAGATTGATATTTTTTGTCTTACAATAGGTGGAAAGGAGATCCTTTCCCTTTATGATATTGTCTTCCTTCAGTTCATTCTTGAACCACTGGTTGATCTTATTCTTCGCCTGGGTGCTCTTTACCACATTCAGCCAGTCGCGGCTGGGGCCCTTGGAATTTTGGGAGGTGATGATCTCAATCCTGTCGCCGTTCTTGATCTCATAGTCGATGGTCACCAGCTTGCCGTTTACCCTGGCGCCCACCATCCTGTTGCCCACGGCGGAATGGATATTGTAGGCAAAGTCAATGGGCGTGGAGCCTGCGGGCAGATTTTTCACGTCTCCGGTAGGGGTAAAGCAATACACGCTGTCCGAGAACAGATCCAGGTCGTTCTTCAACAGGTTCATGAACTCCTTGTTGTCAGACATTTCCTGCTGCCATTCCAGGATCTGGCGCAGCCAGACAAGCTTTTCCTCCTCCTGCCCTTCCACCTTCCTGCCGTCGGAAGCCTCCTTATATTTCCAGTGCGCGGCAATGCCGTACTCCGCCGCCTTGTGCATCTCGAAGGTGCGGATCTGAATCTCAAAGGGCTGGCCCGTGCTGCCGATCAGGGTGGTGTGAAGGGACTGATACCTGTTCGCCTTGGGCATGGCGATATAATCCTTGAAACGGCCGGGAATGGGCTTATACATCTCATGGATCACCCCCAGCGCCGCATAGCAGTCCTTCACCGTGTCCACAATGATACGCACCGCAAACAGGTCATAGATCTGATCCAGGGTCTTATTCTGATTCACCATTTTCTTGTAAATGCTGAAAAAGTGCTTAATCCGACCATCTATCTTCGCCTTGATGCCCGCGTTGGCAATATGCTCACTGACCTCGTCAACAATGCTCTGGATATATTTCTCCCGGACGCTCTTGCGGACCGCTATTTTCTCCACAAGGTCATAATATGCCTCCGGTTCCAGATACTTTAACGCCAGGTCATCCAGTTCCGTCTTCAGTCTGCTGATTCCCAGCCTCTGGGCAATGGGACAATAAATCTCCAGCGTCTCCTTGGCAATCCTCTGCTGGCTCTCCGGGCTCTTATATTTCAGCGTCCGCATATTGTGCAGCCGGTCGGCCAGTTTGATCAGGATCACACGGATATCCTTTGCCATGGCGAGGAACATCTTGCGCAGGTTCTCCGCCTGCATCTCCAGCTTTTCATCCGACTGGCTGAGCGTGGAGGACAGGGGGATCTTCTCCAGCTTCGTGACGCCGTCCACCAGAAGCGCCACGTCCTCCCCAAACTCACGCCGCAGGTCGTCGTCGGTCATCACCGTATCCTCCACCACGTCATGGAGCAGACCCGCTATGATGGTCTCCTTATCCAGCTCCAGTTCCGCCAGAATGATGGCCACATTCAAAGGATGAATGATATACGGCTCCCCTGACTTACGGGTCTGATTCTTGTGAGCCTCCTTCGCCACATTGTACGCCTTTTCAATCATGGAGACATCATCGCTGGGATGATATTTATGCACATGGTTAATAAGCTCCTGATACAGCAGCTCCGGATCCACAAAATCATGGTATGCACTTATTTTGCCATCATCGATGACGACTTCATTTTTTTCCTCTGCCATAGATCATCTATCGCTTTCTTACTGTGTATTCGCTGTTTAGGGAGGCTCTTAGGAAACGACGATATGATAGCGTTTCCTCTGGAAGCAGGCTATTTCTCCCGGTCTCCTCCGGGTTCAGTTCCCGGGATAACAGATCGCGGATTCCAGACGGTATTTTGCAAGCCTTTCCCGTCCCTTTAATCCCGCCAGCTCTATTAAGACCACAATTCCCACCACTTCTCCGCCGAGACCCTCTATCATCCTGATCATGGCCTCAGTGGTTCCGCCTGTGGCGATCAGGTCATCCACGATCAGAACCTTCTGCCCCGGCTTGATGCTGTCCTTATGCATTTCAATGGTGGCGCTGCCGTATTCCAGCTCGTAGGATACGGACACAGTCTCCCTGGGAAGCTTGCCCGCCTTGCGGATCAGTACAAAGGGCTTCTTCTTATTATAGGCGATTGGCGTCCCAAATATAAATCCCCTGGATTCGGGACCCACCACCACGTCATAATCCAAATCACTGATCTTCTCCTGCATGGTATCCACCGCCAGCTGCAAGCCCTCCGCATCCTGCAGCACGCTGGTCACATCCCGGAAAATAATGCCGGGCTCAGGAAAATCAGGGATACTAACTACATATTCTTCCAGTTTTTTCATATCAGCTTACCTCGCTTTTGTAATGATGTAAATAGATATATAATGTATAAATAGATATAAATATAAGTATAACATTATATTTTATGATGTGCTACAAAGTATTTTATGATATCGCTCCGGGTAACGATACCGATAAATACATTTCTGTCATCCACCACAGGGACAAAATTCTGTTTCATGGCCCGCTCGAGCAGCGTTTCCATTGCGGTGTCAATGCATGCCGCCTGCACCTTCCCACCCTGCAGGATTCCCCGCACCGGCATGTACTCCAGATTCTTCATTGTCATATCCGCCAGATTATCATTCCTCTCAAGGATATTCCAGAGAAAATCGCCCTCGCTGCAAACCCCCACATACCGATCCTCCGCATCGATCACCGGAACTGCAGTGAATCCGCTTCTGCGCAGCTTTTCCAGTCCCTGCCGGATCGTCATGTCATCCCGCAGATATGTAACTTCCGCCTTAGGCTGTAAAAATAATGCAATGTTCACCAGTCTACTCCTTTGTCTCCGTGCTGACAGCTGTCACTGTATCTTCCGCTGCGTCTGCCGCTTCCACGCCTTCCGTTCCGAAAGCCTCATTTCCCGGTTCCACAGGCATTTCCTTCTTCTTTGCCGTTCCCCTCTTTGCCTCTTCCGTTTTTGCCGTTTCCTTTTTTGCTGCTTCCGTTTTTGCCGCTTCCTTTTCTGTCCGGCTGTCTCTGTCTTCGTCCACGATCTCCACAAAGGTACTGTCTACCGCATTCAGATCCGCAAAATAATCGCGTATCTTTCCCGCGAAGTAAAGCGTGGTGGCACAGTCCGTGATCCCGCTGAAGATCAGCCCCACGCCCAGCAGGCGGAACAACAGCTCTGCCACTGCCATGGGATTGAAGATCAATATCAGTCCCAGCACGATATTGATGATTGCAAGCACCAGCATAAAGATCCAGTTACCGTACTCCAGCCGCTTCAGGTCGATCACATCCTGCAGCTTGCTCAGTCCGCTGACCAGCACCAGCGTCCCCAGGAGAAAAGGCACCAGGGAAATGATGATTTCCACCTTGTACAGAACCACGATCCCCAGCAGGATCCCCAGCAGTCCATGCAGGAAGTCATTGTGGTAGTAATTCTGGTGGGCATCCCGCAGCAGGTAGCTGATCATGGATACCGCCCCCGCAATGATCAACACCACGCCGATCAGAAAACCGAGCAGCCTTTCCATGGTCTCCGGAATCACCAGCGCCACGACACCCAGCAGGATATACAGCACCCCCATCAGCAGTGTGTCCCATTTCAATTGTTTCAGCAGTTTCATCAATAAGTACCTCCTATCTGAAAAGGACCCTTTCACACGAAAAGAGTCCTTTGCGTTCCATCAACCTATTTTCTGCCGCAGCATTTCTTATACTTCTTGCCGCTTCCGCAAGGACAGGGATCATTGGGATATACCTTGGCGTCCTTTACAATTGTGGTGGAGGATTTCTGCTCCTTGTAAAGAGCCTTTCTGGTATCCTCATCGAAAATATCGTTCCATTCCTCCAGGTTATACAGCCAGTCGGCCTCCGCAGCCACCATTCCCTTGTACAGCAGCGCCTTGTCAAATCCCAGGTTCACCTGGGTATTCTCATCCATCTCCTCGATGGGATTCTGCTCCTTCAGGCATTCGTTGATGCCGTCCAGGAAGCCCGTCATGGTCATCACCGTCACACCGTACCTGTCAGCCAGCTCTTTCACGGTTCCCGTCACTACTTCGTCAGGATTCTTCAGCAGCTGGGCATAAATATCCTTCTCCTGCTGGAAATATGCCGCCCATAATTTCTGTAACTCACTTTGCGCTGCGTTCTCGTTATACGCGGCTGCCCTCCACTCTTCCAATAATGTCATGTTTCCTGTACCATCCTTACACTCATAATACTTATCGTTCTATATGGGGCCACTCTTCCTGCAACCCATTCCAGTATATAACAGTTTGCGTAAACAGGCAATCCTTTTTTTCAGGAAAAGCCTGTCGGGGACGAATACATAAAATTTTCAAATCAATTCTTTTTATTGTATAAAACCTGATCCACGGGCTAAACTATGTATTGTCAAGGAACCCCCTCCTTTGATACTACAAAAGATAAAAATAATACTTATCCTCCCTAGAGGATAATATCCTCCCCTTTTAAGGAAGCCCCGGTGCTGTGGGGACACAGTGCCGGGGCTTTTCGTTATTCCTTCTGTTACTGCAATTCACGCAGAATAATATCTAAATTACTTTTGTATTCTACATTTCCCGGCTCCGGGGGTTTTTGCCTCTCGCGGCATTCGCCAAATGGAGGCTGACGTCTCCGTTTGATTCATTGCCCGCGGGAATAGCCGAACAGTGAGGCGGCGCCGGCGGCTGTGAGTGGGCAGCACATGAAACAAGATAAGGGAAACACATATGTAAACGCAGGAAATACCCTTGTATAAACACCCGCAAAATGCTATGATAGAATCCTGATCATGGGAGCGGCTCCTTGATTCCACGACATAAAACATTCATGCTGTCGGCCTGTGCATGGTGAATACAGCATTGCAGAAAAAACAAATCGTTGCAGGAAGAATACGCCCTTACAGGAAGCATGCAGCTTTTACATGGAGGATATGATGAATCAGGACAAAAATAGTGCCACTGAAAATGAAAAAAGAACCGGGATTACATCCAGACAGATTGTAGCCATGGCGGGCGTTATCCTGCTGGTGCTGCTCTATGCCGCCACTCTGGTTATCGCCATAGTGGACGGCTCCTCTTCGGGCCGTCTGTTCTGGATATGCCTTTTCGCAACCATCGCCATTCCCATCCTGATCTGGGTCTATACGTGGATGTATGGAAAGCTGACCGGCAGAAAGACCATGGCCAACCTGGATTTCAGTACGGGAAAAGAAGAAAGCGCAGAAGCCCCAAAGCCCGAGTCCCCCGCACAGGCAGGGGAACATCAGGCCTGAAACGGCTTGAACCTTTTCAATATTTTTTAAGCAGATGACGATAAATTGCGCTGCCCGCCACCACCTGAAACACAAGATATCCTCCCAGATACAGTACGATTATCCTCGAATCCCCTACTATTTCCAGTTTGCCCAGTATCGAGAATACCATCATGGAAACAGAGACGGTCAAAAGTCCCAGCACATAGGCATATCGTCCGGATCTGTCCCGCAGCTTTACTTTCAGTTCGTCATGCAGCTCAATCTTCTCTTTCGCCAGCCTATTCCGATACCGGTCCTCGTTTGCAGGCGCTTTCCAGTAAAAATATCTGCAGATACTTACTAATCCCGCACAGACGGCGCCGCTGGCAAACCCAAACAGCAGACTGTCCAGCACTGTATCAGTGAAAAGCGCCACACCCAGAAGAGTCAGTCCCCCGACAAAAAATACCACACCCTCAATCAGATAACTCTTTTTCATTTCGACCTCTCCTTTCATGCATAAAAATCTCTTCTATCGTCTTACCGAAAAAATCTGCAATGGTAAACGCCAGTTCCAGCGAAGGATTGTACTTCCCGTTTTCAATGGAACTGACTGTCTGTCTTGAAACACGGATAGCTTTCGCGAAATCCTCCTGATTCATGCCCAGATTTTTCCTCAGCTCTTCCACCCTGTTTTCCACATGATTCCTCCTCTCCTGCTGCTTTCGTCCCCTCCTGCTGTTTTCTTCCTCTCCTGCTGCTTTCTTCTCCTCCTGCTGCTTTCTTCCTCTCCTGCTGCTTTCTTCCTCTCCTGCTGCTTTCTTCCTCTCCTGCTGTTTTCTTCCTCTCCTGCTGCTTTCTTCCCCTCTGCTGCTTTCTTCCCCTCTGCCGCTTTCTTCCTCTTCTGCTGCTTTCTTCCCCTTCTGCTGCTTTCTTCCCCTTCTGCTGCTTTCTTCCCCTCCTGCTGCTTTCTTCCCCTTCTGCTGCTTTCATTTTCTCTGAGAATATTTTCCATCTTTTGTAAAGCTTCCTTTACATTCTCATAATAGCATAGGATTTGCTTTGTGTCAAGTTTCCTTTACAAAACTAATTATATTAAAAAGCATTGGCCTCCCACGCATACCGAAGACATAAATCTGTCCGAAAGACACGGAAATAATTTCCACGCACAAACATATGTTCCATGTGTTATTATAATAGCATAGATAAAAGTGTTGGAATGTTTTTTCAGAAAGGGGGATTTGCCTTGGAAAGCATTCTGCGCATTGATATGCCGGTACAGATGATTTCCTGCACTGACACAAACGGGAAGATCACACCGATGCGGTTCCGGTTCCGTGACAAAACCGGAGAACTGCTGAGTGTCGTTGTCGATAAAGTATTGTCCGAGGATCAGGACAAAAATAAAGTGGGCGTAAATTTCTCCTGCGCCGCCAATGTCTGCGGCACGCAGAAAATATTTCGTCTCCGGTACAGCTACTTTTCCCACGAATGGCGCCTGTCAGGTCTGTCCGTGTAGTGTTCCGTTTTCCAATTGGTTATCGTCAATTGGTATATGGAACACCGGGAAAATTTCCGCATCGGGTTCGCACACCCGGCATCGCTCACTGTGTGAGCTTATCCAGTTCCTCCTGCGCCTGCTCCCTGGTGCGGAAGCAGATCCCATAAAACCCGAGCTTCTGCGCCGCCTCCACATTCCGCGGCGTGTCATCCAGAAAGACGCACTCATCCGCCTTCAAGCCAAATCGGGACAGCAGCAATTGATAGATCCTCTCGTCCGGCTTGATGACCTTATCCTGATAAGATAAAATGCCGCCGTCCGTGTAAGGGATGAAGTCCAGTGCCTCCCCGCAGTCCTCATAAGCCTTTTCCGCGAAATTGGACAGATAGAACACGTGGTATCCCTTCGCTTTCAGCTCCTTGATCCAGGGAATGGCATAATCCCGCTTTGTGACCATGCCTGTAATATTGTCATAGGCGGCATGAAGCTCCGGCTCAATCTCCGGATCCAGCTTTACAAATTCAGACATCAGGCGCTCCACATCCCATTCGCCCCTGTCCATCTCATTCCACACAGGGCTCTCCACGGATGCTTTGGCGATCCTGTCTATCATGGCATCATCAAATCCCTTATCCTGCAGAAACCCCCTCCACCGGAAATCTGTAAGCACGTTCCCGATATCGAATATAATATTGCGTATCATGTCCAATCCTGCCTTTCCCAGTAAGTTTCTTTACGATGAAGTCCCTTTACTATAAAGTCTCTTCACTATAAATAAAATTTCTTCACTATGAAGTCTCTTCACTATAAATAGAATTTCTTCCCTATAAAGTCTCTTCGTTATAAATAAAATTTCTTCCCTATGAAATCTCTTCGCTATAGATAAAATTTCTTTGCCATAAAATCTCATCACTATTCCATAACAGCCAGCAGCTTCCGCGCCGCTGCTGACAGCACGCTCTTTCTGCTCTGAACCACACAAAAGCTTCTCTTGGGAATCATTTTATTGAATCTCAGTTCAAAGAGCAGTCCCTCATCCAGATACTCAGCCGCAAAATCCCGTACCACGCATCCAACTCCCAGATTCCGCAGGGCAAACTGGACGATCATGCCGCTGGTGGCAAGTTCAAATTCCGGCTGCAAAACGATTCCATTCTGGGCCAGATATTCATCCATATAGCTTCGGGTGCTGGTATTCCTTTCCAGATAGATCATCGGCAGCCGCTCCAGGTCCTTGAGATCAAGCATCCTGTTTTTATAGGCCATAAACCGTCTCCCCGCCACGAATACATCCTCGATCTCCCTGACTTCCGTGGACAGAATATCCTCCGACTGCGCAAAGGGAGTGCTGACCACTCCGAAGTCTATCTTTCCTGTACGAAGCAGCTGCAAGGTTTCCGGCGTAGGCGCATTCGTGACAATGACCTTGATATCAGGATATCTCTCGTGAAACTTTTCCAGGTAGGGAAGCAGGTAAAACTGTAACGTCATATCGCTGGCGCCGATATGCACTTCCCCCAGTTCCAGATTCTGCATCTGCCTTAATTTCTCCACCCCCAGCCTGATCTGTTCATAGCCCTTTTCCACATAAGAAAAGAGAAGCTGTCCCTCGGCGGTCAGTCTGACGCCCCTTGCGGCGCGCTGGAACAGGGACACATTCAGATTCTTCTCCAGCTGTTTCAATGACTGGCTGACGGCAGGCTGTGAGATGGACAGTTCATTTGCGGCCTTTGTCACGCTGCCCAGTTTGGCGGTATAGTAAAACACTTTAAAATATTCAAGATTTTCTGTCATCCCTAAACTCCTGTCAGGCCGCAGCTGTCCCGGGGAATCCCCCTGTAAAAACGGCGCACCCAACGGATACGCCGTGTTATGTGAATGGTACATTCACCCTGTTTTATATTACTTTTTCAGCGGGCTCTCCCTGTAGATAATGTCATCCCTGCTGGGTCCGTTGCTGACCATGGTGACAGGATAACCGATCTGCTGCTCTATAAACTCAATATAACCGCGGCAGTTTTCCGGCAGCTCGTCATAATTTCTGATACCGCGGATCTCGCATTTCCAGCCGGGGAGCGTCTTAAACACGGGCTTCGCCTTTTCCAGCTTCGCGGTGACAGGGAAGTCCGTGGTGACCTCTCCGTCAATTTCGTAGCCTACGCAGACAGGAATTTCGTCCAGATAGCCCAGCACATCCAGCACGGTAAACGCCACATCCGTTGTTCCCTGTAAACGGCAGCCATATTTGGAGGCCACGCAATCGAACCAGCCCACACGTCTGGGACGGCCTGTGGTAGCGCCATACTCGCCTCCGTCGCCGCCTCTGCGTCTCAGTTCTTCCGCCTCGTCACCGAACAGTTCGGACACGAATGCGCCCGCACCCACTGCGGAGGAATATGCCTTGCAGACTGTGACGATCTGCCTGATCTCATAGGGGGGCAGACCCGCGCCGATGGCGCCGTAGGCTGCCAGGGTGGAGGAAGAAGTCACCATGGGATAGATTCCATGATCCGGATCCTTCAAAGTGCCCAGCTGACCCTCCAGCAGAACCGTCTTTCCCTCCCTTAACGCCTTGTCCAGAAAAGCGGACACATCGCACACATAAGGCGCTACCATATCCCTGTATTCGTGAAGCGTTGCCAGCAGCTCCTGCGGATCGATGAGGGGTTTATGGTACAGATGCTCCAAAAGCACATTCTTCATCTCGCTGATCCGCTCCACCTTTTCTTTCAAAAGCTCCTCGTCGAAGAGCTCGCTCACCTGGAAGCCGATCTTCGCGTACTTGTCGGAATAGAACGGCGCGATACCGGACTTAGTGGAGCCGAAGGACTTGCCGCCCAGTCTCTCCTCCTCATACTGGTCAAACAAAATATGATAGGGCATGACGATCTGTGCCCTGTCCGACACCAGAATCTTCGGCTGGGGCACATTCCTCTCCACAATCGACTGAATCTCCTTGAACAGAAGCGGGATATTCAGCGCCACGCCATTTCCGATTACGCTGGTGATATGCTCATAAAACACGCCTGAGGGCAGGGTGTGCAGCGCAAACTTGCCGTAATTATTTACGATGGTATGTCCCGCATTGGCGCCGCCCTGGAAACGTACAACAATATCCGCCTCCTGTGCCATCATATCCGTGATCTTACCTTTGCCCTCATCGCCCCAGTTAGCTCCTACGATCGCCTTAACCATGATTTTCCTCCATTCATTCGAAAAATTCTCGCCTGCTCCTGCAGGCTGAACATTTCCCTTTTACGGATTAAGTATACTATACTTCCACTCATAAGTAAAATCAATAGTTTTTATATGTTTCATAACTGTCATTTATACCATTATAAATTTCAAGGCATTGGAGAACACCGTCTGCCAATGTCTTCTGACCAGTCCTGAAAAATTCCTGACACATTCCTATTGACACGTTCTGCCTCCATTCCTCCTTTCAAAAAATATACGCATCAAATATGTATTTGCCAATAAACCTTATACATACTGAATGCGTATATTTTGACTGTCACTATGCGGAACGCCTTAATCGGCCTTATCCCTCCCAAGCTTACGTGATAATGCAAAAGCGGCAATGCCCACCGCCGACAGGACGATCTGCGTAATATTCAGTTCCTTCATAAACCGCATGGATGTCTCCGCGCTGTCCATGTGATACAGCCAGTCATTGACATACACAATGTAGCTGACCGCCGTAATATTCAGGGTTGTGGCATAGGCGTTTTTACGCTTCCCGAAGGTATTCCACAAAAGCACTGCCGCCGCCATCGACGCCGCTGCCCTGCAAATATTTACACACAGGGGTCCCAGCTGCCTTGGCTCCATCCCGATCCCCAGGAACAGAATTTGCTCCGCTTCACTTGCTGCATATTCCGTGACCGAGTGCATCAAAAGTGCGAAAAACGCCACCGCGAAAGCAAATATTGCACCGGAGGCAGCGATCTCTGCCACAGCGGCCTTTCCGCCGGAATACCGGTAGTTTCCCGCCAGCACAGCCGCGCAGAAAATCAGGACACTGAATACCACCGAGGGAATCCCGGAATAATTGAGCAGACCTCCCGCGCCCACAAACAGTCCCACATACGCGATTCCCACCAGGAGCACCAGCATAATCTTTCCCAGCTCCTCCTTATGGGTGAGGGTGCTGCGTATCTTTTTCAGATAATCGACCTGCTTTTTAGACGCCTTTCCCGCAACAATCTCCGTATTCTTCATCTGTTCCAGCTTTTCCTTGCACTGCATGCACTCCGCCACATGCTCCCGCACCAGCTCCTTTGTATCCTCCGAGCAGATATTGTCCACATAGGACGGTAATAAATCCTGTATCACGCTGCACTTCATCTTCATACCCTTCTCCTCCTGTCACTTCTTCCTTCCCGCCATGCCGCCTGCGGCGGCACAGACATTCTTCTCACACTTTCCCGTCTCTTCTTCCTGTTCCCGTCTCCGGTTCCGGGTCTGCCTGCCGCCGCTCATGTCCTGCCCGGCTCTTCCCCGTTCCGTCCTCTCAGCAGCCGTTCCTTTCCCCGGTAGAAGGTCACCCTTGCCCAGTTCTCGCTTTTCCCCAGTATGTCCCCGATTTCCCTGAAAGAAAGCTCCGCCATGGTTCTCAGATAGATCACTTCCCGCATCTGCTCCGGCAGATTCTGCATATCCTTCAATACATCCATGAGTTCATAGCGCCTGATCACCTGTTCCTCAATTCCCTTTTCCGCGGTATTCCTTCCGCACATTTCACCCAGGGTAATCTCCTCGGATGGAATTTCCTTCCCCCGCTTCGCCAGATATTGCAGATAGATATGCTTGGCAATCTGACAGAGCCAGACACTGATCTTGCAGCTATAGTCGTATCGGTCTATGGAATTCATTGCACGCAGGAAAGTTTCCTGTGTCAATTCCTCCGCAAGCTGCGGGTCACGGCAGTATTTTAAGAGAAATCGATATACCAGCCTGGCGTTTTCCTGATATATTTCCTCCATCTCTCTCCCCCTTTCTGCCTATATATCCGTCTCACAGGCCTTTCGTTACATAAAATCATAAAATTTTGCGCGGCTTCTCTCAACCGGCTTCCATAGATTATAACAAAAAGCGGCGGCATGCGCCATAAATGGTTACAGTTTACATCCGCGCCATTCAAGATCGCCGTTTACATGATACCAGCAGCTGCAGTAAAGAGTACTCTATATTGATTGACAATCACAGCGCTATTCCAGTATATTTAATTCATAAAACAGACAAAATCACAGATATACAGGTGAATATGCATGAAAAATATCTATAGCATTGAATTTTATACCGGAAGCAAGGAAGAATTGCTTCCGGATTTTGAAAAAGACTTTCCCTATATCGCTTCAAGGGCAGAGCTTGACAAATATCCGGGGCGTTACGTGCCGTGGCACTGGCACAATACAGTAGAGCTTTTTTACATGGAAAGCGGCTGCATTGAATATGATACGCCGGAAGGAAAACTATTGTTTCCTGCCGGAAGCGGCGGCATGGTAAACTCCAACGTACTCCATATGACAAAAGCAATATCACAGAGAGAAAAGAATATACAGCTGCTTCATATTTTCGATGTTTCCCTGCTTGCCGGGGAACAGGGAAGCAGGATTGAGCAAAAATATATTGCCCCTGTCACAGCCGCCCCGCAGATCAAGATAATCCCGCTTTATCCGGGCAATGCGGCAGAAGAAAGGATTTTGAGACTTATTACCACATCGTTTCGTTTGTCCGCTGATGAATTTGGGTATGAAATAAAGCTGCGGGAGGCCCTGGCGGAAATATGGCTGATGCTTTTTGAACTGTCCCGTCCCATGCTTGAAAAGAAGGGAGAACTGAACAAAAGCAACGGCAAAATAAAGCTGATGATGATATACATTCATGAGCATTACGGGGAGAAAATCTCCATCCCGGAGCTTGCGGCGTCAGCATACCTAAGCGAAAGGGAGTGTTATAGAGTATTCCATGACTGTCTGCACATGACACCCGCAGAGTATATAAAGGCGTACCGTCTGAAAGCCGCCTGTCAGATGTTAGCAAAGGGGTCGGAATCTGTTACCGCTATCAGCCATGACTGCGGTTTGGGGAGCAGCAGCTACTTTGGCAAAGTGTTTCGGGAATACGCTCATTGTTCCCCCACAGAATATCGGAGGAAATGGCAGAATAGTGATAGATAAGGGCAGAAATGAAATATTTTTCTACGCCGCTTGCATTATAATGATACCGGTAAAGTAAATCAGCTATTTATAGAAGGTGAGTGCAAGATGGTAAAACCGAACATTCCGGGCATGAAGAATTTTTTAGCTATGGAGCTAAACATGCAGACCGCAGAACTGGCATTAAAGGAAGCGTCAGAATCCAATCCGGGGGCATGGGCAGACCATTCCCGATATGTAGCCGAAGCCTGTAAAATTATTGCGTCACACTGTAAAGATTTATCCTCTGAGCAGGCGTATCTTTTCGGGCTGCTACACGATATTGGACGTTATGCCGGAGTGAGTTCTGAAAGGCATCTGATAGACGGCTATCGTTACTGTATGGAGCGTGGGTGGGAAAAAGCTGCACAGATATGTATATCCCACGCATTTATGATACAGGATATTGATACTTCTATCGGAGAGTTTGATGTCAGTGATGAGGATTACCTGTTTATGAAAAAGTTTGTCGCAGATGCGGTATATGATGCTTATGACCGTCTGGTGCAGCTGTGTGACGCACTGGCTATGCCTACGGGATTCTGCCTTTTGGAAAAGAGATTTGTTGACGTGACAATACGGTACGGCGTCCACCCGGCGACAATAGACAGGTGGAAAAAAATTTTAGAGATAAAAGAACTGTTTGAAGGTCAGATTGGCTGTTCTATTTATACCTTGCTTCCGGGCGTTGTGGAAAACAGTTTTCGTTAAGGGAGAGCTATTATGTATTACGAAGCAGGCGATTTTCTGGAAACCGCGGACAGCGATACGTTAAAGCGGATTGCCCGCACAAGGGAATTGACAAGAGAATATTATTTTTCTGATTATGAAGATTCAGAGAAAAGGACTGCCATTCTCCATGAGTTGTTGGGTGGAATGGGGGAAAATGTGGCAATCGACACGCCTTTTCATTGTGATTACGGAAAAAATATTTTTTTGGGAAATGATGTGATCATCAATATGAACTGCACTTTCGTAGATAATAAGCCTATCCATATTGGTGACAGGGTCTTGATTGCGTCAAACGTGCAGATTTATACTTCTTCTCACCCGGTTCTGCCACAGGAAAGGCTTGTGCCGGATTGGAGGGAACGCCGGACAACATTTTTTAAAACCTATGCACGTCCGGTAACGATAGAAAATAATGTCTGGATTGGAGGCGGCTGTATTCTCCTGCCGGGAGTAACCATTGGGGAAAACAGCGTGATAGGAGCCGGAAGTGTGGTAAACCGCCCTGTCCCTTCCAATTGTGTTGCGGCAGGGAATCCATGCAGGGTGATACGTTATCTAGCGGTCATGCCATCACCCACAGAGCGTATTGATACCGCCACAGAAATGAAAGCCCTGCAGGAGGGTACCCGTGCAGGGCTTATCGACAGGTAAGTCATCTCAGGGCACTTTGGGCGGCTCCCCGCCGGGTGTCACTCCCTCCGGCAGTTCCGGCATACCATTCTCCGGCACCCTGGGCGGCTCCCCGCCGGGTGTCACTCCCTCCGGCAGTTCCGGCATACCGCCCTCCGGCAGCCTGGGCGGCTCCCCGCCGGGTGTCACTCCCTCCGGCAGTTCCGGCATACCGCCGGGCTTTCCTCCGGGCATTCCGCCATTTCTGAAACCGCCCATATTGAATCCGGATCCGTAGATCAGGCTGTCACTCAGGGCTGCTTCCGTGCGTTCCTCTCCGGAAACAATGGTATACGCGCCTCCCAGTTCCAGTCCGGGACAGCTGACTACAACTGAATTAAATCTGCATTCCGCTGTGTACGATACCATTTCCTTTCCCTGGGAATCCAGCAGCGTGATCACTGTCCCTGAAGCATGATCCTTCGTTGTGACCAGGATAGAACCCTGGGTGGACGTGTCCCCGAAATTCATCGCCATACCTGAGTTGCCTGCTGCCACCACGATCCCGCCGGTAATCTGCCCAATCCCCTCATAGTCAAGCGCTCCGTTAGCGCCGTTTTCCGGTCCCGACACATAGAGTTCTCCGCCGGAAACCAGCAGATCGCCGTTAGAGTCCAGGCCGTCACCGTCCGCGCGGACATAGATCACACCGCCGGAAATCGCAATGCAGGGATCGCTGTCACCTTCACCGGCCCCATTGATCCCGTCATCTGCCGCATACAGCCGGATCGAGCCGCCGGATATCTCCACACGGTTCCCTTCTATCCCTTCATAGCTGTCGGAAATATGGATGCTTCCCCCGGTGATCGTCACCATTTCATCTGCGTGAATACCGTCATCCCCTGTAGCCAGGGACAGTTCCCCGCCGTTTATGACCACACCCAGATTCGAATGTATGGCGTCGTCCTGCGAATCAATGGAAAGCGTCCCCTGATTGACCGCCAGTTCCGCTGCCGCCTTGATTCCTTTGGCGCTGACTGCGTCCCCATTCTCATCCGCCGCCACAGTCCGGCTGCCGCTGCCGCCGCCCGCTGTGATATCCACAGTGCCGCCGTCCACCTGAATCACGCTTCCTGCGCTGATCCCGTCCCCCTGGGAACTGATCCGGATTGTGCCGCCGGAAATAAACACATAACCCTTTTCCGCCTCTTCACTGTTTTCCGCGTGAATACCGTCTTTCCCCGAAGCGATCTGTATCGTCCCTCCGCCGACCCTCACGCTGTCCCTGCCGGAAAGACCCTGGCTCTGTGCAGTCACAGCCAAAGAGCCTCCCGTGATTTTCAGGTCATCCCTGGAGACGACCCCATGCCCCTCCGCGGCATTTACAATAAGACTGCCCGTCCCATTGATCACCAGATCGCTCTTTGCAAAGATCACCCCGTCAATGTGATCGTCATTGATCGAAGTATAACCTCTGCTTGTCAGGCTGTTTTCCGATCCCTCCGCAAGTGTGACAAAGACCTTGTCAGCCTCCTTCACATAAATTGCCGCATTGGCATCATTGTCTATCTCCACGCCGTCCAGCACCAGCTGTATCTTGTCATCCTTTCCCGCATCCACAATGACCATGCCTTCCGACAGCGTCCCGCTTAAGAGATAGACCCCCTCCTTTGTAATAGCCACATCCCCTTCGGAAAGAGTAATCTTTTCCGCCTCCGACGCATCATACGCACCACTCAAATCCCTTTCCGTAAACATCTCTGATGCCACAATACTCCCGCCTGCAAATGTATATGCAGACTGCTCCTCCTCAGAACCGCCTGTCCCAAAACTGCCTGCCGCAGAACCCCCGGATCCGGAATCATCTGCCGCAGAACCGTGACCGCCTGTACCCGCTAACGACTCCGACACATCCTCCATATCACCGCGGCCGCCGCATCCCGTGAGAGATACGGCGAGCAGGCAGACGGCCAGTGCAGCGGAACACAGCCCCGCCATTCCCCTTTTCTTTCCGCAGATTTTCCATGCACAGATTCCTTTTGCGCAGCCTCTCCCCAAGCGAATCATCCTTCCACAAATTTTCTTTCTACAAAGCATCCTTCCACGGATTTTCTTTCCAAAGATCATCCTTCCACAGATTCTCCTCACATAAACCATCTTTCAACAGACCCTCTTTCCATAGACTCTCTTCCCACAGACCCTCTTTCCATAGACCCTCTTCCCATAGACCCTCTTCCCACAGATATCCATATCCACATCATCCTCTGTCAACAGACTCCGAAAGACACCACCGGATCTCCTCCCGCTGTCCGCTCCTCACCCTTGAGTCTGCCATCTCCTAACCGTTCCTCACCTCAAAGTTCACAGGACACCGTCTCCCGGCGCGACACGGAGATCTCCAGATTCCCGTTCCGGCACCTCAGCTTGTCTATCAGCTCCTTCTCCGCCTCCGCGCTTTTCAATGTAATGTAATATGTCAGTTTAAACAGACTTCCCATATTTGCCGTTTTCACCTGCTCCAGCTCGTGGGAAGAAGTATAGTCCTCCAGTATTTCGTCAAAAACCCCCGTGTAATCAAGATCCTCCGGAATCATTACATGCAGCACCTTATACAGTGCCCCTCTCTTCTGACTGCCAAAGTCAAAGCTGTTGTACAGAACCGTTGCCGCGCTTAAAACCACAGCAAACAGCACTGCAAAGCCCAGATATCCCATGCCGGCTATCAGCCCCGCGCACATTGCCAGAAAGATGGCCCCGATCTCCTTTGCCGTGCCGGGAACCGATCGGAACCGCACCAGACTGAACGTTCCCGCCACAGCCACACCTGTTCCCACATTCCCGTTGACCATCATGATCACCACACATACCACCGCCGGAAGCATAGCAAGGGTCACCAGGAAACTCTTCGTGTAACGGTTCCTGTATGTATACACCGCCGCCAGCAAAAGGCCGATCCCCAGCGCCACTGCAAGGCAGAGCAGGAAATCCGGCACAGAAATCACATTGACCGACCGGGAATCAAAAATTCCCCGAAACATATCGTTAAGCATAAACAGTCTCTCCTTTCTCTCTCAGAAACATGGTCAGATAAGCGCTTCCATATTTCGAAAACGATGTCTTATGAATCTTCTCCTCCGTAAGCGCCTTTACCATCCAGAGGGGGATTCCCCCCGGCGTCTTGATCTCCATCAGCGTATATTCCGGCTCCAGAAGCGCCTCTCCGTACACCCCGCAGCCCAGGGACAGATCCTCCTCGCGGAACAGGATGTTCTCGTCAAAGGTCACCCTAAATTCACCGGACTCCCTGGTATAAAAGGCTTCCCTCTCATAGGAAAGAAACACCCGGGGCGCCAACGTCCTGTAAAATTCCAGGAAATAATCAATTTCCTCCGTAATGTGCGTATGCACCGGTGCAGGCAGTTGTCCCGCCAGATATGCCATGGCCTGCCCTTCCGCAATGCCGATCCTTCGTTTATATACCACCGAGTCATATTTCTTTTTCAGCTCCACGAACACCTTATCCCCGGAAGCCGCCGCCTGATAGCTTCTGACCCTCAGCTTCTCCTTATACACCGGTTTTCCCAGCGAAGTACGGATCAGCCGGTAGTTATCCGTGTCATAATAGATATTGCGGATCGTGCTCCTGCCGTACCCGTCCAGTTCCATATAGGGCTCCATGGCCTGAAGTACCTTCGCCTTCTGCCTCCTGTTCAGCAGATACTTTATCTCATACCGCCGAAATACCATCTGTGTATCCATTTCTTCCTCCGCTCCTGCCACATATTTTCCCGCAAAATGATGAATTTCTTCTCTGATAAATGCATTATAACAGACGAACCTTAATTCTACCTAAATATTTTGTGAAAACTCTGTGACCAGCCACACCTGACGGCAATCAACGCCCCCACGGCAAGCTGCGGGGAATAAGCCCCTAAGAGATTGACAAAAAAGATGCCTGATATTAGAATGAGGATAACTGTAAAAGATAAGGTTCCGGACAGTCATGAATGGGACTGAAATCACATAAGAGGGGACTTGGAACATGGACACAGGATGCGGGAATAAGCCTTACCGGCAGATATCTGAACGGCTGGATCACTTTATGCTGGCCGCCGGATCTGCCTGTGCGGGAATCATTGTTATTTCATTACTTTGCTGCATGGAATATCCGGATCGATTGACCGGAAACAGGTTTCTTATGCTGTTTGTTCTATTATTCCTTTTGTCTGGAGGCCTTCTGTACCAGTGTTCATGCAGGAGAAAAACGAAACAGGCACTACTGCGCCATCCTGTCCTGTTGTCGGCAGGCATATATGCCCTCTTATACGTCATGCAATTATTATGGGTCAACAGCGTATATTTCTACAGCGGCTGGGAAGTGGTCAACATGCGCGACTGTGTGGAATGGCTTGTAAACGGCGGTTCCCTGCAGGGCTTCTCCATCGATGTGAAGTATTCCATTTTTCCCAATAACCTGTTGCTCTTTTATCTGTTCTGCGTAATCGAAAAGCTTGGAATACTCTTTTCCATGGAGACACCATACAATCTATGTATTGCTATCTCCTGTCTATGCGTCAACCTATCCTGCTTTCTGGGAAGCCTGATCGTGCGCAGGCTCACGGATTCCAGGATCGTCAGATACGCTTACGCGGCAATAAGCACCGTCTTTATTTTGTTTTCCCCCTGGATCATCATTCCCTATTCTGATACTTACGGCATGCTTTTCGTGATGCTTGGGATGTGGGGACTCCTATGCCTGGATCAAAGCTATTTCAAGTGGAGCGTCACGGCTTTCGCCTGCGCCGTCGGCTATCACATCAAACCGACCTGCATTTTCCCGCTGTTTGCCGCCTATATCGTGTATGGGCTCAGCTATTTGTTGAAGCTGCGGGAACACCGGAAGGAAATACGCGCGCTTCTTTTGGGTACGCTCGTCTTCGTATGCATATGGCTGTTCGTGCCCTGGTGGATCCAGCATACCTACAGCTTTCAGCTCCTGCCCCACTGCCGCATGACCTACACCCACTTTCTGATGATGGGGATCAACGAGGAGACAAGCGGCACCTTCAGCACTGCCGACTTCATGTACTCCAACGGTTTCCCCGATGTGGAAACGCGGGAGCAGGCCAATAAGGAAGAATTCATCCGCCGGCTCAGGGATCTCTGGAGCAGGAAGGAACTCGGAAATTTCATAAGGAACAAGGCCATGGTCAATTTTAATGACGGCACTTTCGCATGGAACGGGGAAGGCGGCTTCTTCTTTACATCCGTGGAACATGACAATATCTTATGGAACTGGTTCCTGGACACAATGGTTCCTCCCGGCACATGGGAAAACGAGGGAAACCACTATTTTCTTTACAGGACCGTCATGCAGGGGCTTTGGCTTCTGGTTCTGACCGGCCTGGTGTTCACCGGTTTTGACTGGAAAAACAGGCTCCCTGAGAAGACGTGTCTGATGATTGTATTATGCGGCCTGATGGTCTTTGTCATGATCTTTGAGGCACGGGCAAGATATCTCTTTTTGTATTCACCCGCATTCCTGCTTCTATCCCTGTGCGGCTATGAGGCCATCTGGAAAAAAGGCATTGCGCTGCTGCGCAGGAGGTTCCCATGAAGTTACTGATCGCGGAAGATGATACCGACATTGCCAGGGCATTGAGGGCACTCCTGGAGCACAATAACTATACGGTGGATGCCGTGGCAAACGGCAACGACGCATATGCCTATTGTCTGACCGGAAATTATGATGGCATCGTACTGGACATTATGATGCCTGGCAGGGACGGCCTGGAGGTACTGAAAGCCCTGCGGGCGGATGCCATAAATACTCCCGTCCTGCTTCTCACCGCAAAGTCCGATGTCGAGGACCGGGTGGACGGCCTGGACGCGGGCGCCGACGACTATCTGCCCAAGCCCTTTGCCGCCGCCGAGCTTCTGGCAAGGATCCGGGCCATGCTCCGCAGAAAGGATGCCTGGCAGGGCGAGATCCTGGAATTTGAAGGACTGCGGCTGGATCTCTCCACCTTTGAATTAAGCTTTGGTCAGACTGGCCTCCGGCTGGTCAGCAGGGAATTCCAGATGCTCCAGCTTTTAATGCAGTCCCCGGGCGCCGTTGTTTCCACGGAACAGTTCATGGAAAAGATCTGGGGCTGGGATTCGGAGGTGGAGGTCAGCATCGTCTGGGTCTACATCTCAAACCTCCGCAAAAAAGTTGAGAAGCTGAACGCCCCCGTCAATATCAAGGCTGTAAGAGGCGTGGGCTATTGTCTGGAGAAGAAAAATCCGGAATAGAATATCCGGAACAAAATTACCTGGAATAGAATTATCTGGAATAAAATTATCTGGAACAAAATTATCTGGAACAAAATTATCTGGAACAAAATTTCCTGGAATAGAATTATCTGGAACAAAATTATCTGGAACAAAATTATCTGCAATAAAATTATCTGGAACAAAATAAAAGGCCTGGTTATCTTACATGATTAAAAAGCTACAGAAAAAATTTATATCCATTACCGCCGCCGCGCTGTTCATCATGATCCTGTCCGTCATGACAGCGGTCAACGGGATTTTCATTTACCAGACGAATCAGATGCTGGATTCCCGACTCGAATTGTCCATAACTGACTTGGAAAGGTTCCATGTCCCCCCTCCTGGGGCAAACGGAATCATGCCGCGCTTTGAAGAGAGGCTGAATATCCGGTTTGACGGCTGTCTGGTTTATCTCAACGAGGACGGCGAGATCACAAGGATCCGCCAGGACAGGGCAGAAAACTATTCAGAGGCTGAGCTTTCGGAGATCGCTTCCGAAATTTTTTCAGGAAAAAGGGAGCATGGCTGGCATCAATATTATAAATTTTATAAGACTGCGGTCATTCATCCGGACGGCACATCGGAAACCGTGATCGGCCTGATCAATGCCTCCTCCAGCCTGTACTCCGTCTTCACCGTGCTCCTGATCTCCGCCGTCATCGGAACAGTAAGCTTTCTGCTGGTGCTGCTCATTGTCATCCTTGCCTCAGGTCACGCCGTAAAACCAATTGCGGAAAGCTATGCCCGGCAGAAACAGTTTGTCACTGACGCCGGACATGAGCTGAAAACGCCCCTTACCGTTATCTCCGCCAACAATGAACTGCTGCGGATGCTGTACGGGGAAAGCGAATGGTTTGACGGCATTGACAAGCAGGTGGCAAAGATGAACGGCCTGGTACGGAGCCTGATCACCCTCGCCCGGATGGACGAGGAACAGAAACCCGTCTTCTCCCCCTTTAACCTGAGCGATGCCGTCTACGACACCGCCAGGTCCTTTGAAAACCTGATCCACTCCCGGGGCTGCCTTGTCACCTTTGACATCGCAGAGAATATCCGCTGCCTTGGGGACGAGTCCGGGCTGCGCCAGGTTGTCTCCATCCTCATGGACAACGCGGCGAAATATTGTGATGAAAAAGGGAAAATCGCCGTCCGGCTGAAAGCCGACAAACAGATCCGCCTGCAGGTGGTCAACGATTTCCGCAATGCGGACAGCCATGATCTGGACAAAATGTTTGAGCGGTTCTACCGCGCCGACAAGGCCAGGACTTCCGACGGCAGTTATGGCCTGGGGCTTTCCATTGCCAGGTCCGTGGCAGAGCTCCACAAGGGAGAGATCCGTGCGAGGGCATTGGAACACAACCGGATCATGTTCGAGGTCACCCTGCCCCGCTGGGCTCCTCCCCGGTAATATGGAAAATTTGATTTTGTTGAGAAAAGGGACGGCACAGGGGAGACAGGGGTATATTCTGCGCCTGTTTCACGCAAACTTTACAGAAAAATGTTACTGTCCACAGGTTTTCTGTCCTAAAAGACAACATACAAAATTCAGGCGGTGGCATGCTGTCCTGTCATAAGCGGACTTTGGGAAGCGTCCTTAGCGGAGATGAAATCCACTGCCTACGAAGACTTAGGTGCAAAGCACCTTAGTCGGAGTTGGCAGTTAGTTCAGATCCGCGTTGCTTCGTCCGCATATGACAGGACGGCGTGACACCGCCGTCCCTTTAGCCGTCCTAAAATAACTTACTCAGATAATTTAAACTGTCCCACAAGCTCATCCAATATAATTGCCTGGGCAGACAATTCCTGGCTGGTCGCGGAAGCCTCCTCGGCGGTTGCCGCATTGCTCTGCACCACCTCGGAAATCTGGTTCACACCGATCTCCGCCTGCCGCATTGCCTCCGACTGATCCTGTACCATCACCTTCAGATCCTTTGAGAACTCCGCGATCTCCTTGATGCCGGCCACAACAGCCTGTATGGAATCAGCCGCACGCTCTGCCGCGTTGTTGCCCTCCGAAACCTCCCTGATGGAGCCCTCGATCAAATCCCTGGTGTCCACTGCCGCTTTGGCGCTCTGATCCGCCAGTTCCCTGATCTGATCCGCCACCACCGCAAAGCCGCGTCCTGCTTCTCCTGCCCTTGCCGCCTCAATGGATGCGTTCAGGGACAGCAGATTGGTCTGTGCCGCTATGGATTCAATTTCTGAAATAATATTGCCGATCTTTGTGGAAGCCTCATTGATACGTCCCATGGCCGCCATCATGGTGTTCATCTCTTCCCGGCTGCCGTCCGCCTCGTCTGCATAACGCTGCGCCTGCAGATAAGATTCATCGGAGCGCTCTGCACTCTTCTCCATTGCCACCGTAATATCGGAAATGGTTGCATGCAGCTCCTGCACCGCCTGTGCCTGGTCGGTAGCGCCCTCCGCAAGGCACTGTGAAGCGGTTGCCAGATCCCCGGAACCGCAGTTCACCTGGTTGGAAGCCTCCCCGATGGCAATCAGTGTCTTCTGCATCTGATCCCTCAGACCGCGCATGGATTCATACAGCTTCGCGAAATCCCCGGTATATCTCTCAGCAGCCTTGGATTTCACCGCATAGTTTCCTGATGCCATCTCTCCCAGCACCTCGCCGATATCGAAGATGATGGTGTCCAGGTTCTTTGCCATCTCGGAAGCGTCTTTCTCCATGATCTCCACTTCGTCCCCTGTTTCTATCATAGGGAAGGGAGTAGTAAGATCTCCTGCCGCAAACGTCTTGAGACGCTCTCCCAGCTTCTTGAGGGGATCCGCAATTCTCTTTGCGATGCTTTTGCCTATTCTCAGGGACAGCAGCATCGCCACTGCGATAATGGCCACGATCACCGCTACAAGGATCCATCCCACGACCATAAGCGTTACTGACAGATCGTTACCCTCATTGACCTTCACGTCCATGAGTTCTTCCAGCTGGCTGTATATACTGTTATAGATGGGTGCCAGGTCATTGAGCGCTATTTCCTGCGCCTGACGGCAAAGTTCCCTGTCCGTATTCGCCCCCAGGGCCATGATCTCAGCGTCAAGCCTCCAGTAGTTATCCAATTCCGCGCTGATGGCGTCATAGGTCCGTCTGCCCGCGTCCGAAACAATGGTATCCTCTATCCTGGCAAAAGATTCCTTGAACTTTACGATCAGTTCATCATGCTGCTTCACTACCGTCTCGATGGCATTCTCATCATCATACCCGATGGCCGCACGCAGGGAAGACCTGAGGTCGGCAAATTCAAACATCGCCGTTCCGATATCGCCCTGGGCAAAGCCGAAATTCTTCAGCGCATAAGAATACCTGTTGGAGATGACCATCAGCGCAATCACTCCCACCACCGCTGCCACAGCGGCCATCGCAGCCACCTTGACAATCGACACGGTAAGCTTCTTTTCGATACTTTCCCTGTTACCCTGATTCACATTTTCATTCATAACACAAACTCTCCTTTTACAGCTTCACAGCTTTCTCTGACACTTTTCCAGGTATGGGAATCACATCCACTACTGTCATGCTATCGACATATCAATATTTCCCCTTATTTTTACTACCCTCAATGCAATAACAATAGTACTGTAATGTCCGGAAATATAGTGCCGCTAACTACTGTGAAAATCGTATCAGGAGTACTTAAACAATTTAAATATGCCAATATACCAGAGGCGTTTTCCATATGTTCCTGCAACTGCCCCTGTATCATAATGAATCCTTTTTCCAAAATGGAAAATTGTATCTATTACTAAATTATAAACCCTTTTTCTAAAAAAACAATACTCATTTACGATTTATCTCATAATTTTTGATATTTTTGCACAAATCCCCGGGAATCGGCTTCCCGGGGATTTTTTGTTCTTCACGCTATTTCAGGGGCTTTCCTGTCAAAAGCTCATATCCCTGTAAATACTTGGCTATGGTCTTGTCCACGACCTCCTGGGGCAGTGTCCAGTCATTTCCGGGATTTGCCTTCAGCCAGTCCCTGGCGAACTGCTTGTCGAAGGAAGGCTGGCTGTGGCCGGGCTCATAGCCGTCCGCAGGCCAGAAGCGGGAGCTGTCGGGAGTCAGCATCTCATCCCCGACAACCATATTGCCATCCTCATCCAGGCCAAACTCAAACTTGGTATCCGCAATGATGATACCCCTGCCCAGGGCATACTCGGCGCACTTCCTGTACAACGCAATGGTATAGTCACGCAGCTTGGAGGCATACTCCTCCCCCTTTCCGGGATACCGCTTCTCCAGGTACTCCACACTCTGCTCAAAGGAGATATTTTCGTCATGATCCCCGATCTCAGCCTTGGTGGAAGGCGTATAGATGGGCTCCGGCAGCTTGTCGGATTCCTGTAATCCCTCCGGCAGCCGGATCCCGCACACCGTGCCGTCCTTCTGGTAGCTTGCCCAGCCGCTTCCGGTGATGTAGCCGCGGACGATGCACTCTATGGGAAGCATATGCAGCTTACGGCACAGCATACTGTTGCCGTCAAATTTCTCCTGGCGGAAAAACTCCGGCATATCCTTCACATCCACGGAGATCATGTGGTTGGGAACGATGTCCTCCGTCATGTCGAACCAGAACTTGGACATCTGGGTCAGCACCGCGCCCTTCCTGCTCACCTGATTGTGCAGGATCACGTCGAAGCAGCTGATCCTGTCAGTAGCCACCATGATCAGGCTGTCGCCGTTGTCATAGATCTCACGTACCTTGCCTTCTTTTACAGGTTTCAGTTCCCGAACACTCATTTTGCTATCTCCTTTGCTTTTTTAGTCTTAACTGCATGTCCACCTTCTCCGAGATCCTGGACTTCACCAGTTCCGCGATCTCGCGGGTGTTGAGCTGGGCGTATTCCTCAAAGAAAATCGGCGCCAGGAAATGGACCTGGGTCTTTACCCTCCTCAGGGAATTGACCCCGAAGGGCTTGTAGGAATCAATGATAGCCACCGGCACAATGGGCACCCCCGACTTGGTGGCACACTTGAAGGAGCCGGGCAGGAAATCCTGCAGCTCATTCTTCTTGTTGCGCCCGTAGCCTCCCTCGGGGAATATGATGTACCTGCGTCCTTCCTTCACTTCCTCCGCGATCTCCAGGATGGTCTTCAGCTGGCTCCTCATGTCCGTCTTGTCCAGCCGCTGCCCATGTACCAGATCGATAAAGGAATTGGTGATGGGGAGGGTGGAGCGATCCGCATCCATGACAATGGTGCAGGGCTTCGGATGGGAGATCATGATTCCCAGGGTGTCATACTTGCCCTGATGGTTGGAATACATGATATAACCGCCCTCCGGGGGGCAGATGCTCCTGCCCGGTGCTCTCCGTCCTGATCCTGCCGTTGCGCATCATAATGGAAATGCACCTGCGCGCCATCTTATACCGCCGCTCCTCGGAAAAGTTCTCGTCATGCCTCTCTATATACCGCGCCTTACAGATATAATACATTACAAATGGCAGGGAGACCACTACCACATAGCATAATCTCAGCATACCTTTTCACCTCTCAACGAAACACTATGATTATACTATTATTTGCGAAGTTTGTCAAAATCAACACTCCCGCTGCCAGCAACGGGACATCAAGCTTGCAACGCTGTAGAGCAACGGGGGATATGACCCTCGCGGCATTCGCCAAGTCAGCTTGCTGACTTTATGCTCGCGCAAGCGCGGCACTTGGCTCATTGCTCAGCGGGCAATGTTTGCTCGCGGGAATCACTCGCGCCCGTCCCAGCAATAGGTACAAAGCTTATCCCTGTCGATGCCCACGGAAGCGATCATGTCGTCCAGCCTGTGGTAACGGAGCGATGTAAAATTCAACTGCTTTCCGATCCGCTGCAGCATTTCCGCGTACTCCGGCGTATCCGGATCCACATAGCGCTTTAAGTCGATCTCCCTGCCCTCTCTCTCCATATCCTTCAGCACCCGCCTGGTGATCAGATCCATATCCGAAGTAGAGCGGGAGAAATTCAGGTATTTACAGCCATACAAAAGGGGCGGGCAGGCGGGACGGATATGTACCTCCTTCGCGCCGCTCTGGTACAGGAATTCCGTGGTCTCCCGCAGCTGTGTACCCCGGACAATGGAATCGTCGATCAGCAGCAGACTCTTGCCCTGGATCAGGTCGTGCACGGGGATCAGCTTCATCTTCGCGATCAGATTCCGCTGGGTCTGAATGGTGGGCATGAAAGACCTGGGCCATGTGGGGGTGTACTTGATAAACGGCCTGGAAAAGGGGATTCCGGACTCATTGGCATAACCGATGGCATGGGCCGTTCCGGAGTCCGGCACCCCCGCCACGATATCCGGCTCCACATTATCCCGCTTTGCCAGCATGGCACCGCAGTTGTACCGCATTTTCTCCACGCTGATACCCTCATAGGACGAAGAAGGGTATCCGTAATAGATCCAGAGGAAGGTACAGATCTTCATATCCTTCCCGGGCTGTACCAGGGTTCTGACCCCCTCCGGCGTCACCACCGCGATCTCCCCGGGGCCCAGCTCCCTCTCGGCCGTATATCCCAGGTTCAGGTAGGCGAAGCTTTCAAAGGAAACGCAGAAAGCACCCTCCTTTTTCCCTACGGCCACGGGAGTCCTGCCCAGGCGGTCCCTGGCGGCGTAAATCCCCTTAGGGGTCAGGATCAGCATGGTCATGGAGCCCTCAATCATCTCCTGGGCATACCGGATACCCTCCACCAGGTTGTCCTTCTGGTTCACAATGGAAGCCACCAGCTCCGTGGCATTGATATCGCCGCCGCTCATCTCCAGGAAATGGGAATGCCCGTGGCTGAACAGGTCTTTGATCAGCTGGTCAGAATTATTGATCTTGCCTACCGTGGCAATCGCATAAGTACCGTGATGGGAACGGACGATCAAGGGCTGGGGTTCATAATCGGAAATACATCCGATCCCCAGTGTTCCCTTCATGGTATTGACATCCTTGTCAAACTTTGTACGGAAGGGGGCGTTCTCAATGTTATGTATCGCCCTGTCATATCCGTATTCCTCGCTGTAGACTGCCATTCCGGCGCGTCTGGTTCCCAGATGGGAATGGTAGTCCGTCCCAAAAAACAGATCGAACACACAATCCTCTTTGGCTGCTACTCCAAAAAATCCACCCATTTCCTCTCTCCTGTCTGCAACTATACCGTTATTTCTGCCTTCACACCCAATAATTCCCTGTTTTCCTCCAGCACAGGACGGATCACCTTCGCCAGGAAAGCGTCCACCTGCTCCACGGAGCGCCCCACATACCTGGAGGGTTCCATGGTCTTCTGCAGATCCTCCAGCGTCATGTTGAACGCCGGATCCGCCGCGATCAGCTCCAGAAGGTTATTCTCCTTTCCCTCCACCTTCACATTCCTTCCCGCCTCCATGGAAAGCTCCCGGATGCGCTCATGGAGCTCCTGACGGTTTCCGCCCATCTTCACCGCGTCCATCATGATATTTTCCGTCGCCATAAAGGGAAGCTCGCTCATCAGACGCTTCTCGATGACCTTGGGATAAACCACCAGCCCGTCCACCACATTCAGGCACAGATCCAGGATGCCGTCGACGGCAAGGAAGCCTTCGGGAATGGACAGGCGCTTGTTGGCGGAATCGTCCAGCGTCCTCTCAAACCATTGTACCGCGGAGGTGATCGCCGGATTCAGGGCGTCCACCATCACATAGCGGGAAAGGGACGCGATCCTCTCGCTGCGCATGGGATTTCTCTTATATGCCATGGCGGAAGAACCGATCTGGCTCTTTTCAAAGGGCTCCTCCACCTCCTTCAAATGCTGTAACAGACGGATGTCATTGCTCATCTTGTGGGCGGAAGCCGCAACGCCAGCCAGCACATTGGCCACACGAGTGTCCACCTTGCGGGAATAGGTCTGGCCCGACACGGGAAAACATTCCCGGAAGCCCATCTTGCGGGCGATCATGGGATCGATCTTATCTATGGTCTCCTGATCCCCGTTGAATAACTCCAGGAAGGAAGCCTGTGTGCCTGTGGTTCCCTTGGATCCCAGCAGCTTCATGCCTCCCAGCACATAATCCAGATCCTCCAGATCCAGGTAGAATTCCTGCATCCAGAGGGTCGCACGCTTTCCCACCGTTGTGGGCTGGGCCGGCTGGAAGTGGGTAAAGGCAAGGGTGGGCTGGGACTTATATTTTTCCGCGAAATCCGCCAGCTCCGCGATCACGTTCACCAGCTTCTTCTTCACCAGCTTCAGCGCTTCCGTCATCACTATGATATCCGTATTATCGCCCACATAACAGGATGTGGCGCCCAGATGAATGATACCTGCCGCCTTGGGACACTGCTGCCCGTAAGCATACACATGGCTCATGACGTCATGGCGGACTTCCTTTTCCCGCGCCTTTGCCACATCATAATTGATGTCCTCGGCATGGGCTTTCAATTCCTCAATCTGCTCCTCCGTGATCACCGGCTTGCCGTCCTGGCTCAATCCCAGTTCCTTCTCCGTCTCCGCAAGGGCGATCCAGAGCTTCCTCCAGGTGCGGAATTTCATGTCAGGGGAAAAAATGTACTGCATTTCCCTGCTGGCATAGCGCTCGGACAGGGGGCTTTGGTATCTGTCTGTACTCATTCCGGGTTCTCCTTTTTTATATTTTTTCATTGCAAAGGCGCAGAACCCTTTCGGACCCAGCGCCTCTGCAATTATGCAATCTCTTTTTCCAAATAAATTGTACCTCATATTTCAGGATCTGTCAACCCTGTTTGTCATAACGTTCTACCATGTCCAGAATTTCCGCCATATACATGGGAAACTGCTTTGCCACATCCTTGACCTCCTGCCTGGCGGTCTCACCTATATTGTTATTGTAATCGATCTGCTTACGCAGCGCCTGCCGGCGCAGAATCAGGTCATGGCGGATCTCCACCATCTCCCGTTTATCCAGCAGCGCCCCCGGCTGCCCCACCCATCTCTCCGGATCATTGACCCTGTATCGGGAAAGCCTGCCCACCAGCTGTTTCTGGTAATACTCCATCTTCGCCTCCGCCTCCGCGTACTGCTTCCGCTCCTCCTTCTCCTGCTGGTACTGCTTCCATTTCTTCTCCAGCTTCGCCGAGCTGTCCGTATTGTATTTCAGGCAGTAATAGTCCACAAGGTTACGGTTGTTCACATACCGGATCTTTACCTTGTTCTGCAGCTGGATCAGCTTGTTGATGCCGTACGCCACGCTGGCCTTCTCCTTGTCGGCGTCGATAAAGCGGATACAGAGCACCGTCAGCGCTACGGCTGCCGCCGCCACCGCCAGGAGCATCCCCATTTTTGTGTCATACTCAAAGCCAAACTGCAGGATCAGAAGCATGGCGATGCAGACCGCGAAAGCCGTCAGGAAGATCACCGCCATTCCCCTGAAATTCTGCATGGCCACCTCCAGCTCCGCCCGGCGGAACTCGTAAGCCTGCCTCTCCCTCTCCAGCCTGCGCATATCCTGCTTGATGAGGCCGCCGTAGCCTTCCGCCTGCTTCAGCCGGGCCAGCCCCTCCTCCACATCCTCCTCCTGCTTGCGCATCTGGTAATACTCCGTATCGTTCATCCCGTTCTTCCGGTCCAGGTAATGCTCCCTCTCCTGTTCCAGCGTCAGAAGCTTGCGGGCGAAGGTATTGATCTCCTCCCTGTCCTGGCCGGGAAGCGCCTCGATCTCCTCCATATCCTTCAGATAGGAAGTCACCCTGTCATATTCGCCGTTCAGTTCGTCGATCTCCTTCGACGCCTCCGCCATCTGCTCCAGACAGTCGGTGATATACCGGCTCCGCTGCTCCTCATTCCGGAAATCCACCTGGTCCCTGGGATAAACGATCTGCTCCCAGTTTTCCTCGGTTTCCTCCGCCACTCTTTTCCTACGAAATAAATTCCGCCAAAATCCCATCTATGGTACTCCTGTTCCGGTTCCTGTCAGAAACCTTTCCGATAACTGCCCTTGAGCGCCTGCGTCAGGCCGTCGCTCTCCTCCTGATACCTCTGCCGGTCAGTCCCCCGCAGCTCCCGCCTGTTGTAAAGCCTTAAATATTCCGGCTGGGATTCCCAGTCCCGGGTAAGCTGTTCCAGCTTTTTCTCCAGCTGCAGCACGTACTGGTAGTTTCCCGCGTTCTCCGCCGCCAGCGCCACATAGTCGCCCTCCGGCAGTTCCATCCTCTTGGCCGCCAGATACCCCGTGTAATCGTCCTCCGCGCCGCTGATCTGATATGCCTCCCGGAAGCAGGCCGCCGCCCGCCCGTACAGCATGAGCCCCGCGAATGCCACGCCTTTATTGTGCAGGATGGCTGCCCTGGTGGAAGCCGCCGGCGGCTGTTCCTGATCCCGCTCAAATTCTCCCCAGCTCTCCAGCAGCTGGTCATATCCCCGCAGCGCCGACAGGAACTTTTTCTGCCGCACCAGATGGTCGATCTGGCTCTTGCGCTTCTCCACGGTGCTCAGACCCGCTCCCTTTTTCAGCACCTGGCCGGTCTCCCTGATCACATCTTCGTCATAGAGCCCTGTGTATGCCAGGATCGTCATGCCGAAGGCGCTCAGGGAACCGTTCTTATGGGCCAGCTGGTAAAGCTCCCTGGCCAGGTTTTTCAGGCCGCACTGTCTCTCGATCCAGTCGATCAGACTGTCGTTCATCAGCGAGAAATCCAGCAGGAATGCATTCTCCTTTATACAATAACACAATTCTTCCATGGAGTATACATTCAGTTCCAGCCCCGGAATACAATATGGAGTTGTGGCATAATCACCTACACAGACACTGACACGCATGATAAACACCCTAATCCCATTTTAATATAATTCTATGGTTTCACTCCAGGTTTTCCCGGAGGGCAGCCGGAGCTCGCCCAGCCCCAGATCCTCTATCTCCACTGCCAGGCGGTTTTCCGCCTCCAGATAAAGCCTTGCACGGATCCGGCTGATCCCCGCGGGCAGATCCTCCAGGGTGATCAGCGCAGTGCGGGTCTCCTTCCCGATCAGCGGCGTGATTTTCAGGCTGATCTGATTCCCCTCCTGCAGATAAAATTCCGTGACCTGATCCGCCTCATACCAGTTGACCCCCGCGTCCAGAAGCGCCAGATAGGAGGCCGCGCCCTGGCGCATGACGTCCATTCCCACATTGGCCTTGAGCTTGTCATTGCCCAGAAAGATGTATTCCCGCCCTGTGGGGCTGACATGTATCCTCTCCTGCATCCCGTTGCAGGCGCCCTTGCTGAAAAGGTTATTCCCCTTGAAAACCCTTCTCCCCCTGCACAGGAAACGCAGCGAATCCTTCATCCATTCCTCCGAGAAGCCGTCCCCGATGAGGAACACGGAGCTCACCGCCCTGCTGCCGAAGCTGAGCTCCGCCAGGCGCAGAAAGGCCTTGTCCAACGCCTGCTTATATGCCTCCGAGAGCATTTCCGCGTCCCCGCCCTCCGTATACCACACGGGAAAGTCCGCAACGCTCTCCTCGATAAACGCCACCACAGGCGTGGTGCGCCTGTTATAATCCAGGTCAAAGATCCGGATCCTGTCCCCGCGGTAATCATAGAGCATCGACCGGGCTGTCCTGAGTTCCTCAGGCTGCCGGATCATATAGTGATAAAAGCTCTCCATATGGCTCTGGAAAAATATCCTCTCCGTCCTGAGCCTGAGCCCCTCCAGCATCTGGTTTAACAGGTCTATCATCCGGTGGTCCAGCTGCTCGCAGGTGATCATCAGCGCCCCCAGCTTCTCCGAAGTCCCCGCCTGGGACAGCATCCCCAGACTGCGCTTAAAGAACAGCGTGAGCAGCGACACCGGGTCATAGCTGTCCTCCTCGATCAGTATGGGTTCCCCATCCAGCGCCAGCTCCACCAGGTTTTCCACCAGGATCCCCTGCCCCTCCGCCCCATTGCGGAGCGCTTCCTTCCCGTAGAACCACTGGTTGACCCCTGTGCGCTTGCACAGTACCGTAGGGACATTATAGATCTGCGCTCCCGCCACCTGGGACAGGGTTTCCACGTCCCCGTCGGCCGATACAGCATAGCTGATCTGCGAGAAACGGTTGCCCAGGTCATAACCGACGATCAGTTTATCATTTTTCAGCAGTCCCACGCCGCACCTCCCGATCTATTTGATACAAAACAGCTGTCCGTTCAGAAATTCCTTTCTGTAGTACTCCTCCAGCAGGTCATCCATTGTGTCGTAATCCTCAAGCGCCCTGCTGAGCATAATGTCGTTGAGCAGCTGATATCTGCCGGCCTCCACATTGCCCGCGGCGTCACTGCTCTGGATCGTCCCGCTCTCCGTCAGCTGTTCCTCGCCGTCTCGCTCCTCGGTGATGTAATACTGGAGATTTTCGCCGAAGAACAGGATAAATTCCTTAAAGCAGACGCCGCCGTACACATCCCGCATGTACTCTGCCCTGTATGCGTCCGACTCCCCGTTCTCATAGAGCATCACGTAATGGATGCATGCCTTGCTGCCGGGCGCTGCCCGGTACTCAATAATGGTCTTGTCCGCCAGCTCCTGCTGCAGGTCCGGATACTCCCCGTATTCCCTGAAAAGGTTCAGATGGATTCCCTCCGCCATCAGCTCCCGCAGGAAGCTTTCCGCCAGCTCCATCTGCAGCGGCTGCCTCTCATCCTGATTCTCCGCATAGTATTTCAGGAACGCCAGCTTACAGATCTTCTGCACCGGCTCGCTGCGCCTGCTCATGTTCCCGACCTCCTGGTACACATAGCTTTCCGTGACGCGGTCATGTACGAAATACTCGAAGGCGCACTGCGCCAGAAACGCCTCCTCCACCTCCGGCTTGGCTCCCTGGGATACATAATAGCGGAAAACCTCCATCTTCTCCCCGATGAAAGCGCCGGAATAGAGCATCTGCACCAGCATCTTCTCGGACAGCCTGTAGCAGTCCACTTCAAAGGATTTCGCCGCCTTCCAGATATCCCGCATATTCTTGGTCATACCCTCATAATACCTGGTCAGGTATTCCAGCACGATACTGTCATACTTTCCCCTCCGGAAAACATGGCAGGCCGCCGCTGTCAGCACAGGCTCCTCTATCATACTCCGCCGTTCCATCAGCGGACCCAGCAGGCGCACCAGAACCTTCACATCCACGAAGTAGGGGCCGTATTTCTCCAGCCATTGCCCCGCCAGTTCAATATTCCCTCTGTATACCAGGTATTTCATCACCGTGCCACGCTCTTCCATAGTCAGCTCGTCTCCGGGAATGCTTTTCAGATATTTGTCCAGTGCCTCCATGTTATCCTTTTCATAATAATACTGTAATACCTTCAGGTACAGTTCCCGCTTGATGGATGGCTCCACCTCCGGCTGCCGAAGCACCCGCAGCACCCTGTCAAGGCTCTCTCCGGAATCCGGGATTCCCTCCCTGTCATTCTCGCCAAGATACAGATCCAGTTCCGTACAGTCGGTCACACGGGGGGAAACCAGCCTCAGATGTCTCCCGGGAAGCATCAGTTTCTCCAGGGTGTATTCCACACTGCGTATAAACCGGTTTTTCCACGCGTCCTCCAGCACGATGGTATATTCATTCCCGTACAGGGCCACCCAGGCACAGCCCCCGCTCAAGGAATACTCCGCCGGACGCAGGTTATGGGGCTGATAGACATAGACCTTGCGTATCCTGTCATCCTCCACCCGTATCTGGTGTGCAAAAAGCAGCCTGGAAAGAGACCCCGCCGTCTGTTCGTCGATCATCTCGGGCCGGAGCAGCTTCTCATAAAGCGCTGCCAGGTGTCTGTTAATATGCTCTTTCCTGATCTGGTCCATGACAAACCACTCCATACGGGGCTGGTAAGTCAGATACAGATCCCCAAGCCGGTCCCTGTTCTTAAGGACATACTCGTACAGGTAGGCCGTCTGCTCGTAATTCAGGTGATTCTGGTACGAAAAGTACATCAATACCTGCTTGGGCAGCTTGCAGGAGGCATCCAGATCCAGGGACATCATATAATATTCATACAGATTGGTGATCCGCAGCTGCGCCTCCACGCCCTCCCTGTACCAGCGGAAATATTTTCTTCCCGTCCTGTTTCCCTTGATCAGGAGGGTGCAGGCCTCCTGCAATATCCTCTGATCCTGCTTCTTCCGGTACAGGCGCTCCAGGATGCCGAACAGCACCGGTGAAAACTCCCTGACCCGTCCCACCAGGTACAGAAACTGTTCCACCACCTCCGCATTCAGGAATTCCCGCTTCGTCCCGTAATTGAGTAGCTGTTTCTCAAAGTCTCCCAGCCGCCTCAGAAGCGCCGGGTTATTGTTCAGGAGAATCAGGGCTTCTATATAGATCACAGGGCTCCGGCTGCCGTAACGGTACTGCTTTTCCAGAAATCCCCACTTGACGGAAGCCGATTTGTCATACTCCGGTGAAAGATACAGCAGAAGCCATGCCACACGCCAGTTGGACGGTTCCTTCTTATAAATATGCTCCACATCGGAGGTCACTCTGTTGATATACTTCTCCTCGCTGTGGATCAGGGTGGTGAGATACAGATAGTAGGCCAGCTGTGTCTCCTCCTCCGGTCTCTCCTCCAGGATTTCCGCCACATGATCCAGTATCCATCCCGCCTCATTGTACTTTTCTTCCGTAATGAGAAGCTGCGCCTGGAACAGTCTGACAGCGGTATCATTTTCATTCTGGATCACCAGCTTTTCCACCAGCTTTCCCGTTTCCTTCAGCCATGCGGAAGTACCGATCTTCTTCAAGCGGAAGGACTGGTACAGCTCCATGATGCGCGCCATACTGCGCTTTCTCGTCAGATCGACGGGCACCCCCGTCAGCTGGTTCCCCGCCTTCACCGTCACCGGAACCGTCAGGGACACGTAGGAATTATACAGGAAGACCTGTCCGTAATGGTTGCCTCTGGGACACAGCCTGCCGTCAATGAACACAGGCAGCCTGCACCGGTTGCCCAGGAAGTCATCGTCTGTCAGCACCTCCTTCTCCGTGAACAGAAATTCGCCGCTGCACTCCACATGGAGCCTGGTGTAGCCCCAGCCGTTGCGCACAATGCCCAGCTCCCTCTCTATGACATCATAGGCATGTTCACCGGATACATTCTCCAGCACAAGCTCCTTCTCTTCCACCAGGTATTCTATCCTCTGCTTCTTGTTGATCCGGATCAGGAACTCTTCCACATTCTGTTCCTGTCCGGGATAGGCGGACAGCCCTCTGTACACATCCGCGTACTGGGCGTCGCTTCCTGAAAGCACAAGGGGGAAATCCGGCAGATAGAACAGCTTTACCGCCTCCTCCCAGCTGCTTTTCGCCAGATTGGCAAAGTGGAACAGATTCCTGACAGGGCCTATGGAGGATTCCAGTACCGTATGCTCCACGGATACCACAAAGGGCAGGTAATATTCGCCCTGATTGCTGACAATGTAAAAATTTCCCTTTACCACTTCCCCCTCTTCCATCTGTTCCCCGTGAAAGCGAAAAGCGATCTCCTCATCCGTGCCCACAAATTCCGGCCTGAGACATTCCATCCTCAGGTCGGAGGACGTCACACTGCCCGCGGTAAATTTCCCCGCAGGGGCGTACACCCTGAAGCTTCCCTCATAGCTTTCACCATGGCGCAGGGAAATATCTATTTTTAAGCATGAAAAATCGAGAGAACCATTCTCATAATCGAAGTTTCCCTCCAAGATCTGATCGATTATCTTCTGCATTTCATACTCACCCACTCTTCTTTAGGAACTGTCAAGAATTAACTTTACACTTTGACGCAGGATGAGATTGCAAAGGCAAGGCGGAAGAAGGAGACGATGCGGGCATCGTCGACTGATAACAACGCAGCATTTGCTATCTCAGACAAGTCAAATGTGAAGATTAATTCTTTAACAGTTCCTTATGGTAAGACAGTAAAGTCAACACTGCCCACTGCCCAAACACTTTACTGCCATAAATAAGAATACCCTATGACTGATTATATCAAACAATCAGCCACAGGGCAATCGGTTTTCTGCATGGGTAACAGTTCGGTTAAATGAAAAAGTAAATTCCACTATTGGCTGAATTTAGTCTTACACTCCAT
>CAOKWI010000035.1 GCA_948473115.1 uncultured Lachnospiraceae bacterium | reverse complement strand
TTGCTTACTTAAACCTTCTAAGATTTGTGAGGTTTTAGAAAATTGATTTCCGTGCTTACGACATGTAAAGCCTTTTCAAAAACCTTATCCCTTTTGCGAGCCCCAGGACCAGATCTCCACATACTTCTCCATCTGCTCCTTTACCCTTTCCGGCTCTCCCTCTGCCACAGCCCCTATCAGGGTAAAGCTATTCACGCCGCTTCCTGCAAAGACCTCAAAGCCCTCTGTGATGCCGGCGGCCATCCCCACATGCCGCAGCGTGCTATTGCCCCGGTAAACAGCCAGATTCCTCACGGGATAAATAAATTCCTTCAATTTGGACAATCCGCTTACTGACGAAAGCCCGTCCTCATTTTCCGCAGGCCTTGTCAGATGGAACTCCGCCAGTGCCCTCAGTTCTTTCAGGAAATCCAGGTCAGCCAGTTCACTGTCCCACAGATCCAGCTTTTTTAAATGCTTCATTCCGCCGAGAAACGCGGCGTCCCGCAGTCCCATCTTCTCAATACGGAGCTCCTGCAGCGACTTGAAGGAAGCCAGATCCCCTACATTAAAGTCCGTCAGTGCCCTCACCTGAAGGCATTTTAAAGGCTTCAATCCGCCCAACTGCGCCAGTCCGGCCCCACTCATCACGTTCAGCCCCAGCTCCTTCAGCGCAGGCGCACCGGAAAGCGCTGACAGATCCCCGCCCTCAAAGGTACACCCGGCAAGGATCAGCCGCTTCAGCTGAGGCATCCGTGCAAAGGCTTCCGGATTAAAAAGACGACAGTCATGCAGGATCAGTTCTTTCAAATTCAGCATATCAGCAAAAGGAGTACAGTCCAGTTCCTTCTTCTGGAGCAGCATCTTCTTCTCTTTCTCCAGAACGCCCACAGATACGCAGGAGCGTTTGTAACGTTCCTGCCAGAAGCCCTCCGGAAGGAGAATCTCCGATGCGTCCGCGCTCTGTTCCAGGCAGGCCAGTTCCTCCAATGAATTGAAAAGATGCCCTGTCCTCTCCATAATAAAGGGGGCTTCCGTATTCTCATGATTGACGGTAAGGATGCCGTCCCGGAGCCACACCGTCATCCTCCCCAGCAACTCATCCATGCTTCCTGCCAGCAGGTAACATTGATCCATGTCGTAATCCACCGTGATAATCTGGCCTGTCCTGCCGCCCTCCGCCGGGGAGAGATCCATGACAAGCCATCCCCTGCTGTCATCAAAGGCAAAGGGAAGCCAGTTCAGCTTGCACATCGGCTTTTCCTGGATCGCCCTTGTCCCCAGGGCAGTCAATTCCGCTTCCGCACTCTGGAAAAAGTCCAATCTATGCCGGATTTCTTTCACGGACAGAAACCGCAGCCCCGCAAAGAAATATAGTCCTGACATACCCTCGCCGTCAAAACGCTGATATAGGCAGGTCAGTTCCTCCGGGATCTCACATCCCATTTTCAGTCTGAGGTTTCTCAGCTCCTGTCCGTCCGCCCCGGCGTTCAGCCGCACTTCCACATCCGGCAGCCTCTTCCTCAATTCTGACAGATATCCCTCCAGACACTCCATAACCATCCTATCCCCCTTTGCCCTGCCGGGACAATGCTCCACAGCAGGGTAATTTTCCCTGGCTGCACAGTTTCCGCAGACAGATTTCGTTTCTTGATAAGTATGGTATCATGGTATGGAAAATCGGTCAATATTCAGAATCGATTCCTTCAATCTCTTATTCAGAATCGATTCCTTCAATCTCTTTGTAACAGTTCAGCTTTCGGTCAAACTGTTACATCTCTTTTACCCTTTTACGGACAGTTCGATCAGCCTGTCCAGCATATCCGGAAAAGACAGACCGATCCCTTTCATCATGTTGGGATAACGGCTGTGGGAAGTACACCCGGGAATCGTGTTCACCTCGTTAAACACGATCTCCCCGTCCGGCCGCAGGAACATGTCCACCCGGGCAAAGCCGGAGCAGCCCAGCGTCCTGTATATGGTCACGGCGGTCTCCCGGACGCGTCTCTCTGTCTGCGGGTCGATCCGGGCGGGCATATGGATCCTGGATGTCTTCAGGGTATATTTCTCCGTATAGTCAAAAAAACCTTCCGACAGTTCGATCTCGTCCACCCTGCCCACAGTCAGCGCTTCATTGCCCAGGACGGCACAGCCTACCTCGAAGCCTTCCACGGCCTCCTCCACAGTCACTTCATCGTCATGTCCGAGGGCCGTCTCTATGGCCGCGCCCAGGTCAGCCTCCCTGAACACTTTCGTGATCCCGAAGGAAGATCCCGCCCGGACAGGTTTTACGAACAGAGGATAGGAAAGCCTGCGGGAGATATCCCGCAGGGCTGCCTCCCTCTCATGCGGTCTGAAGGTCACCGCCTTCGGTACTGCCACCCCGGCAGTGCGTACCAGCACATGCGCCCTTCCCTTATCCATGCAGAGAACAGAGGAAACCATATCGCAGCCTGCCACAGGGATTCCTGCCAGCTCAAACAGCCCCTGCACCGTACCGTCCTCCCCGTTCTTTCCGTGCAGCACGGGAAATACCAGATCCACTTTTACCAGGGCCGCCGTACCGGCAAAAGTTCCCTCCTCTTTCCCCGCGGCAAATTCCAGCAGTCCTCTCTCCGAGCGGCTCACGGACACGGCCACGGGTGTCAGGCAGGCGCCGTCCTCACACCATGTATTGTCCGGGATTTTCTCAAGTTCTCCCCTGTAGCGATACCAGTCCCCCTCCCTGGTAATGCCGATCATGATAATATCATATTTTTCTGTATTCAGATTCTCCAATACGGAAAATGCCGACTGCAGCGACACCTTATATTCCGTTGAGTTCCCCCCGAATAAGACTGCTATTGTTTTCTTTCGCATATGATAACCAAACCTTTCCACAGAAACTGATTTTAAATAGTACAGCGTTGCATTCATCCTGAAGTAATAAGTGCTTGATGTTTGCATCAGTGCAAGGCGGCGGAGGGAGGCGATGCAATATCAAATTGCCAAAGCAATTGTTGACCGACAACAACGCAGCAATGACGTGAACAGCGAGTGCTGGTTACTCAGGAATTAATGCAATGATGTACCAGCCTCCTGCAATGATCTCCATCAAAAAGGCACTCCCGCCCCTGATACCCATACTGTACCAGAGCCGGAAGTGCCTTTTATTCACATAAAATAAATCTTTTCCTAATTTTATCACAGGAAAATCTTACGAAATTCCTAACCAGCCGCCGCCAGTACATCGTTGCGTTAATCCTGAAGCAAATCAGTGCCTGATGTTTGCGTCTGCTTCGCATCCGACGCCGCCCTGGTACGCTATATAACCACCTCAAATTCAATGATCTCATTCTCACTCCTGGCTGTTATCTTGCCGCCATGGGATTCCACAATCTTCTTCGCAATGGCAAGTCCCAGCCCTGCGCCGCCGCTTCCGGAGCTTCTGGCGCTGTCCAGACGGTAGAACTGTTCAAAAATGCGTTCCAGCCTGTCCGGAGGAATGGTATTCCCATGATTGGAAAACACAATATGCACATTCCTCTCCTCCTGTGTCACCCTGATCCTGATCTCTTCCCCCTCAAAGCTGTAGTTGACCGCATTCCGCAGCAGATTGTCAAACACGCGCTGCATCTTATCCACATCACACTTGATCATGATGTCGGGCGCAGCCTCCAGCGTACACACCAGATTTTTCTCCGAAAGCATGGGCTTGAACTCATAGGCAAGCTGTTCCAGAAGACGTGTCAGATTTACCCTGCTGTACTCCAGCGCAATATTGGTCAGGTTAAACCGCGTGATCTCAAAGAACTCATTGATCAGATCCTCCAGGCGCTCCGCCTTCTCCAGGGAGATGGACAGGTATTTCTCCCGCAGTTCCTCCGAGATCTGCGCTTCGTCGCGCAGCAGGGTCAGATAGCCGATCACAGAGGTCAGCGGCGTTTTCAGATCGTGGGCCAGGTATACCACAAGGTCGTTTTTACGCTGCTCCGCCAGCTCCGCCGCCAGTTTCCGCTGCTCCAGGGTGTGTATGATGTGGTTGATCTTCTTCTCCGTGGCCGCCAGCTCCACCGGCAGGGCGACATCGCCGGAATTCTCCTGCACCAGGACATCTATCGCCCTGTTGATCTCATTAAAGTATCTGGTAAAATTTTTTAAGTAGACCCGCATAATGATCAAAAAGATCAGCAGCGCGCCCAGCATAAAAAACAGGGATTCATTATTCCGGAATACGCGCTGGTACACATCCAGCGACTGACGGTAATCTCCATAGATATACAAGTTTAAAAAGCCGACTACCGTGTTGGCAAAGTGCCCCCGCCACAAAAAGTTATATAATGCCCATATCCCTATCACAGCGGCAAACATCAGGAGAACCGTCTGCATAAATAACTTTGTACGAAAGGAACGATATTCATCCCTGCGATTCTTCCCGATTCCGCCAGTGCGCTTACTTCCGCTTCCCTGCCCGCTCCTGTCACTCGGCTGCTTCTGCCCTAATCTATTCAATTGTATACCCCACTCCCCACACGGTCTTTATGAATTTCGGGGTCTTCGCAGGCTCTCCCAGCTTCTCCCTCAGCTTGCCGATATGCGCCATGACGGTATTATTGTTGTCCAGGAACTTCTCTCCCCAGACATTTTCAAATAATTCCTCCGACGAGATCACCTTTCCCCTGTGCCCGCACAGATACCAGAGTATGGAGAACTCCCGCGGCGTAAGCATGACTTCCTTTCCGTACAGGGTGCACTTATGGGTGTCATTGTTGATGACCAGGCCATGGATATCGTACTCCGGCACCGGTCTGCCCTTCCCCTCCATGCCCGCCGCATTATTATAGTGGACATACCGGCGCAGCTGCGTCTTCACCCTGGCTGCCACCTCCAGGGGATTAAAGGGCTTTGTGATATAATCGTCCGCGCCCATGGTAAGACCCATGATCTTGTCGGTATCCTCCGTCTTCGCCGTCAGCATGATAATGGGAAAAAAGTACCGCTCCCTGATCTTCTGGCAGATGTGGAAGCCGTCCAGGTCGGGAAGCATCAGATCCAGGATCGCCAGATCAAACCTCTCCGTCTCAACACACCGCAGGGCCTCCACGCCGCTGTAGCATTTACACACTGTGTAGCCGTCGTTTTTCAGGTAGATCTCCAGCAGATCCGCAATTTCCCTTTCATCGTCAACAATCAGAATGTTTCCGTTCATAGACAATCCGTCCTCCTCTGAATACAGGTTTCCGGAATCCTCCCTGTACCTGCTACGAATTATATCATGATTACAGACCAATCATGATATGGATGGCCATTCGGCCGCTAATTGCCTTAAATAAGGTCATTATATCATCTGGGGAAGACTGTTTGCAAGCGACAGTTCATCCATGCCGCCATTCACGGATTACGCGTGTTACTTTTCACACCCACGCCCCCGTATTCCTAATGAGGTGGGCAGCCCCCTCCTCAGCGCCGGCTGCCGAGGCAGGACAGACCTGCAAATACCATGACCGCCGCCCCGATAAATACGAATACCCTTGTCAGTCCCAGATGATCCGCCGCCATGCCCGCAAGGGGAAACATCACGATCATCGCCACGGAAAAGAACATACTGTTCACGGAGATCAGGGTGGCCCGCTGTTCGGACGGGATCAGCTGGTTCAGCGAATCGGACTGCACGGGGTACAGCGCAGAATTGAAAAAGCCGGCAGCGGAAAAGGCCAGTATGGATACTGCCATATTCTCCAGGCTATAGCAAAGGAACGCCGCCGCGATCACCATTGTCCCCACAAATACGATTTTCTTTTTAAACCTGTGATAAAGCCTGTCGCTCAAAACAGCCCCCAGACAGGAAGCGCCGCTCATCACCAGCAGGATCAGGCTGATCCGGATCTTATTGTAGCCATGTTCAAAATAATACTGCTGGCTATAGAAGAACAAGAGTGTCTGGGATGCGAAGACGACCGAATAGAAAATGATTATTTTCAATATCCTGACATCCGACCTTAAAATTTGAAAGCTCGTGCTGAAATGGGACGCCACCAGCTCCCTTATCGCCGCCTTCCTCTTTTCCTCCCGGCCGCAGGGCGCTTCCGTCAGGAGGATCACGGGGATCAGGGAGAGCACCGCAATGATCACACAGGCGCCATAGCACCAGAGATAAGAGTATTCCGCGAGGATGCCGCCGGTCACCGTGGCAATCCCCTGGGACACCTCCAAAATAACGTTCAGCCGCCCATACACGCGCACATACCGCTCTTCCTGACCGATATATTTCATACTGTCGTATACAAGCGCTTCCTCCGATCCGGAATTAAAATTATTTCCCAGCGCCTGCACGATGAAGCTCAGCGCAAACAGTCCGAAGCTTCCGGAAAACAGCATCAGCATACAGGAAACCGCTATACATACCCTGCTCAGGACCATGCTTCTCTTTCTTCCCAGCAGGTCTGCCACCGCCCCGGAGGGAATCTCGCAGAGTATGCTGGTAGCGTGATAGATCCCCTCCAGCAGTCCTATTTCCGCCAGGTTCAAACCACAATATGCAAGATACAATACCCAGATGGAACTCTGCATATTCAAATTGGTGATGAAGGTGCTGAAATAATCCAGCCCGATATTTCTTTTCAGCTTTGTCTGTAATTTACTTGTTTTCGCATTCATAAGTAATTCCTCTCTCCATTCAGTTCATTGAGCACACTAACTTACAATCTGTTCCAGGGCATCAGCCAAATACTCCGCAACAAATTGACTCATTGCCCGCACCATGCCCTGTCACCCATTGGGCAACAAAAAACAGCCTGCCCTTACGTAAATCAACTACATAAGTCAAACTGTTCTGGAATCACTGCGAAAACTTCATTCGAATACCTGTTGATTCTCCTAAAAAAGAGCGCAGTAATCCCCTAAACATGAATTGATGCATGTTTTTGAGATTGAACTGCTGCTGTAAATCGGCGTATAACCTAACCCGTTCATCCTGCGCCCTCCTTCCACTAAGTATATTTCATTGTATCACTGTGTCTTAAGAATTGCAATCATTTATTTCAACATCCTTCTGCTGTTCCCGGGTAACAGTTCAGTCATACGGCACCGCGAAGTCAAAATTGCTTTTCTGTGCATTTTGCATTCCCAATTCCTGTCAAAGGCGAAGCAGCCTTCTGCATGTTTTTCAGAACCTTTAAAGGGACTCCTCTTTTACAATGACATCCTTCCCCTCGTATTCCCCACATATATAGGGGATCTGACACAACACATTTTTCACATCCTCAAACAGCACGCTTTTACGGGAAAGCTGCATTTTCAGGTTATAAACGGTCTGATTCAGATTGGAATAGATATCTTTCTCCTTTTCCATCTCCTCCTGGATATTCCCCGCCTTTCTCTGGGCTGCCTGTGCATGCGCCACCGTTTTCCCTGTCCTGTCACGGACTTCCTGGGCAATGGTATTGAAATCGCGGATTGCACCCTGGGTATCCTGGGCGCTCTCCACATTGCTGTCCACCAGCCCATTCATGGCCTCAAAGCATTCCAGAAGCCTTCCTTCCTTGTTTTTTACATTGACCATGGTTCCGTTGATGTCATCCACCAGCTTCTTGGTCTGGGCAGACAACGCATTGATCTCATCCGCCACAACGGCAAAACCTCTTCCTGCCTCCCCTGCCCGGGCAGCCTCAATGCTGGCGTTCAGTGCAAGAAGGTTCGTCTGGGATGCAATGGAGGCAATATTGTCCGCCGTCTGGCCGATGGCACTGAACGCCTGCTCAAAATTATCCAGCACCTCGTGGATCTCCCTGACAGAATCCTTGATCTGGGCAATCTCACTGATCAGTACGGACATTTTCTGATTGCCGTTTGCGCTTGTCCCCACAATTTTGTCCGCAATGTTCTGTAACTCCTCATTCACCGTAAGGATATCGACAAACTGCGCGTTGAACTGGCTGACGTCGTCCATGATGATTGAGGATTCTCCCTGGAGGTCTTCCACCACAGACTCGATGGCATTCATATCGCGCATGGCCTGCACGTCCTCCTGCGTAATGGCCTCCTGCTTTCTCTCCAGGAACTTCACGGCATCCAGAATGGAACTTAAACGGATCCTGGATGTTTTTATCTCTTTTTCCTTATTCTTTTTACGAAACATTTTCTACCCCTTATCTGTCTTTTGTAAAGACCACGCAGACCATGGATTGGTTGATATGCTGCTCAATATACTGCTCTCCGTCCCCCACAACGCCCCAATGGCATCCCCTGCCCATGGCATTCATCATTTCCGCATATGCACCGACGTAATGATTCTTATCAAAAAACAGGTAGCGCAGGATACAGTTTACGGACAGGATTCCTGCGACGCTGCGGGAAGCTGTCAGTTTTTTCATGTTGTCCGCGATATATTCCTGGTAATCTGAAGCAATATCCGTAAAAGCGATTACATCATTTTCCAGAATATTCTTATAGGTCGAAATACTCCTGTCCGGGTTAAAGCTGAAAATGGCGGTAATATAGCTGTCTGCCCCTACGATACGGCTGAGGGGATTTTTAAAGATCCCATCCCCAACGGTGGCCTTGGTGTAGCCCAGTTCTTCCTCGTAAACATCCATCGCCTTGCGCCCGTCTATCTCATATATGGTTCTTTTGTCCTTGGATACTTTCGTGACGGCATGGGTGACTTCCCTTGCCTGATACAGATTCTCCTTGAAAATCTCAATGGCACCCATTTTGCTTCCGATAACGGCATACACAGTGGAATCCGTAAGGACCTCGCCGTTACATGCCACATGCTTGGGACCGTCCGGCTCCGTATTGCCTGCCGTACCGCCGATCAGGCGTATCCCCGCCTCCTCCAGGCATATTTTCATGGTGGATACTACCTTTTCCTCGTATCCGGTAGAGCATTCAAAGCAAATGTTATTTTTATACTTCTTTTTGATTTTTTCCACGGCATCCGCCAGATCCTGCAGATACTTCATGGGACAGGTGTCCACATGCCGGAGAACCCCCGTATGTACTTCCACCTCGCTGTCAAAAAAGCCGACAGCGGAAACGCCTTCTGCAAAACTGCCATTCTCGTTAAACATAAACCCGGTGGTACCCATCATCTGTACGCCCGGCAGCGCTCCATGCAGCCTTTCGCTGATCTCCCCGAACCGCTTGTCGTCTGCACAGTACACGATGAACGTACAACCCTTTAATTTAGCAGCCACTGCATCAATGATACTGTCCACACTGCCGCTTTTGTACACTGTCTCCATACATTTCTCCTTTTCGACCTGGTTAAACCAAATTTGGCCGCTGATTGGCCTGAATATGGTCATTGCACCATGATTGCTATGCAGTCACGGTAGTATGGCCATCCGGCCACTTTCTGTCTTGAATAAGGTCTATTGTACCATATAACCCCGCATAATTCCACACATTTTCTGTTCCGCACTCCTATTTTTTGTAACAGTTCAGCCAGCCGGTGTGAGCAGCCGAAAATCGTGCTCGCACGAATTTTGGGCTGATTATATCGGCTGAGGGAACGCCGTCTTATGAACAAAGGTAGCTGCGAAGCAGCGGAAAGCACCGCAGGTGCGGTCAGGAGGGGCTTTCCCACCTCGTTGTGAATGGCGAGGGCTAAACTGTTACTATTTTTTTCTGTCCATGGCCTCCCTTTTTCCTTTTTTATGCAGGATTCCCGAAATATTACAGGGAAACGCCGATTAAAACGTTTCCCTGTAATGCTTCCATCATTTTACTGTTTCCGATAAAGATCACAGCGCCAGTATCCTCTCCGCGTTTCCGTGAAAGATCATCTCCCGCTCCTTCTCGCCGATCTCCTCCCCATACACCGCCTGTACATACATCCGTGGATTGGAGATGGGATAGTCCGTGCCGAACAGAAGTCTGTCCGCTCCCGCCTGTTCCACCAGGCGTTTCAGCATACCGAAGCGGTGAAGCCCCGTGCCGGACAGGTCAAGGCAGAGATTGGGACAGGCTTTCAGCAGTTCCATATGCTCCGCCACCCGCTGCCTGTCTCCTGGGTGAGCCGCCACAAAGGTCATCCCGGGATGTGCGTCTATCATCCTCCTCATATCATAGTCAAAGGGCGTATGATAGGAGCAGACCATGCCGTACTGCTCCGCCACGTCCAGGATCTCCGCCCAGTTCTTTTCCGAAAAATCGCCCCAGCCATGCATATAGTGGACCAGTTCTCCCATCAGGCACACTCCCTGATCGTGCATGAAAGCAATTTCGTCACAGGATTCCCTGACATAAGCCGGATGGACATGGAAGCCAGGGGTATAGAAGTCCCCCAGCATCTCCTGTAACCGCAGCGCCTCCCTGTTCAGCTTCCGCAGGCCTTCGAAGCCTTCCTGCAGGCTTTGAGAATCTCGCTCCCTCCTCAGCACACTGCCGCAGATATGGGTGATCCCCGCCTCTGTCAGCTGCTTCTTCATACCTTCCAGATCCGGCTCATAAGTCCCCGGATACAGATTGAGATTATAGGAGGACTCCCGAAAGGGATGTACATGGAAATCGATCACTTTCTTTTCCTTCATTCTTCTCACACTTTCCGCCATGCCGCCAAGAGGGGGCAAAGCCCACCTCTTTGGGGGGCAAAGCCCACCTCTTTGGGGGGCAAAGCCCACCTCTTTGGGGGGGCAAAGCCCACCTCTTTGGGGCAGCACAAACAATCAATCAATGAGAAGAACACAGGCGAACCAGTTCGCCTGCGTTCTTCAGTGTGAAGCGTTAGAATTGCTTCGTCTGCGTACTTTGCGGGCTTAGAAATTCTCTTCACACTTCCCTCAGCACCAGAACCCAGTCATTGGCTTTGTCCTTCCTGGCCACAGGACTTGCCAGCCATTTCTCCACCCCCCGGAGCGTGGTGATATAGCTGTAGGTGCCATCCTGGGGATTCATCCAATAGGCCGCCATGGGACGATCCATATACGCTTTCAGGTCCAGCAGGAACTCATCGCCGTTGTAGTCGTAGCAGAATACATAGTCCTTCCCTGCAAAGACCGCTATTCTGTGATACCTCTCCTTCTGCCCGTACAGAAGCATCCCGTCGCAGGGTCCGCCGTTCACGAAATCGACGCTTTCCATCAGTTCCTTCAGATGACGCATCTGGGCAGAACCGGGATGATGCATGGCATCCTTCCAGCTCTCCCGCACTCCGTAGGCGCCCTTTCCCTCCGCCTCTGTATAGAACTGCATAATCGCGTTGCTTCCGTAGGTATGTCCCGCCGCGCCCTCAAAGACGGACCAGTACGCGTACCGGCGCACATCCCATTCCTCCCAGTAGGGATTCCGGGGATTGTGCAGACCCTGGGGGATTCCCTCATAGGAAGGCTCCCCGTCCAGCGTGGGCTTCACGCGCTCATGCCCGTGATCCCGGTCCACATACCGCCAGTTGTCCTCCCCGAAGAAGGTCTCCTTCCCGGCATTGTCGTCCCACTCCCCCAGGGATGCCTGGTCATATCTTCTGTGCCCCGACTGGAACATATTGAAATCCAGCCATCCCTCGTCATGGAACCAGAGGGAGGAAGAGGTACGCCCGAAGGGATGATAGGTCACAAGCCGCTCCGGGTCATAACGCTTCAAGATCTCCGCCTCCAGGGGATAGACCTCCCGCCCGGCATCTCCTCTCACATCGCCGCCCAGGATCCAGATCAGATTGCTTCTCCCCTGATAACGCTTTCCCAGGAACTCCGCATATTCCGTGATATTATCCCGGTTCAGGATGCCGTCCTTGACCAGGGAGCCCCATGAGGGCAGAAGTCCCAGATAGATTCCCATCTCCTCCGCCAGCTCCACCGCCTCATCCACAAACTCCCAGTATGCCCTGTCCGTCACATTCTTGATGCCGGGAGCCAGGGAACAGCCGCTCTCCGACACGCCGGGCAGAGTGTGTACCAGCACCGTCTGGATCACATTATAGCCCTTCTCCGCACGATTTCTGAGATAGGTTCTCATATCCTCCCTGTCCAACTTCTGAAGCATCAGCCAAGCCGTATCGCCCAGCCAGAAAAAGGGTCTGTCACCCTGCATCAGATACCTTCCATTTTCACTCACGCGCAATTTTTCCATATGTTTCCTCATTTCCGCGCCGATTTCTGCGCATTTTCTTCTTTCTTTACCCGCAGCTGTCCAGAACCTGTTCCTCACTGCCGCACTTCCTGCTCTCTTTCCTGCCGCACTTCCTGCTGCCTTTTCTGCTTTCTCCTGGCTCATCCCTTCACAGAGCCGATCATAACGCCTTTCACAAAGTGCTTCTGCACAAAGGGATAGAGCACGATCAGGGGGATGCTGCCGAAGACGATGACCGCATATTTCAGCACCTCCACGTTGGCCGCCCGCATACTCTGCTCCATGGTAACATTTGACATTTCCTCCAGTGCCTTCGCCGAACTCATAATGTTCCGAAGCACCACCTGCAGGGTGAACTTGGTATCGGAGGACAGGTAAATGAACGCGTCAAAGTAGGAATTCCAGTGTGCCACCGCGTAGTACAGTACCAGCACAGCCATAATGGACTTTGACAGGGGCAGCACCATGCGGGTGAGCACCTTGATGTCATCACAGCCGTCCAGCCGCGCGGATTCCAGCATTTCTCCCGGAATGCTGTTCTGAAAATAAGTCCTGGCTATGATCATATTGTACACCGAGATCGCCCCCGGCAGGATCAGAGCCCACATGGTATCCAAAAGCTTCAGATTCTTCACATTCAGGTATGTGGGAATCAGGGGCGCTGTAAATATCATAACAAAAACAAACAGAGATGCAAAGACCTTTCTGCCCACAAAGTCCCTGACGGACAGCGGATAAGCCGCCATCACCGTCATCACGATATTGATACAGGTTCCCAACAGCGTATATATCAGGGAATTTCTGTAACCTGTGAGCAGCATCCTGTTCGTAAATATCTGTTGGTACGCGTCAATATTGAAGCCCCTGGGAAAAAATCTTACCTGTCCTCTGATCACGGCACTGGGCGTCGAGAGAGAGGAGGCGATCACATTCATGATCGGCAGCGCGATGAGCAGAAAACAGAGCGCCAGAAAAAGGGTATTGACGATATGAAAGCATTTATTGCCATCTATTAATTTTTTCATAGTTTTCCATGCCTTTCCCGTAAGGGCCGCCTGTACGGCATCTGCCCTGTACGCAGATTTGTCACTTCTCAGAACAGACTGGTTTCCGAAACCCTGTCCGAAATCTTATTTACCATCAGCAGCAGGATCAGCGATACCAGGGACTGGAAAATTCCAACCGCCGTGGAATAGCTGTACTGCATGGAAGTAAGTCCGATCCGGTACACATAAGTGGAAATGATATCGGAGGAAGCCATGTTCAGGTCATTCTGCAGCAGCAGTACCTTCTCATAACCGATGGTCAGGATACGTCCGCAGGACATGATCAGCAGGATCACCGCCGTGGGCAGGATACTGGGAATGTCTATGTAACGGATTCGCTGCCAGATATTGGCGCCGTCCACCGTGGCCGCCTCATGGAGCTCCTGATCCACAGCCGCCAGAGCCGATATGTATATGACGGCGTTATAGCCGGTCTTCTGCCAGACATCGGAAAAAACGTACAACGTCTTAAACAGCTTCGGCTTCCCCAGGAAATGGACCGCCTCTCCCCCCATGGACTGGATGACGCTGTTCACGGGACCCGTCAGCGACAGCAGCTGGGTCAGGATCCCCACCACCAGCACAGTGGAAATAAAATAGGGCATATAGGTGACCATCTGCACCGTTTTGCCAAACCCTTTCAGACGCACATAATTCAGCGCCACAGCCAATATAATCGGGGGGAACACCCCCACCACGATCCCGTAAACCGACAGTCCCAGGGTATTGACCATCAGCCGGGAAAACTGCGGCGACGCAAAGAACTGTTTAAAATATTTCAGACCAACAAAGGGGCTGTGCCAGATGCCATCCCTGAAATTGTAGTCCCGAAACGCGATCTGGGAACCCAGGATGGGCTGGTATTTAAAGACTGCCAGATAAAGCAACGGCAGCAGCAGGATCAGGTAAAGCTGCCAGTGACGCTTTACAGCGCGCAGCGTATTTTTCCGCCTCTGCTTCCTTAACTCGATTTTCTTCGCTTCCTTCATATCATTTTATCCGCCCCGGGCGGCATATCCTTTCCATATATTTTCCAAACATCTGGTATGTGGGGAAAGAGGGAGGAGTCCGTCCGGGGACTCCTCCCTTCCCTCTGCTGTTTTCAGCCAGGCTTCCCAAGCTTTCATGAAGCCGGTCTCACAAGGTTACCAGGACTTACTTTGAAAAAGGGGACTCGTCATATGCCTTCTGCAAAAGCTCCAGGTAACGCTCCAGCCCCACATTGTTCAGCGCCTTGATGTAGCTGTCCCACTCCGCGTCGATATCCTTTGTTCCGGTGATGAAGCCCACCATATACTCTTTCTGCGTATCCATGACATTAGTCTTGAGCAGCGACATCTCGCCGGAATCCTCCGGGCTCATGTAAAGGTCGGGCATTACGGATTCCCTTGACTGCTGCACCGCCTGATGATCCAGGGAGCCCTGGTACATCACAACCTGGCGGCCGTTCAAGGGCTTCACATCCTCCGCATAAGGGTCGGGATTGGTAGCCTCGGCTACAATGAATTCAGGGCTGCGAACCAGACCCATCAGCTGCTGCAGCGTCTGGTTCGTGGTATCGGCGTTGGTGCGCTTATACAGCGCCTTGGTGGTGCCATCCAGACCTACTTCCGTGGTGTCTGCGCCCAGCATCTCATAGTGCACGCCCTCAATCCCCAGCGCCTGCCTGTATACCTGCTCCTCTGTGGCAATGTAGTCGATCAGACGGAACGCTGCCTCAGGATTGGAACAGCTGCTGGAAATAAAGGTCTGGCCGCACTGGAACATGACATAGGGATTCCAGGACGCCACGCACTGTCCGTCAGGACCAGTCAGGGGGGGCAGGCACTGGTACTGTTCCCACTTCTTAGAGAAGGGTTCGGTAGACAGATCGCAGGCATAGCCGGGACGCTGCGCCAGAAATGCGCCGATCACGCACTCATCTCCCGCCTCGTTGATGTTGACCTGATTGTCCTTATCCTGGGTAAAGGATTCCGGATTAATCAGCCCCTCTTCATAAAGCCGGTTCAGCCATTTCAGGCCTTCCTTATAACCCTCCTGCACAGGGGCGAAGGTAACGGTTCCATTATCCACATACAGCTTGTTGTTCTCCGAGGTCAGCTGGAAGGGGTTCATCAGGAAACCGTCGATCTGTGTGCCTGCGCCGGAGGTAACGGTGGAAAGCGGGATCTCATCATTGGGATCGCCGTTGCCGTTGGCATCCTGCTCCTTAAATGCCTTCAGCACATTATAAAATTCCTCCGTGGTCGCAGGCATTTCCAGATTCAGGTTCTCCAGCCACTGGGTATTGATCCAGCACTTCATATTATATTGTACATGGAGGGAACCATCCACATTGGGCAATGTATATATATTGCCGCTGGGCGTGGTAATGTACTCCCGCAGGCCGTCGATCTGCTCAAAAGCCGCCTTGTAACCCACGGATACTGTGTCCAGGTATTCGTTTAAGGGAAGCACAAGACCCTGATCGCCCAGGGACTGCTCCATGGCCTTGTCGTAACGATTCGCGTTGCTGGTGCCTGTAAGGATGATGTCCGGGATATCATCGCCGGAGAAGATCACGCTTAGCTTATCCTTTACCTTATCGGAGGACGCACAGGTCTGCCATTCCAGGTGAATACCCGTAAGCTCCTCCAGCTCCTTTATCTGCGCATTATTCTCCCAACCGTTCTCATTATAGGGAGCAAATACCGTGAGGGTGACAGGCTCCTTCACAATGGGAAGCTCACCGGGCGCATTGAAGATAGAATCTTCCCCGCTGCTTCCCGTCGAAGCCGCCTGGGAGCTGACGGCCTGGGACTGCCCCGGCTGTGACGCCTGCTGGCTGTCGCCTCCGCCGGATGTCCCGCATCCGGCAAACAGCCCTGCCGTCAAAGCAAGACTCATGGACATTGCCAATAACTTTTTCTTTTTCATATTGTATCCTCCTTTTGATGGATCCGCCGCAGTCATTCACGGCGCTCGTTTTTGTGATTCCGAGTTTACAGGGGGATCACGTAAGGCACAACCTGAAATCCATTATCTGCCGTACAATCCATTGGATTTGACGCCGTACAATTCATTTTACAAGATACAATTCCCTTTATTTTTCTATATTTCTATGGTTTACCCTGTTTTTTTGCCTAATTTTCCTTCCACATGGATGGAGCGACGCCATATGCCCTCTTAAACGCCCGCCGGAAGGTGGCGCTGCTGCTGTATCCGACCATGCCGGAAATCTGCTCCAGGTCATACCGCCCCTCGCTTATAAGCCCCCTGGCCTTTTCCAGCCGGAGATTTTCAAGGTAGCTGCTGAAGGACTTTCCCATGATTTCCTTGAAAAATATGGAAAAGTAGCTTTCCGACAGGCCAAACTCCTCCGCGGCCACGGACATGCCGAACTGCTCATCCGCATATTTCCCCTCCATATATGCTTTCAGGCGTTCATAGTACTCCTCCGCCTTTTTGTCTCTGTTGGAATCAATCTTTTCACTTAACAGCAAAAACTGTTCCTCCAGAAAGCCCATCGCCCGCTCCAGATCTTCCTCCTTTTCAATGCGCCCCACCGTTTCCATGGCATACTCGTTTTCCGCCATACTGTTACAGAGAGCCATCAGGGTCGCCGCAATGTTGGAGACAAGCATCTTTCCCACGGCAGCAGACAGATGTACCTTCTCGATATTTTCCCTGCGCAGCAGGCAGAATATCTCCCTCACCCTCTCCGTCTTTCCGTGTTTTGCTGAATTCAGCAGCCGCTCCGCCGTCTCGGCGGGATACCAGGGCATATTCAGGTCATTCAGCGTCCTTCCGTACTCCAGGACCTCATCCCGCTTGTCCTCCCTTCTCGCCTTATCGGCACAGTAACACGCCTGGCGGAAGGAAAGGGCCAGATCGATCCCGTCCGCATAGCTGCGCCCGGCTCCCGCATAGACCGGTTCTATTCCGTAATCCATCAGCTTTCTCAGCAGCTGCCGGCGCTCTCCCTGCGCCTCCGCTTCCCCGGCTTCCCCGGCGTCCACAGCCATCAAAAGCGCCGTTCTCTGTTCATCCACCATATAACATGCCATGGCGGAACGAAAGTATTCCTTCTCCAGGAATCTCACCACCTCCTCCGTTCCCTGCTGTCTGTACAGGACAACAACGCAATGACTCGCGGCAGACAGGTCGATCCCCACATGCCTCGCCTCATCACGTACCTCCTGCTCCGTGTGGAAATTGCCCCCGAACAAAAGCGCCAGGAAGTTCAGACGTTCTTTGGCGCTCTTCTCCCGCAGGATATACTGCATGTCCCTGACGCCCTTCTCCAGAAATTCATAATCGGAAAGCGGATCCGCCGCATTCTCCGCGGAAAACAGCCTCTGCATATTTTCCACCACGTTCCGGATAGGCGCGCTGTAACGCATGGCAAAACGTATCCCCAGCGCTATCTCAAACAATACGGTGATCATAAGGACAATATATGCTTCTGTCTTGGACCTGCTTAAATTGCCCGTCACTGTCTCCAGGGGAACCACTGCCGCGAAGATCAGTCTGCCATCCCTGGAATCCTGTCTCAGCACCAGCTCTTCCATGCCGTTCATCCATGTGGTCACGTGATCCCCCGGATCCGGCAGGTCTTCCCAGCCCGGCCCCTCCGCATCCGCACTGCCGATCTCTGCCAGTCCGGTTCCGTCCCTGTCAAAAATATAGACCCTGCCCTGTATCTCCTCCAACAGGGAAAACATATCGCTGACGTCTTCCAGGGGCAGGAGAAACTGTACGACTCCCCTGACGGTTCCCGCCTGTCCATATCCGCTGCGGATAGGGTAGGAATATGTCATCGCCTCCTCCGCAGCCCTGTCCAGGCCGACCTGCTGCATGGCGAACAGCTGCCATCCCTTTGCCCCAAAGCTTTTCTCCACCCATTCCTCATATGACATCTGTTCATGCCGCCTGTAATTGTCATAAAAGAACTGTCTGCCCACGCACATCCCTGTCTTTTGAAACACAAATTCATTTTCCAGAATGACACAGTATTCATGATATTGGGAAGAATCCGCATAGAAATCATTCAGCTTTTCATTACATTTGCGCAGGGCGGCGACATTGCTGTCCCCCGGACTGATCCCGCCCAGGCGGCTGACCCAGGTTAGATCGCTGTCGTAGACCAGGGAAAACGCCCCGGCCTGCAGAACCTCCAGCCGTTTCTCAAATGCCAGCCTTCCCTCAGTCAGGCAGTTGTTCACCGTCTCCTTATAATATCTTTCCATACTGATATCCCAAAGTCGCACCAAAACAAATACGATAATAAAGGGCACTGTCAACAGTGCCCCATAGGATAGCAATAAGGAAGAGAACATCTTCTTCACTTTAAACCGGTTTCTGCTTTTCTCACTCATGCGTCAACGCCCTCCCAACCGCCTGTCTCCATCCGTCGCAGAGCTGCTTTCTCCTGTCCTTTGTCATGGACGGCAGATATTCCAGGTATCCGGCCTCGTCAAATAGCTTTTCCGGCAGATACAGCCCTGCCGAGATACCGGCGGCATAAGCCGCCCCCATGCCGGAAAGCTCCTGTAGCTTCGGCGCCCTCACCCTGATGCCGGTAATATCGCTCTGAAACCGCATCAGGTAATCATTGCCCGTGGGGCCGCCGTCCACCTTCAACACCCTGGGCTTCTCGCCCAGCTGTTCCCCCATCAGCTCCACCAGATCCGCGATCTGGTAGGCAATGCACTCCAGACCCGCCTTCACGATCTCGTTTCTGCCGGTGGTCCTGGTAATTCCGGTAAAGAGCCCTGTGGCCCTTTCCTCCCAATAGGGCGCTCCCAGTCCCGTAAACGCGGGAACAAAATAAGTCTTATCGCGGGGGTTTGCCTCCTCTGCCATCCGAGCTGTCTCCTCCGGGCCGGAAATGATTCCCAGCTCATCCTTCATCCAGCTGATCACCGCTCCCGTATAATTCAGGTTTCCCTCAAACACATAGTTTATTCTGCCCTGCATTCCCCATGCAATACTGGTGACAAGGCCCTTCTCACTGAACAGAGGCCTCTCCCCGATATTCATCATGACGGAGGAGCCTGTTCCATAGGTCGCTTTCAGCTGTCCCGGCTGCAGGCAGTTCTGCCCGAACAGCGCGCCGTGGCTGTCCCCCAGCACACCACAGACCGGTATGGGATATGGCAGAAATCTGCCCAACGTGGTGTGGCCGAAGCAGGAATCCGACATACAGACCTCCGGCAGCGCCTCCACAGGAATCCGGAAGCTATCACAGAGCTCCTCATCCCACCGAAGCTTTTCAATGTCAAAAACCTGGGTGCGGGAGGCGTTTGAGTAATCCGTCTTATGTGCCCGCTCCTCCGTCAGACGGTACAGAAGCCAGCTGTCCACCGTGCCCAGGCAAAGCTTCCCTTCCCCCGCCAGCGCCGATGCCTCGGGCACGTTTTCCATGATCCAGGACAGCTTCGCCGCCGGGAAGTAGGGCGACAGGGGAATCCCTGTCGCCCTGCGGACCGCCTCCCCCTCCGCCCTGTGCCGTTCCACCAGCTCCGCTGCCCTTGCGCACTGCCAGACAATGGCGTTACACACCGGATGCCCGGTGTCCCTGTTCCAGGCCGCGGAGGTCTCCCTCTGATTGGATATCCCCATGGCAACGACCTGTCCCGGATCAATGCCCGCCTTTCGAATGACCCGGCGGCACACCTCCAGCGTGTGATCCAGAATCTCCTCCAGGTCATGCTCTACCCAGCCCTTTTCATTTATGATCTGTCTGTGGGGCAGATCCGCCCTTGCCGTAAGGTCCCCTCTGTCGTCGAAGAGAAGTCCCTTTGTCCCCTGGGTGCTCTGATCCACCGCCAGAATATACCTTGCTTCCATAACCCTCTCCCTGTTTTCCTAAGACATTTCAGACGTTTGCGCAATTGCCTGCCAGGGAAACGCTGATGAAATCATCGTTTCCCTAAAGCATTTCCTCTGCGACCCTGACAATATGCTCCTCGTTCAGTCCATAATAATCAAATATCTCCTGGGACTTCCCCGTTATCACAGGCGCATCGGGAAGTGTCAGGTTCACGACCCTGCAGGGAGCCTTGGCCGCGGTCAGCTGACTCACCATGGATCCCAGGCCGCCGTAGGGGCAGTGTTCCTCCACCGTGATGATCCTGCCGGTCTGTGCGGCCTTCCGCACCGCCTCCTCGTCCAGCGGCTTCACGCAGTACATGTCGATCACCGCCGCATGAATGCCCTTCTGTTCCAGGCTTTCCCCGGCGCGCTTTGCCGCCAGCACCATCTCCCCGCAGGCGATGATGGCAAGATCCGTCCCCTCCCTCAAAAAGACGGCTTTATCCATCTCGAAGGGCACTTTTCCCTCCTCGTAGATATCCTCCACCGCGTTTCTTCCCACCCGCACGTAGGCAGGCTCCTCGTCCTCCAGAAGCGCCTCCGTCAGCTTCTCCGACTGCAGCCTGTCGGAGGGCAGATAAATGCGCATACCTGGGATGGAACCCAGTGTGGCGATATCGGTGGCCGAGTGATGGGTCATCCCCAGCGCCCCGTAAGACACGCCGCCTGAAATTCCCAGCAGGATCACATTGGTGTGGGAATAAGCCACATCCACCTTGACCTGCTCCATGGAGCGGGTGGAGAGAAAGCAGGCGGGGGATACCGCCACAGCCCGCTTCCCGCAGGCAGCCAGACCCGCCGCAATGGATACCAGGTTCTGCTCCGCGATGCCCACCTCCACAAACTGCTCCGGATAGCTGTCCGCAAAGGGCGCCATGGAGCCGCTGCCCCTGGAGTCCGAGCACAGTACCACAATATCCTTTTCCGTCTTCGCCTTTTCCATTAATACATTACAGATTGCCTGTTTGTTCGCGATACTCATAGCAGCCTTGCCCTCCTGTCCTGCAGCTCCGCCATTGCCTGTTCATACTGTTCCCTGGAAAACACCCTGTGGTGCCATGCCGCATTGTCCTCCATAAAGGAAACGCCGCAGCCCTTGACCGTATTTGCTATGATGACGGTGGGCTTTCCCGCGCTCTGCCCGGCCACCGTCAACGCCCCGTCCATGGCTGCCATGTGATTACCGGGCACAGACAGCACATTCCAGCCAAAGGCCATAAACCGCTCCTCCAGATTCCCATGGGACATCACCTCCTCCGTGGTTCCGGAGATCTGCAGGCGATTCCTGTCCACGATGGCACAGAGATTGTCCAGCTTATAATGGCCTGCGGCCATTGCTCCCTCCCATACGCTTCCCTCCGCCAGTTCTCCATCGCCCATCACCGTATAGATACGGTAATCCTTTCGATCCATCTTCCCTGCCAGCGCCATTCCCACAGCCATCGGAAGTCCATGCCCCAGGGAACCGGAATTCATTTCCACGCCGGGGATCTTGTTGTTGGGATGCCCGATAAACCTGGATCGGCAGCGAGAGTAGGTACTCATCAGTTCCTCCCTGTCAAAATATCCCCTGTCCGCCAGGATGCAGTAAAGTGTTTCCACCGCATGACCCTTGCTCAGGATAAACCGGTCCCTGTCCGGATCCTTTTCCTTTTCCGGGCTGCAGTTCAAATGCTTATAATAGAGGGCTACCATTGCCTCCATCTCGCTCATGTCCCCTCCGATATGTCCGCAGCCCGTCGTATAAACCAGCCTCACAACATCCATGCGGATCTCGCAGGCTTTTCTCTCCAAATCCCTGATCGCATTCATTTCATCCATCCTCCATCCACTTACGCTTCCCGTCATGCCGCCACTAACTATCCATGAACCGCTGCAAGGCCGGAAGAATCGCTGCACCTGCGATTCTTCCGTGTGAGAAAGGCGCTGTCTCTGCGCCGTAGAAAATCTTCGCGAAGCGGCCTCTGCCGCAAGCGATTAGATTTTCTTCTCACACTCTTCGCCACGCAGATACGCCTTCACCTTCTCTTCCACAGGATCATACAGATCGGGACTGATCCCCAGATATTTACACGCTTCATAGAGCACCGGCACCACGTCCTTATGGATCCCCACACAGTGATGAATATAAGGCCCCTCCACCACCTTTGCCTCCAGACGTTTGATATTGTCCACCTGGATCCACAGATATGTACCCATTCCCTTCGGGCCGTCCACTCCCCTGGCATTTCCAAGAAGCAGACTGTACTCCCCGTTGTCGCCGTCAAAGCGCGCAAGCGTCAGTTCGCCCTGCTTTGCCTCCGCCGTGATGGCTCCGGGATAATCAAAGGCCAGCGGATAAGTGATGCGCGGTCTGCATGCCGCCACCGACAACGGCCATGGACCGCAGTGCTGCAGCAGTTCCCCGTTCTCGATATCCGGGTGCCGGATCGTCCAGTCCGCGAAAAAGCTCCTGGTATCATCATTCGACGCGGCCTCCACCATCAGGGCGGTCACGGCGCCGTGGATATCCGTCTCACAGACAATCGGAATCCCCTTGTCATTGAGCAGCGCGTTAGCGGCGCAGGGCATGATACCCAGCTCGGACTGCAGGGCATTCCAGCACTGTATCGCTCCGGCATTACAGTGATATTTCCTGATCAGGTTTTCCATTGCCACAGCCAGGCCCGCCACGCTGGTCAGCTGTTCTTCACTGACATCGATCTCCATGTGATCCCTGCAGTACGCTTTGGTCTCCTCCACAGCCGCATCCTCCGCAATACAGCGCCTTACCTCCGCCGTCAGCTCCGGCAGCGGAACCGGTGACAGCTGTATGTTAAATTTCTCCAGCAGTTCTCCCTCGTTACACATGGTGGACCAGAAGTCAAAGGGTCTGGGGCCGATCTGCAGGATGCGTATGCTGCGGAAAGTCCTCACCACATTACACACCGCCAGAAAATCTTTGATTCCCCTGGCAAACACCGGATCCTCCAGGCGGCAGTTGGTCAGATAGGTAAAAGGAACACGGAACCTGCGCAGCACCTTCCCTGTGGCAAACAGGCCGCACTGGGAATCCCGAAGCCTGACACCGTTCTCCTCCGGTCTCTCGTCCAGCGGCCCCCAGAGCAGCACCGGCACATTCAGATCCTTCGCCAGCCTGGCGCAGAGATATTCCGTCCCGAAATTGCAGTGGGCAAGAAATAATCCATCCACCTTTTCCCGCCTGAACTTCTCCAGTATCTTCTGTCTGCCGCTCTCATCGTAGAGCAGCCCCTCCTCATTGACATCGTCGATATCCACAAACTCTACTCCCAGCTTTTTCAGCATTTCCGCGGTCAGGCCCCTATATCTTACCGCATCGGGCGCACTGAAAATACTTCTTCTTGTGGGTGCGAATCCTATCTTGATCTGTGCCATGCTCTTCCTCCTTGTCCCCGCCTTTGTCCCCGTGTCCGCCTTTTCCGGAACACTTTTAACGCTTCCATCAGATTGTAAAATCCATGCTGCTTAATTTCAACTTAATATTAAGCAAATATCACATCCTTATTGACTTAATTTACTGAATTTGCTAACATGGGATTATATCGGAAAGAAACGAGGAGGGATCCTATGTCCATTACGGCCAAGGAATTGGCAAAAAGACTGAAACTGTCGGAGGCTGCGGTCTCCATGGCCCTGAACAACAAGTCCGGCGTCAGCACGGCCACAAGGCGGCGCGTGCTGGAAGCCGCAGAGCAGGCCGGATATGATTTCACGAAATTAAAAGAAGCCGCCTCCGAATCCAGACCGGAGCACGGCGCCATTTCTTTTATCATATACAGGAAGCATGGGGCAATCGTAACGGATACTCCCTTTTTCAACCAGCTCACGGAAGGGATCAGCCTGAGCTGCAGGCAGGCCCGTTATCAGCTGAATATCAGTTATTTTCATGGAGATGAGGACAGCCGGCAGCAATTGAAGGAAATGCCCTACTGCAACGGGATTATCCTGCTGGCCACAGAGATGCATTATGAAGATTTTAAGCTTTTTGATTCTCTCCGGATACCCATTGTGGTTCTGGACACCTACTTCGAAGGTCTTAAGTATGACTGTGTGCTGATCAACAATTTTCAGGGCGCCTATCAGGCTACCAGCTACCTGATCCAAAAGACAAAAAAGCAGCCGGGATATCTGCGTTCCTCCTATCAAATCGGAAACTTCGGCGAGCGGGCGGACGGCTTCTACAAAGCGCTGCGCACCTATGGAATGTCCGCCTCCAAATCCAGCGTCCTCTCCCTCACCCCTTCCATGGAGGGGGCATACGAGGATATGATCCAGCTGCTGCGGGCGGGGGAGGAACCGTCCCCCTGTTACTTTGCGGATAACGACCTGATCGCAGCCGGGGCGATCAGGGCTTTCAGGGAACAGGGCTTCCGCGTCCCGGAGGATATCAGCATCATAGGCTTTGACAATATGCCCCTGTGCAATTATATCGATCCGCCGCTGACCACCGTCAATGTGCCCAAGCAATATATGGCGCAGACAGCGGTAGAACGTCTGATACAGAGAATCCATTCCAGGGAACATTTCCCGGTCAAGATCGAGATCGGCACCAGCATCGTACCGCGGAAGTCCGTCCTGTGTTAGTGTACTGACCTGTTCCTTTTCAGCTAAATGAACGGGTCAATACAGTCCTAGAGCGTGTTTGAAAAATGCTTTCCGTCAGCTGTGCGTCACAATTTGTGGCAGATTTGACCCGAATGAGGGAGGCGTAGTGGGCTACGTTGACCGAATGAGGGGCAAAGATGCCGCAAAGTGGGGCGTGCAGATGGCGGGAATGAATTTTCAAACACGCTCTAGCGCGTGAGCGCTTCTACGGGCATATAAGCGTAACCGGTGCTGTGGTCGAAGGTGTCGAACAGTTCCATCTCCTGTGCTCCGTTTTGAGCCATTTTAAAATTGTAGGATGGCATAAAATGGTTTCTGATATATGCAAAGAGCTCCCATATTTCGCACTGTTCCCTGCAGACAATTCTTGAAGTCTCTTTATTTGTGTACGCCCGTATATACAGCGACGCGGGAACTTTGTAAATATCCGTGCCTGTGGGCTGATCCTCCGTCATAACTTCTCTTACCGCGCCGTATGCGCGGCTTTGTTCATCAAGCCAGAAATTTACGCTTAAGTTTATATCATATATCGGCAGAACGCTTTCTCTCAGCGCGCTGAAGTATGGCTTGTCCCTATCTGCCGCAAGAGCGTCTACTGCGGAATAAAAGCTGTGAATGTCGGGGAAATCCTTTGCATAAATAATTTTCCCCGCAAGTATGGCCTCAGGCTTTTCGACAATATCGAAGCGTGCGCCGCAAACATTAACGGTTTCTACAATTTTCTCCGAATTCTGCATATGGGTGTCCAATAAGGTGTCAACAGAAATGTGAAGTATTTGTGCCAACAGCTTTAAATTGTAAATATCGGGCAGGCAGTCGCCGTTCTCCCACTTGGATACAGCCTGTTCGGAGACGCCTATTCTAAGAGCGATCTCCTTTTGGGTGTAATTCTTTCTTGTACGAAATTCTCTTACTCTTTTTCCAAAATCGATTTGATTAAACATAATATTCCTCCGTAATCTTTCCTTTGATTTTCACATTTCAATTCCGATTACAATTGCAATTGTATTATAGCTTATATTCCTATAAAAACAATTGTAATCATGTTTATGAAAAATTACAGAAGCTCAACCGCAGGTTGTGGGCTATGATTCTTTTATCGGTTTCCCATGGAATATTTTGTATCGTTCTCACTGGCTTATGAAACTCTTTTCCTGTGGAATCGTCAGCTTGGGAATGCATTTCTATGATACCTGCTTCCTTCCTGTACATGAGTGTACATTCCGGATCACCAGCATGACGATCACAAAGGACAGCATGGCCGTCAGCAGATTGCTCACTGCCATCACAATACCGACGCTCTCGCTGCCCAGCTTCGTAAAGTTTTGCAGCGCCCAGAGAACGGGAATCCGGAAGATAAACACTCTGCTGAAATTACATACCAGCGTCAGCTTCGTCTTTCCAAAGCCGAACAGCAGCGCCATACAGGCGGAGTTAATGCCCAGGGGAATACAGCCTCCCAGCGCCTCATAGCGGAACACATGCATGATCAGCTGTTGGAACTCCTCGTTAAAGCCCTCGGCACTGTTGGCAAAGAGCCATGTGATGGGCCCCAGGAACACATTCAGCAGGAGCAGTCCCACCGCACCGATCACCGCGTTGATGGCCGCCAGGCGCCAGAAAGTCCCTATCGCACGCTTCGTATTCCCTGCCCCCAGATTCTGGCTGATGATAGAGGAGCCCCCATCCTGGAAACCATTGTGGATGCCGGTCACCATGCCGTTGATATTGTTGGATATTCCCAGTGCGCCCACCGTGGTGGAGCCATAATTTTTGCTCATGGAATTGACCACCGTTTTACCGAAGGAAAAAGCCACCTTCTCCACGATCACGGGAAAAGACAGACTCAGCATGGGACGCACCACCTGCCGTTTGAATGCAATGCTTGCCCGGTCAAAGGTAAAGGCGTCGTCCCCCGCGCACAGATTCCTCAGCGCCATCACAAACAGGAATGCCTGGGAGACCACCGTAGCCACCGCTATCATGGTGATGTCCCCGTTCAATCCATATATGAAAATTGCCGTCAGCGCCAGCTTTAAGGTGACCACAAGCATATTCAGTTTCAGGATACGTCTGGAATTTCCCCTGGAACGCTCAATGGCGATATAAACATTATTAAAGAAGCTCAGCACCGTCGAGAACAGGGTGACGGAAAAATATCTGGCTCCCACCGCAATAAAGTCCTCCGGCGTTCCGAAAAGCCGCAGCAGGCCGGAAGAAAAAGGGATCAGGCAGAGGACGGCCAGAGAGATGGCGCCGCAGATCGTGAGCAGGGTGCTCAATCTCCTTTTCACCATGCCGTAGTCGCCGGCCCCGTAAGCTTCACTGATCTTTAAGGTACTTCCCGCCGCCAGTCCGCCGCCCACCGCCGAGATCATGCTCTGGAGCTGGGACAGGTAGGCCACCGCCGAAACCGCCATGGCGCTGACATGGGACGCCATCATGGTATCCAGGATATTAAAAAGATGGTTGATAAACTGAAAAAAGGCCAGCGGCACACAGACATAAAAAATCACCCGCCACAAATTTCCCGTCAACGCAAATTCCCTGAATTTCCTGTCCTTCTCGGAAAGAGAAGCGCTCCCCGTCTTCGCCATAACATACCTCCCAGCTGCCTGCTTTATCTTCTCCTTTTTCTTTCCGCAGTTCTGCTGCACAGTCCAAATACCTGCCCCAATCGCTTGTCTGTTTTCCCGATTGCACAGATTCAAAACCTTCAGCGCAGCCCGCTCCGCACCGAAAAGGCAGGATGCTCTACCGCGGAATCGTTGTCTTACCATACAGTACCTTACCACCAGATAAATGCATTTTCTACTTTATTATCAACAATATTCCCCTAAAGCACTGAAATTTTGTCATACAAAACAGACTTGTGAAACATGTTTCTGCCGAAAAGCAACTTAAGGAACTGTGAAAAAATTAATCTTCACAGTTCCTAACTTTGCGATATCAATATCATTTTATCAGAAAACCTGGCTGATGGCGTCCTGCACGGTCCGCACCCCGATGATCCGGATCCCGCTTTTCTTTTTACAGTCCCCCGCGCACACAGCCGGAAGGATACAGGTGTCAAACCCCAGCTTCTCCGCCTCCGCCACGCGCTGCGCCGCCTGACTGACAGCGCGCACCTCGCCGCTTAAGCCTACTTCGCCGAAGGCGATCAGCCTGGGATTCAAAGGCTGATTCTGAAAGCTGGAAAGAATGGCCAGCACAATGCCCAGATCGATGGCCGGTTCCGCCACCTTCATGCCTCCCGTGACATTCACATAGGCGTCGCAGTTTCCCAGCTGGATGCCGGAACGCTTTTCCAGCACTGCCATCAGCAGATTCACCCTGTTGAAATCCGTGCCCGTGGTCTGCCGCCTGGGAATCCCGAAATTGCTGTGACACACCAGCGCCTGGATCTCAATCAGGAGGGGACGCGTCCCCTCCATGGTACACACCACCACCGACCCGCTGGCCTCCTCCGGCCGCCCGTTCAGCATATATTCGGAGGCGTTCTGCACCTCCACCAGCCCCTGCTCCTGCATCTCAAAGACCCCGATCTCATTGGTGGAGCCGAAGCGGTTCTTTACACCCCGCAGGATACGGTAGGAAGCGTGGCGGTCTCCCTCAAAATAGAGCACGGTATCCACCATATGCTCCAGCACCCTGGGGCCTGCCACGGTTCCCTCCTTCGTCACATGACCCACAATCATCACGGAAACACCCAGTCCCTTTGCCAGCTGTAGCAGGATGCCGGTGGATTCCCTGACCTGGGACACGCTGCCGGGAGCCGCCGACACCGCTTCATTATACATGGTCTGGATGGAGTCAATGACTACCGCCTCCGGCTGATTCTGTCGGATCACCTCCGCGATCTCATCCAGATTCGTCTCGCACAGCAGCAGCATATTGTCAGTGAACGCCCCGATCCTGTCCGCCCGCATTTTAATCTGCGCCAGGGATTCCTCCCCGGATATGTATAAAATCTTATGTCCCCCGGAAGAGAGATTCCTGCACACCTGGAGCAGCAGTGTGGACTTGCCGATGCCGGGGTCGCCTCCCACCAGGGTCAGCGAGCCCTGCACGATCCCCCCGCCCAGAACCCGGTCCAGTTCTCCCATGCCCGTGGACAGCTTATCCTCTTCCCTGATCTGAATCTCAGCCAAAATGCTGGGGGCATTCTTCTGTGCCCGCCTGCCTGACGGAGCCGCCGCCACTCCCATGTGGGGCGCCTTCACCGCCGCTTCCTCCACAAACGAATTCCATTCCCTGCATCCGGGACACTGTCCCATCCACTTCGATGATTCGTAACCGCAGTTCTGACAGAAAAATACGGATGATGCTTTTTTCGCCATAATCATTCTCCATTCCAGTATTAGAGCACTCTATAAACAGTTATGCTCCGCAATCATTACCAGTACAATGTCATGTTTTCCTTGACCTGGGAATCCTCCAGCCCGTATTTTTCCTTTAACTTGCCTGCCGTCGTTTCAAAGGATGCCCCTATCTCATGGCATGTGGAGATCAGCACCCTTATGCCCGTCTGGCGCTCTTCCTGCTTTCCCTCTTTCAGCCCTTCCCGCTTTCCCTCTTTCAGCCCTTCCTGCTTTCCCTCTTTCAGCCCTTCCCGCTTTCCGCCTCCCCAGTACTTGTCCATCAGCTTGCACACGGTCCATTTCCTCCTTTCCCCCGTCTTCTCTTCTTTCATAAGGTCATCTATCACTATTTTATACCGGCCATCTCCCGACAGCGCCTGCATGAGCTCCAGCAGCGCCACCGGGTGGTTTATCTCCTGCTCCAGCCTGCCCATGTTTTCCCCATCCGCCAAGTATTCCAGGATAATGCGCATGTCGCTCTGAAACCTCCCCATGACCTCCCGGGGCAGGCGGCGCATCTCGAACACATGAAGTCTTTCGTCATCCATGTACTCCCATGCCCTGGGATCGATGCCCTTACGCCTGAAGAAGCGCCGCATGGAACGTGATACCTTCCAACGTCTTCTTCCCCAGTACAGCACCAGTTCCATGACCGGACAGGATTCTCCCGCCTGCCGTTCGTACTGCCCCCTGTAATACCCACCCACATAACCGCATTTCCGCAGCAGCATCCTGCTATCCACCTGTGACTGGTTGGCCAGCAGGTACAGGATTCTCGTGCCGCCCTTTCCATCTGTCTCGTACCTGCCCAGATCCTCGTACTGGTTCCTCAGCCTGCGTTCCCGATCCCGGTAGCGGGTTTCCGTCTCCGCAGGCCTGAGACACCGCAGATCCACCACCTGCTCTCCCCCGTACACCAGCGCGTTCACAATATCCGCGAAAACGTCCGGATACGATTCCAGTTCCTTCTGTGGGATGTCATAACCTCCGTGCCCCTTGTTGTGTGGTTTTCCCATCCATTTTCCTCCTTCTGTCCTCACAGCGGCGGAAACAGATGATTCCCCTACAGCTTCACGGCCCCGCCGCCATTCATTTAAAAAAGTTGAATCTGTGGCGAACTGCCTGAACATGCACCTTGAACCGTGTATTTACACGAAAGCGCGACTGATTCTTCCTCTTTGTGTTATTAATCTACCACATAACGCGGCAATGTGCAACCCTCCTTTTACGATTCTTTGCAATATTGGTAACAGTTCAGCCATGCAACAATTTGTAAATTGCGCGTGGATGCTTGCACACAAAGCGCGATATGCAAATTGCTGCATGAGCGGAACGCCCTCAAATGAAGTCAATACCCCCGCTGCAGGCAACGGGGCATGGAGTTTGAACGCCCCAAGGGCAATGCGTCCATAGGACGCTATGGTATTGACCCTCGCGGCATTCGCCAACTGTCCAAGCCAGCCATTGGCTGGCTTTGTGCACGGCCGTTTGGCTCATTGCTCGCGGGAATGAAAGGTGAGCCGCGTAAGCGGCGTCGGATGCGAAGCAGACACTGAGGAGGGGCTTGCCCACCTCGTTATGAATGTGAGGGCTGAACTGTTACCAATATTTTTCACGGCGTAAAATATGCAAGCATGCGCATCTGCCAAACTGGCCTTCTGACTCTGCCCGTCATACCATAAAAAAGCGTCCCTTCGTGACGCTTGCAAGTTCGCACAGCGAACTTGTGAATGCATGCGTCTGACGACGCAGTTTCCTATAAGGTAAAAAAGTGCCGCAAGCGGCACTTCGAAGAATGCTTCGCATTCTTCCCAGGCCAGGACGAAATTTCCTACAAGATAAAATGAGCGGGTAACCGCTGGGAACCCGCTCATTTCCTATCTCCTTGACAGACTTTCAGTATATTTATCTTCACACGCGCACAACTCTTACAGGGATCTCACCCACGGCTCCCAGTTCCACACTGAGGGAAAGCTTACCGCCCAGCCCCGTCTTCATGGTCCCGGTACTCTTGCCGCCTACGAACACCTCATACTCGGTATCATCATCCAATCCGATGGTGATCTGCGCATCCTCATCGCCTTCCACCACAAACTCCACGCCATCTTCCTTCTCCACGAAATCAAGCACACTGGTACCGGGCACCGATTCATAGAGAAACATCCCGTTCTTCTCAAGCTTGGTGATCTCATTGTAAGTCTTGACCTTCAACAGGTCTCCTGCATGCCTGTAGTCCTCCACCTTCGCCTTCCGGGGTAATTTGTGATTGCCAAAACTGATCGCGCCGCTCTCTTCGCTGCGGAGCAATTCTTCCACAACTGCCATGTGTATATCCTCCTGTGATTCATACTGGTGGTCATCAGAGTTAGCCGTGCCACCCGACTCCCTTCCAACTACACCTACAGTATAATATAAAGTACGGCATTAATCCACAAATTTTTTGTTAAATTTCACTTAAGAACCTAAATTAGCTCCTTTTCACACCCACGCCACCGCGAGGTGTTTTCACGCGCCTTTTGCGTGCAAAACCAAAGCGATTGGAATAATCGCTTAGATACCTTAATTATTTTACAACTCCTTGACGGTAAAGCACACCTTCCCATTCTTAAAGCCCGCAGACACCGTATCCCCCGGCTGGACCTTCTTCATCAGGATCTCCTCCGCCAGGGCGTCCTCCACCACGGACTGCAGGGCTCTCTTCAAGGGTCTTGCCCCCATCTTATTGTCCGCGTACTTCTCCACCAGATGCTCCTTCAGGGAGGAGGTCAGGCTCAAGTGAATATCCATCTGGGCCTCGCAGCGCTTCGAGAGGTTCACAGCCAGCAGATTGACAATCGCCTTCATATCCTCATTGCCCAGCTGGTGGAAGACAATAATTTCATCAATCCTGTTGATAAATTCCGGCTTGAAGCTGCGCTTGACCTCCTCCATGACACCGGATTTCATCTTTTCATAGTCCTTCTTCGCGTCGCTGACGGAGGCAAAGCCCAGGTTCTTCGGGTCTACGATCCTCTGTGCCCCCGCATTGGAGGTCATGATCAGTATGGTATTCTTAAAGCTTACCTTTCTGCCTTTGGAATCGGTGATATGCCCGTCATCCAGCACCTGGAGCAGGATGTTGAACACATCCGGGTGCGCCTTCTCGATCTCGTCGAAGAGCACCACGGAATAAGGGTTCCTGCGCACCTTCTCACTGAGCTGCCCGCCTTCCTCAAAGCCCACATATCCGGGCGGTGAACCGATCATCTTCGACACCGAATGGCCTTCCATATACTCCGACATGTCCACCCTGATGATGGCGTCCTCAGAACCGAACATGGCCTCCGCAAGAGCCTTGGACAGCTCCGTCTTTCCCACGCCGGTGGGACCCAGGAACAGGAACGAACCGATAGGGCGTTTGGGATCCTTCAGCCCTACCCTGCCGCGGCGCATTGCCTTTGCCACCGCCGTCACGGCCTCCTCCTGGCCGATCACACGCCTATGCAGGACGCCCTCCAGCTTTAACAGCCTCTCGCTCTCCTTCTGCGCCAGCTTCTGCACGGGAATCTTCGTCCACATGGCCACAGCCTCGGCAATCTCATTTTCACCGATGGAATACTGCTTTAACGTCTCCCGGCTTGCGTTGCGCTTTCTCATGCGCTCATATTTTTTCACCAGCTCATCCTGATTGTGTTTGATCTCCGCCGCCTGGGTAAAGGCCTCCATGCGGATGGAACGCTCGATCTGGAGATCCATCTTCTTGATCTGATCCAGCAGCTCCTTCTGCTTATCCGGCATATCCATGACCTTAAGCCTTGCGCTGGCGGCTGCCTCGTCGATCAGGTCTATGGCCTTATCGGGCAGATTCCTGTCATTGATATAGCGGGCGGACAGTCTCACCGCGGCTTCCACCGCCTCGGAGGTAATGCTGACCTGATGGTGTTCCTCGTATTTTCCCTTCACGCCCTCCAGGATCCGCACAGCCTCCTCCTCCGTGGGCTCCTCCACGTTCACCGGCTGAAAACGCCGCTCCAGCGCTGCGTCCTTCTCGATATACTTGCGGTATTCCACAATGGTGGTTGCCCCGATCAGCTGCAATTCCCCCCTGGCAAGGGAGGGCTTTAAAATATTGGAGGCATCGATGGCGCCCTCTGCACCCCCCGCCCCGATAATGGTATGCAGCTCATCCAGGAACAGGATCACGTTTCCATCCTCTATGACCTCCCGGATCAGCTTCTTGATCCTCTCCTCAAACTCACCTCGGTATTTGCTGCCTGCCACCATGCCGGAGAGATCCAGCGTCATCACTCTCTTCTCCCTCACCGTAGCGGGAACCTTTCCCTCCACAATGCGAAGAGCCAGCCCTTCCACCACGGCGGTCTTGCCCACGCCGGGCTCGCCGATCAGGCAGGGATTATTCTTGGTGCGGCGGCTCAGGATCTGGATCAGCCTGCGAATCTCATCCTCCCGCCCGATCACCGGGTCCAGCTTTCCCTCCCTGGCCATGGCGGTCAGATCCCTGCTGTACTGGTTCAGGGCGGAGGACTTTCCCTTTCCGGAAGGCTTTCTGGCCAGGTCCTCCTTATAGAGGTTTCCGTCCTGCCCCATGGTGATCAGGGTATCCGAATAAATCTTCTGGATATTGGCGCCCAGCGTATTCAGCAGGCGTACCGCCACATTCTCCCCCTCTTTGATAATGGCCATCAGAATGTGTTCCGTGCCCGTCTCCTTCTGGCCGAACCTGGCCGCCTGCCTGTGCGCCTCCTCCAGGATCTTGCGGGCCCTGGGGGAATACCCCTCCCGCTCTTTTACCGGAGTGCCGTTGTCAAAGGCGATCAATTCCTGGATCATATCCAGCACGCCGGACAATTCCACACCGTTGTCTATCAGTACCTTGTATGCCACCCCTGACTCTTCTTTCAGAAGTCCCACCAGGATGTGCTCCGTTCCCACATATCCCTGTTTCAGGCTTCTCGCGCATCTGGAAGCATAGGACAATGCCTCCTGCGCCTTATCTGTAAACCGTGACTGCATATATCAAACCTCCGTCTATATAGAATATGCTTCCTTTCTATTAAGTATAGTCCTCATAGATCTCTTCAATCAGCTCATGTATCTCCTCCTTGGAGATATTTTTGCAGATGCTCTTTGCCAGAATGACCTGCAGCTGCTTTTTCAGTTCCTCCAGCGTCCGCATGCGGTCCGCGTCAATCGCAATGACGGCTCCCCTGCGCCTGTCCACCTTGACAAAGCCTTCTTCCTTCAGTACCGTATACGCCTTGTTCACCGTGTGCATATTGATCCCTATGGAATCCGCCATCTGCCGGACACTGGGAAGGGAATCCCCCTCCTGGAACTGCGAGGTCGCGATTCCCATGATAATCTGATTATACAACTGTATATATAGCGCTTCATCACTGTTGAAATCCACTTCTATTATCATGAGAGTTCCCCTTTCGTCCGCTGTATATGAGTTCATAACAGTTCAGCCATGAAATGATTCAAAAGCTATACGTGGATGCCCACACACAAAGCGCTGATTGCGAATCATTTCATGAGCGATATCTGATATACCTATCATAGCACAGATATCACTCCTGTCAACCTTTGTTTCCGGAGGCAGACAAATCCAGGGCAGCGATCAGTTCCTGTCAATGCCTGAGGGGACAGTGCAGGCTAATGAAGCAGCAGATCCAGCACCTCCGGGTGGAAGCAGTGTCCCCCCTCCCGTATGTCGTGAGTAAACAGGGATTCCCTGCAGCAAAGGGCATAAGCCCTCCGGATGACATCCGTCTGCTCATAGACATTTTCCAGCCCTCTCTCCCCGTTCAGATGATCCTCCCGGCAGGACTGGACAATGAATTGCCTGGGCGCAATCAGGGAGCCGATATCGCACATATCCGCAAGCTGCCACAGTCCGGGCACGTAATTGCAGCTGCAGTTTCCGTTCAATGCCAGCAGGGAGTCCCGATAACCGTACAGATAACCGCTGACCACCGTCCTCTTCACACGCTCATCCAGGGCAGCCAGCCAGAGCGCCTGCATGCCCCCGCCGGAAAAGCCCACACAGCCCAGATTCCCCGTATCCCATTGTCCCCGCTGGCAGACATAATCAATGAGCCGCATGGCGTCCCAGGTACACATCCCTATCACAGTCTGCCCCAAAGGCTCCGCCATATGCGCCAGCTGGAAGCAGGTGCTGTTCAGGAACTGCTCCTCCGAATCCCCCTGCAAAGCCTCGTCCCTGCGTTCCCCGAATCCCCTGTTGTCCGGGCACAGCGCCACATATCCCCTGCGGGCCAGCTGTAAGCCGTAGTCATAATGAAACCTCTCAATGCTGTCCCTTACAGCAGGAATCTCACGGCAGCCTGCCACGCTGTACTTTCCCGCTCCCATATGGCCGGGCAGCGCCAGGAAGACTCCCTCCGGCTCCTTCTCAGGGATCAGGATGTACACCGGCATCCAGACCTCCGGTTCCACCTGGAGCAGCACCTTCTCCCTGCAAATCCCCTCTTCTACCCGGACACACTCGACTACCTCCGCCTCCGGCTCACACTGCTCCATCCGGGGCAGCCCGACCAGTTCCCCCAGCCGCCCGCGCAGCTCCCGCTGCCAGCTTGTAAACTCCTCCAGGGTATTTCCCCGGAAGCATCCGCTTCTGGCGCTTTTTTCATACTTTTTCATCATTCCCCGCAGACTGCCGTAATATTTTTCTATGTGGATCGTCCTGTTTCCGTTTTCCTGTTTTTCCATTTCCATCCCATTCCTTTCCGCTGTCAATTCCTCATGCATCCTCATGTCCCGCGCCGTGCGAAGGCCGACGGCGGCCGTGACGGCGTCTTAAAAACCGTCTGGTCACCAACCGCTGCATAATAATTTCCCCATTGCTCAACGAGCAATGTTTGCTCAACAAGCAATGTTTGCTCACAGGAACAAACAAATTGCAAAATTATTCCTTAACAGTTCCTAAGCTGTTAAAGAACCGGAAACGCCCGTATGTCGGCATTTCCGGTTCCTATATCTTATCATATGACTGCTTTATTTACAAGGATCCTATTTATTCAGCGCCTCATAATAACGGCTGTACTGATTCTGCTTCACGGTCAGTACCTCCTGCAGTTTCAGGGCGTCCAGTCCCTCGATGTAGCTGTCGAAGTTGTCAAGGCTCTTTGTGCCTGTGATAAACGCTGTTGCATTTTCATTTACATAGGTCTCGATATCCACCATATAAGTGTTGATGACTTCGGACTCGTCGGCGGTAGAGTAGATGAAGGGCCAGGGATCTACCACGAACTGCTCCTGCCATGCATTACACTCTGCGTGCCAGTCTGCCACCAGCGCGTCGGTGGAAACCACGGACTGCTGTGCGGGGAATACGAAGGAAGGATTGATTCCCAGCTGCTGCAGCCAGTCATTGTCGCTTGCCTGCTCTGTGTAAGACTTATTTCCGGAAGCATCCACGGTATAGCTCTCACCCTCGATGCCCCACTGGTACATCTCCTGGCAGGGCTCGCTCATGGCATAATCCAGGAACTTGCACGCCAGCTCCACCTTGGAGGAGGAAGCGTTGACACCAAACATATTGCCCAGCTCCACACGGCCTACATAGAAGCCCTTATAATCAGCGGAGGACAGGGGTGCAGCGCCCACAAACGCGGTATCGGCCGTCCCGTCATAATAGGGAAGCACATTGCTGTACATCATGGACATGGCCCAGCTGAAGTCGAAAGCGACACCGGTCAGGTCGTTGGAGATACGTTCGATCACCTGATCCCTGTCCAGGGAGGTATACTCCACTTCCAGCAGACCTTCCGCATAAAGGCCGTTCAGGAACTCCAGATATGCCTTGAAGTTCTCGGAATCAGCGTAAGCGTAGACAACATTGCCGTCCGCGTCCGCCTGGAATCCGCTGACGATATCCAGCCCGAAAGCGGGACCGAACATATAGGGCAGATAGTCTGCCATGATGCTCATGGGGATCTCATCGTCAGTCTTTCCGTTGCCGTTCATGTCATTGTCCTTAAAGTAGCGCAGCAGTGTGACGAAATCATCCAGTGTCTCAGGCGCCTCCATCCCTGCAGCATCCAGCCATTTCTGGTTGTACATCAGCACGGGCTGGTAATCCTTGCCTACGTTAGTGCCGGGCACATAATAAATATGGCCGTCCTCCGCAGTGAGCTCCGCCTTGATCACAGGGTTCGCATCCAGCCATTTGGAGAAGTTGGGCATTACGCTGAAATAATTGTCCAGAGCCACAAACATACCGGACTTGATGTAGGTCTGGTTGGGATCCTGGTCGGGAAGCAGGACGATGTCCGCATCCACGGCTCCGGTGGTCAGCATGGGGCCTACCGAGTCGGCGTAATTATTGTAATCCACCAGCTGCCAGTCAACAGTAATCCCTGCGTTGGCGATAACGGTCTCCACGATCTCCGCACTGGCAAATATCCACATTGGTGTAATTGGACGTCTGTGCCAGGATTTTCAGGGTGGCGCCGTCTTCCTTCGTGATGGGCGCCTCTCCCGCATAGGTATACCCCGTGCTGTCAGCCCCTCCCGCAGCTGCGGACGAACCGGAATTTCCGCCGTCGGAACCGGAACCGCAGCCTGCCAGCATACCGGCAGCCATTACAGCCGCCATGGACATTGCCAAAAATTTGTTCTTTTTCATTCTAAACCTCATTTCTGCGCTGCTCTGGTCCCAACCTTGTCGAGACTATGCACAAGCGACTTTGTGGCAAGCAGCGCACAGACACAAATCGCTGTGTGAAAATGACTTTTTCACACCAACTCCCTTGGCTTCCAAAATGTCAGCCATTCTGCCGCTTATTGCGGACTTTATGTTAAAGCGTAAACCGCTGTTAACCTTTGACTGCCCCCAGCATGGTGCCTTCCACCAGGTACTTCTGTACAAAGGGCACTACCAGCATGATCGGGACTACTGAAACCACAATGCACACATACCTCACCTGGATGGATGACTGACTGGCAGCCGCCATGGTGACACTTGTGGTCTGCATGATCTCCGCGCTGGCCTCCAGCAGGATCCTGCGCAGGAAAAGCTGCAGCGGCTCCAGCTCCTTCTTGCTGATATAGAGCATTGCGTTAAAGAAATCATTGTACCTGGCCACCGCGTAATACAGCGTCAGCACGGCCAGAGTGGGTTTGATCAGCGGAACGGCGATCCCCGTCATGATGGTAAAGTCATTGGCTCCCTCCAGCGCCGCCTCCTCGAACAATTCCTCTGAGATCGCCTCGAAAGCGGACCGGCAGATCATCACATTGTACGCACTGATCAATACCGGAAGGATCATGGACCATCTCGTGTTGTAAAGCCCCAGCCCCGTCACCACAATGTAGATGGGGATCAGCCCGCCGGAAAAGTACATGGTAAACGCCAGCAGGAAATTCAGCTGCTTCCTGAGACAGAAGTGCTTCCTGGACAGCGGGTATGCCGCCAGACAGGTAAATACAATATTGAAAAAGGTTCCCACTATGGTATAGAAAAATGTATTCCCATAGGAGGTCCACAGCTGCTTGTAATTCAGGACCTTCGTCAGCGCGTCAAAATTCAGGTCCACAGGCAGCAGCACCACCAGCCCCTTATTTACCGCCTCCCCGGAGCTCAGGGAAACGCTGACCACATACAGGAAGGGATACACACATACCAGCAATGCCAGAAACAGCAGCAGGGAGACGATCACATCAAAGACCGTGTCGCCCAAGGGCTGACTTTTCACCTTTAAGTATCTTCTTTTTATCTGTGCCATATCAATCCTCATTTCTGCGCTGCTTTGGTTTCAACTTTGTTGAGACTGCGCATAAGCGACTTTGTGGCAAGCAACGCGCAGACACAAATCGCCGTGTGAAAATGCATTTTCACACTATGCCTCCTACCAGATCGCCGTATCTGTCAATTTCCGGCTCAGCTTGTTCGCCGCAAATACGATCGTGAAATTTACCACCGAGTTAAAAAGCCCTACCGCAGACGCGTAGCTGTAATTATTGCTCTGGATACCCTGTCTGTACACATAGGTCTGGATCACATCCGCCGTTTCATATACCGCCGTGTTATATAGAAGGTATACTTTCTCAAAGCCTACGCTCATCATGCTCCCCAGCGTCATGATCAGCAAAAGGATGATGGTGGGCTTGATGCTGGGCAGTACCAGATGCCAGATCACCTGGCGCTTGTTCGCCCCGTCCATCCTCATAGCCTCGTACAGATCCGGGGAAATACCCATGATCGCCGCCACAAAGATGATGGAGTTAAATCCGAAGCTCTGCCAGGATCCCGATATCACATAGATGGGCCGGAACCATTCCGGCAGGCTCATAAAGTTGATGCTGTCAATGCCCACCGCGTTCAAAAGCTGATTGATGATACCGCTGGAGGGTGACAGGAAGTTGTTGATCATACCGCACACCACCACAGTGGAAATGAAATACGGCAGATACGTGGAAACCTGCACCACCTTCTGAAGCCTCTTGCTGCGCAGCTGCGTCACCGCCACTGCAAACAGGATCGGAATGGGAAAACCGAAGATCAGGGAGTAAAAGGAAAGCAGGAAGGTATTCCTCACCAGCCTCCACGCGTACACCGAACCGAAAAACTGCCTGAACCATTTCAGTCCCACAAATTCACTGTTAAAGATTCCTGCCAGCCCGGAGCCCATCCTGTAATTAGTGAACGCCATGTACAACCCCGTCATGGGGAAATAGCAAAATACTAAATAGTAGATGATCACCGGCAGAATCATGATCAATAAGTACTTGTCGCGCTTTAAGTTCTTTTTCCATCTGCGCTTTGTTTCAGCCTTCATAATCCATACCGCCTTTTCTATACTGTTTAGGAATCTTCAAGAAATAACCTGCTATTTTACTTGTCTGAATTGGCATATGCTTCGTTGGTCTCCGCTCCGCTTCGGTCCGTGCTGGACGTGTGCCACTGGCACACAGCACCATCGGTCAGCGTAGCCCACTACGCTTCCCTCTTCCGCCTCGCCTCTGCCAATTCATCCATCGTAAAATTTATCAGGTTATTTCTTTCAGCTTCCTTATGGTGACTTTTACTTCTGTGTGTCCTCCCGAAGCACCCTTATCATACATTTTCACCAAAGTCCTGTACAGAATCAAAAACGGAATGGTCAATTTGAACAAATAAAAAAGGTAAAAAATGAATCTCCTGCTCAGGATGCATCATTTTTTACCTCTTTATGACTCAGGTCTCCCCGTTCCTTTTTTGAATCTTTACAATATTGCCACCTGTGCGGTGGCAATAACTTAACGGTAATCGCTGGGGTTTACACCCATAATACTCTTAAAATTCCGGCGGAAGGTCAGCTGATTCGCATAGCCGCACATCACCGCGATCTCTGAAAGACTGTATTTCTTTTCCGAGAGCAGCTGTGCCGCCCTCCGAATCCTCTTGTCCTGTATATACTGCAGATACGTCATATCATACCGTTTCCTGCAGAGCAGGGACAGGTATTTGCTGCTGACCTTGAAATGCTCCGAGATCATTTGAAGGGACAGCTCCGTATCGTAACAGTTCTCATCGATATAGGCCAGAATCTCATCCTCCAGCCGGGAATCCTCCTGGACCTGCACCGCCTGCTCATAGAGGGAATCCGCGATGGAACAAAGGGCTGCGCTGTAATAGTCAAAGACCTCCTGCAGGGTGGCAAGCCCGCGGTATTTCTCCACGCTGAAATGGGTGGTGTTCAGCTCCGTGATCTCCTTTAAGGTCTTGATGATCGAGAGGTGAAGCTCGTCGATCAGCCCGCGGTACATCTCCGGATTGCCCCCCATATCCCAGTTTCTCCGGTAGATGTCCGCCAGCATGGCGCACAGCTCCTCCTTTCGGTCCTTCTCCAGATACTTCTTTAATTTCTCGCGGAAGCTTGTGGGAAAATAGTAATCCGCCGTCTTTCCGCTGTTCTCCTCCAGGAAGTAAACCTCTCCCCTGCCGTCGGTCAGGATGCCGTCCAGCGCGGTCATGGCGCCCTCACATGCCTCCTGAAGCTCATTGATGTCCTCCCGCAGGATATCCACCCCCATGGTCACCGCATAATTCTCCTGCCCCAGCGCGGTACACAGATATTTGTGTATCTGATAAAACAGATCGTCCATGGGTTCTTCCTTTTCCACATTGGCGATCAGGAACACATGGCTGCTGTCCCTGAAATAGCTGACAATGCGGACCTCCTCCGTGGAAAAGGTTTCCGCCATCACCTGAAACACTTCTTTCAGCCCATCGCCGTGATTCTCCTCCTCCGTCTTCGCGCCGATATACGCGAGGTCAGTGACACCCACGATAAAGTATGGTTTGATCAGGTCAATGTAATGCTCCTTGGAGAGGATCCTGATATTCTCGCTGCCGATATCCCCCGTGATCATGGAGTGCAGCACGCCCGTGCGGGCATAGGGAGTAATGGTCATCATCTTCTCCCTGTAGCCGTTCTTTTCTCCGATGAGATTACGGATCCCGTCAATCAGATTCTCCATCTCGTCGTTCCCGCTGAATATGCCCTTCCGGTCAGTTTCCGCAGCCCTGAGCCCCTTCTCCTCCTTCACCAGCTGATCCAGATGGTCTATGGGCATGTAATATTTCCGGCTCTCCCTGTAGGCCAGATACACAAACCCCAGGGAGATCAGCACCATAACGCCCAGCAGAATATAAAATACAACATTTTCCTCCGCAAAAGGTTCCCGGGAGGCATATACCTGATAAAACAGGTCTGGACAGCAGGAGGATTCGGAGGAAAATACCTTTCCCTCCTTCCCTCCCATGGCGATCAGTTCCTCATCGCCATACAAAATACTCAGCCCGTACCCGCTGCTGATCACGCTGTTCAGATCATTCCGCATATTTTTCAGGTCAAACAGAATACAGATGGTCCCAATCTCACTGCCATTCTGATAGGTATAGGCATCACAGTACAGCAGACACTCCTTTTGAAAGGAATAGCGCTTGCTGTCGAAGCCGAAAGCGTCATTCAGGGTGGCCAGCTCCAAATAGGGATACTCCACATTCTCGGCATTGAACGCGCCGCTCAGCTTTATGACGCCGCTGCTGGAATACGCCTTGTCGCTTCCATTGAGGAAAATGATGGTCTTATACACGGACAGCCCGCCGGAAGCCATGGTATTTTTCAGTTCACTCTGGATCATAAACAGATTATAGGAATCCAGTACCGTTCCAAGCTTGCTGTTCATGTAGAGCTGTTTCATTGCCGTGGAATAGCTCAGATTCTGGACAATATTCTGGGCATTGGTAAAACGCCTGTCCAGGATGCTTCCCACCTCGTCCAGCAGCAGTTCGCTTCTCCGCTCCCTTTTGATCTTATTGATCTGGTAATTTTCGTAAATGATAAATGATGTATAGACGATCAGGCATGTAAATATTACAATAATATAGGTATAGAACAATCTTCTGAACAGTCTGCTCTTAAATAACTCCCTCAAAACACATCCTCCTGTAGACCACGCGACGGGCAGCCGCCATGCGCACTGCCCGTCATACCTATCAATTTCCTATTTCTCGTCATCCCCGTCATAATTCAGGAATTCAAACTCAAATTCGTCCTCGTCCGCCATAAAATTCTTGGACTGCCATCCGGGTGACTGCTGACCCTGGGCAGGTCTGTTGCCCTGAGGTCTCTGTCCCTGCGCCGCGGGACGCTGCTGACCCTGGGGCGCTCCTGCGGGTCTGCCTCCGGCATTCTGCGCCGC
>CAOKWI010000034.1 GCA_948473115.1 uncultured Lachnospiraceae bacterium | reverse complement strand
TCCCAATAAATCAAGGTTTCAGCAACAAAAAATCAGGTAGGATTTGACACTACCGTGAGCGAGGAGGAAGTGCAGGAAATGAAAGAAATGATTGATCAACGGTATGATAGGCGTATTGAATTGTATGATAAGGGAATAAAGCAATGGGACACCAGTATGTCGCTTACTATGATATTGAGGGGCGTGAGATGATATCGAGTAACAGTTCAGCCTTCGGCCAAACTGTTACGATATCGAACATACTTTTGGATTTCCCGTTTACAAACGAAAATATTTATGATAAAATATGACCTGTGAAAAAGCGGGTTGAAACAATATTTCCTTTTCAAAATTGCGCACCCGTTGGGCAATCACATATAAATATGCATTGTGAATGGCGGACAAAGATTTTATGGTCAATATAGATAAATCAGGATTGGCGGAGGAAAAACATGGCTTATTATAAACCTTGTCCTGAATTTGACAGATGCAATGAACTGATCCGGAAGTATTGGGAAAGCAGGCAGTATGACATGTGTTTTTCCGGACATATGGAACTTGCAGAGAAGGGTTATCCATTGGCTGAATGCCAGATAGGGTATTTCTATCTGGAGGGGTTTGGAGTTCAAAAGGATTTAGAAAAGGCTTTCTATTGGACCGAGCGGGCTGCTAACCATGGTGATCGGGACGGTCAGTATAATCTTGGCCTCTTTTATGAAGATGGTATTGGTGTTGAGCGAGATTTGAAAAAGGCAAAAATCTGGTACAAGGCAGCCGCACAACAGGGACAAGATTTAGCGATCAATAAATGCAGGGATTATCAGGTTCAAATCTAAACGAATATAAAAGGAAGCAGTAAGGAGAGTTTTTCCAATGGCAAAAGCAGATAATTATGATGCCTCCAGCATCACAGTGCTGGAAGGGCTGGAGGCAGTGCGGAAGCGTCCCGGCATGTACATCGGCAGCGTTTCCACAAAGGGACTGAACCATTTGATCTATGAGATTGTGGACAATTCCGTGGATGAGCATCTGGCGGGATTCTGTGACACCATAACCGTCACCCTGGAGGCGGACGGATCCGCCACCGTGTCTGACAACGGCAGAGGTATCCCTGTGGGGATGCATGAAAAGGGAATCAGCGCAGAGCGCCTGGTTTTTACCACCCTCCACGCGGGAGGCAAATTCGACAATTCTGCTTACAAGACCAGCGGCGGCCTGCATGGTGTGGGTTCCTCCGTGGTAAATGCCCTCTCCACACGGTTGACTGTTCGGGTCAAAACAGGGGGATACATTTACGAGGATTCTTATGAGAGAGGAAATCCTATGGTGGAACTGGTGGACGGCCTATTGCCTGTGCTGGGGAAGACCAGGGAATCCGGCACCACCATCAATTTCCTGCCGGACGACACCATCTTTGACAAGACACGTTTTAAGGAAGATGACGTGAAGAGCCGTCTCCATGAGACCGCATACCTGAATCCGAAACTCACCATTGTTTTCCAGGACAAGCGGAAGGAAACCCCTGAGAAGATCACCTACAACGAACCGGAAGGCATTGTAGGTTTTATCAAGGATATGAACAAGACCCAGGAAGCCCTGCATGACGTGATCTATTTTAGCGGCGAGAGCGAGGGTATCTCTGTGGAGGTGGCGTTCCAGTATATCAATGAATTCCATGAAAATGTGCTGGGATTCTGTAATAATATCTATAATTCCGAGGGTGGTACGCACCTGACCGGTTTTAAGACCATGTTCACAAACGTTATTAACACCTATGCCCGGGAACTGGGTATTTTAAAGGAGAAGGATGTGAACTTTACCGGCGCCGATGTGCGGAACGGCATGACCGCCGTGGTGTCCATCAAGCACCCCGATCCCCGGTTCGAGGGACAGACCAAGACCAAGCTGGACAACCAGGACGCGGCGAAGGTGGTCAGCAAGGTGACGGGGGAGGAGATCACCCGTTTCTTCGACCGTAATCTGGAGACCCTGAAGAATATCATCTCCTGCGCGGAGAAGGCGGCAAAGATCCGCAAGACGGAAGAACGGGCCAAGACCAATATGCTGACCAAGCAGAAATTTTCCTTTGACTCCAACGGGAAGCTGGCAAACTGCGAATCCAAGGATCCCTCCAAATGTGAGATCTTCATCGTGGAGGGAGATTCCGCGGGAGGAAGCGCCAAGACGGCCAGGAACCGGATGTACCAGGCGATCCTGCCCATCCGGGGCAAGATCCTGAATGTGGAGAAGGCCAGCATTGACAAGGTCCTTGCCAACGCGGAGATCAAGACCATGATTAACGCCTTTGGCTGCGGTTTTTCAGAAGGATACGGCAATGATTTTGATATTTCCAAGCTGCGCTACGACAAGATTATCATCATGGCGGATGCGGATGTGGACGGTTCCCATATCTCCACGCTGCTTCTGACCTTATTTTACCGTTTCATGCCGGAGCTGATCTTCGAGGGTCATGTGTATATCGCCATGCCCCCTCTTTACAAGGCCATGCCCAGCAAGGGAAAGGAAGAGTATCTCTACGATGACAAGGCCCTGGAGAAATACAGGAAGACCCACAGGGGGCCCTTCACCCTCCAGCGTTACAAGGGTCTCGGTGAGATGGATGCCCAGCAGCTCTGGGAGACCACCCTTGACCCGGAGACCCGCCGCATGAAGCTGGTGGAGATCGAGGATGCCCGCATGGCCACGGAGATGACGGAGCTGCTCATGGGCACGGAGGTTCCTCCCCGGAAGGCTTTCATCTATAAGCACGCCCGGGAAGCGGAACTGGATGTGTAAAACAGCCTTCTAAGGAGAAACACTTTAAGCAGCGTTTCCCTAACTTTCAGGAAAGGTATCAGAAATGGACGACAATAGGATCATTAAAACAGAATACTCGGAGGAGATGCAGAAATCCTTCATCGACTACGCTATGAGCGTTATCATCGCCAGGGCGCTGCCGGATGTCAGGGACGGCTTAAAGCCGGTACAGCGCAGAACCCTTTACGATATGCATGAGCTGGGCATCCGATATGACAGGCCTTACAGAAAGAGCGCCCGTATCGTGGGCGACACCATGGGTAAATACCATCCCCACGGGGACAGTTCCATCTATGACGCCCTGGTGGTCATGAGCCAGGATTTCAAGAAGGAAATGCCTCTCATCGACGGCCACGGCAACTTCGGCAATATCGAGGGGGACGGCGCCGCTGCCATGCGTTACACTGAGGCCAGGCTGCAGAAGGTGACCCAGGAGGCGTTCCTGGGAGACCTGGACAAGGACGTGGTGGACTTTATGCCCAACTTCGACGAGACGGAGAAGGAGCCCACGGTGCTTCCGGTGAAGATTCCCAACTTCCTGGTAAACGGTTCCGAGGGGATCGCGGTGGGCATGACCACCAGCACGCCCCCCCACAACCTGAATGAGGTCATAGATGCCACCAAGGCATACATGCTGGACGAGAATATTACCACAAGGGAATTGATGCGCTTTCTGAAGGGACCGGATTTTCCCACAGGGGGCATTGTCACCAACAAGGACGAGCTGCTGAATATCTATGAGACGGGCACGGGAAAGATTAAGATCCGTGGAAAAGTGGAGTACGAGAAGCTGAAGGGCGGCAAGACCAATGTGGTGATCACGGAAATCCCTTACACCATGATCGGCGCCAACATTTCCAAGTTCCTGTCCGATGTGGCGGCGCTGGCGGAGACGAAGAAGACACAGGATATCGTGGATATATCCAACCAGTCCTCCAAGGAGGGCATCCGCATCGTGATCGAACTGCGCAAGGACGCCGATCCCGAAAACTTTGTGAATCTGCTGTACAAAAAGACGAGACTGGAGGATACCTTCGGCGTCAATATGCTTGCCATCTACAACGGCAGGCCGGAGACTATGGGGCTGAAGGAAGTCATCAAGGCAAACGTGGATTTCCAGTTTGAGATCGCCACCAGGAAATATACCAATCTTCTGGCAAAGGAACTGGAGAAGAAGGAGATCCAGGAGGGACTGATCAAGGCCTGCAACGTGATCGACCTGATCATTGAGATCCTGCGGGGCTCCAGGGACCGGGCCATGGCGAAAGCCTGCCTGGTGGAGGGAAAGGTCGACGGCATCAAATTCAAATCCAAGGAATCCAAAATTATGGCCACCCAGCTGATGTTCACGGAGAAGCAGGCCAACGCCATCCTGGAAATGCGCCTGTACAAGCTGATCGGCCTGGAGATCGAGGCACTGATAGGGGAGCATGAGGATACCCTGGCGAATATTTACCGCTACGAGGATATCCTGGACCGCAGGGATTCCATGGCCCAGGTCATCATGAATGAACTGGACGGATATAAAAAAGAATACGGAAGAAAGCGCAGGACTGTCATAGAGAACGCGGAGGAGGCTGTCTATAAGGAGAAGGAAGTGGAAGAGATGGAAGTGATCTTCCTCATGGACCGCTTCGGTTATGCCAAGGTCATTGACATGCCCACCTACGACAGGAACAGAGAGGCCGCGGACGGGGAAAATAAATATGTGGTCACCTGTAAGAATACGGGAAAAGTCTGTCTCTTTACCAATACAGGACAGCTACATACCATCAAGGTCATGGATCTGCCCTTCGGGAAATTCCGTGACAAGGGCACGCCCATAGACAATGTGAGCAATTTTAATTCCGAGAAGGAGGAGATTGTCTACATTGCCAGCCAGACGGACCTGAACCTGCGCCAGCTTGTCTTTGTCACCGCCCAGTCCATGATGAAGATCGTGGACGGCGGGGAGTTTGACGTGGCAAAGCGGACAGTGGCGGCCACAAAGCTTGCCGAGGGGGACAGCGTGATCAGTGTCACCGCGCTGCTGGAGCAGCGGAATATCATCCTACAGACGAAGGAGGGCTATTTCCTGCGCTTCCTGATTGAGGAGATCCCTGAAAAGAAAAAGGGAGCCATCGGTGTCAGGGGCATGAAGCTGGGCGCAAAGGACGCGGTGGAAGCAGTGTACTACACCAAAGTGATCGATAATGAGGAAATCGTTTACAAGGAGAAGCATATTACCCTGAATGACCTGAAGCTGGCGAAACGGGACGGCAAGGGAACAAAGATCCGAGTATAGTGTGAGAAGAAAATCTAATTGCCGTTGGCAATTTTCGCTCGCGGCAGAGGCCGCTTGGCGAAGATTTTCTACGGCCCAGGAACTGCGCCTTTCTCACACGGAAGAATGCCCAAAATGTGGGCATTCTTCCGGATATGCAGCATGTTCATGGATTGTCTGTGTCGACTGCATAAGGGAAATCGGTTGATAAAGGAGAGACAACAGATATGAGAGTGATCGCAGGAACGGCCAGAAGCCTTCCCCTGAAAGCGCCGGAAGGATTGGACACCAGACCAACCACCGACCGGATCAAGGAAACTTTATTTAATATGCTGCAGGTCTATGTGCCCGGCTCCGTCTTTGTGGATCTGTTCAGCGGAAGCGGAGGGATCGGCATTGAGGCTTTGAGCCGCGGCGCCAGGAAAGCTTATTTCATTGAGAATGCACCCAAAGCGATATCCTGTATCCAGCAGAATCTTACATTTACGAAAATGGCAGACCGTGCTATAGTAATAAAACAGGATGTATTCAGCGGCCTGTCCGGCATCAGCGAAAAGAACGTGGATGTGATCTTTATGGATCCGCCTTACAGGAGCGGGTATGAGAAAAATGTACTGGCGCTGCTGCGGAACATGCATTGTGTCACGGCGGATACCCTGATCGTGGCCGAGGCCGCACTGGATACGGATTTCTCTTACCTGGAGGAAATGGGCTACACAGTGGAGAAGGAGAAAAAGTACAAAACAAATAAGCATATGTTTATCCGAAAAACGGAAACGGTCGGATAAAAAAGCGCAGTTTTCTATAAACAAGCAAATGCGTGCTGCGACACGCAGACAGGTGGGGAACATGAAGAGAGCGGTTTATCCCGGTAGCTTTGATCCGGTAACATACGGTCATTTGGATGTCATCAAACGTGCGGCGGAAATCTTTGACGTCCTGATTGTCAGTGTTTTGAATAATAAGGTGAAGACACCGTTGTTTTCTGTGGAGGAACGTGTTAAGATATTGGAGGAGGCTACAAAGGATATCCCCAATGTGCAGGTGGACAGTTTTAGCGGTCTTCTGATCAATTATGCCGCTGAAAATAATCTTCATGTGGCGGTGCGTGGACTGCGTGCGATCACGGATTTTGAGTATGAACTCCAGATCGCCCAGACGAACCGTCTGCTTTCCAAGGGAAAACTGGATACCATGTTTCTGACTACCAGTCTGGAATATGCATATCTCAGTTCCTCCAGCGTGAAGGAAATTGCCTGCTTTGGCGGCGATATCAGCCAGTGTGTCCCTGATTTCGTGGCTGATTTGATTTATGCAAAGTATCAGATCAAAAGGTGAGGAGAGCGGAATGAGCAGCAGAATCGAACAGTTAATTGATGAATTAGAAGAATATATCGAGAGTTGTAAGCCAAAGTTCATGTCCAATTCAGAGATCATCGTCAATAAGGATGAGATTGACGACCTGCTCCGCGAACTGCGGATGAAAACGCCCGATGAAATCAAGCGCTACCAGAAGATCATCAGCAACAAGGAGGCGATTCTGAACGATGCCAGGGCCAAGGCGGAAGCTTTGATCAATGAGACCAACGTCAGGACCAACGAGCTGATCAGCGAACACGAGATTATGCAGCAGGCCTATGCGCAGGCCAATGAAGTAGTATCCATGGCTTCCAAGCAGGCGCAGGATATACTGGATAAGGCGACCATGGAGGCAAATGAACTGAAAATGCAGGCGGCCAGATATACCGAGGAGCAGCTGGCAGGACTGGAAACCTTGATTCTTTCCGCCCTGCAATCCGCAGGCGGACATTATGAGAACCTGTTGAACTCGTTGAACCAATATAAAGAGGTCATACAGTCAAACAGGCAGGCGCTACAGCCGGTGGATGACCTGGACGAGATCCCCATGAGTGCCGGCGGCAACAGCAGCGGGATCAATCTGATGTAATGAAAAAGCAGAAAGGAAGAACAACTGTTCAAAAGGTGCATTTCCATGGCTGCGAAGAACAGGGGTCTAAAAAGTGATGAACCGGCTTTCGCGAGGAAGCTGGTTCTTTCTGAAAGATTTTATACTGCATAACGCTGAATATTGCCTAATATAATCGTGCGATTGAACTGGTCAGCGTTATGCAGTCTGGTTTCACGGCAGATGAAATCGTTAAGCAGTATATATTCTTTTGCTATAAAATGAGGAGTACTATGATTAACAGATTTATTCAGTGTATTACCGTGTTGGCTGCCCTGGTTTTGATGATCCTGAACCCGCTGGAGACGGAAGCTGCCGACAGGCTGCAGGATATAGGTGATAAGCTTGTGATTGTGATAGACCCGGGGCATGGCGGAAATAACAGGGGAACCCTTGAAAATAACCATGAAGAAAAATTCATGACCATGACTACCGCACGGGCAATGTATGATGAATTGACAAAATACGATGGAGTGGAGGTCTATCTGACCAGAACGGAAGATGTATCGATGACGCTCGAAGAGCGGGCGGAATTTGCCGTCGGCGTGGACGCTGACTTCATGTTCAGTATACACTATAACGCTTCGGAAAATCATGAACTGTTCGGGTCAGAGGTGTGGGTATCTTCCGTTTCCCCCTATAACGGCTACGGCATGCAGTTTGGTTATGAATTTCTCACGGAAGCCAAAGAGATGGGACTGCTGGTCCGCGGAGTGAAGACAAGGCTGGGGGACAAGGGTGATTATTATGGCATTATCCGGGAATCTGTGGAACGGGGACTGCCGGCACTGATCATCGAACACTGCCATGTGGACAATGAGAGAGACACAGGCTACTGCGATTCGGATTCGGATCTGAAAAATTTTGGCATTGCGGATGCCACGGCGGTGGCCCGGTATTTCGGGCTCAGCAGCAGTGAGCTTGGGGTGGATTATTCCGGTCACTCCCTGACAGAGGCAAGCGCAACGTCGTTAAACAGTCTTACGAAAAATGATGACACGGAACCGGATTTCTGTGAGATTGCCCCGGAAACGGGAGACGACGGCAGACCGGTGATCAGGGATGGTGTGCTTGCCGTAAATGTAACGGCGGCGGATTACGATTCCCTATTGATGTATTACAGCTACAGCCTGAACGGAGGAGCCACTTTCAGCGCGAGAGAGATCTGGCCAGGCTGTGATGCGCTGACCGGCGCCTACAGGGATACTTTCCAGCTGGAACTGGAAATACCTGCCGGCGTGAAGCCGGAAATCATATTTCGAGCCTATAACCCTTATGATCTCTATACGGACAGCAATCTGCTGACAGTGCCTGAAATGGCTGTGGAGGAACCGGAAAACGGCAGCCTGTCTTCCCGGGAGCATCAGGACGGGACGATTCCGGCAGCCGGCGGGACAGTTCTTTCCCCATCGGGGGAGACGGTTCCTGAGGAGACAAAGGAACGTCCCGGCACTACCACCTTCCGGCCTGCAGTCTCGGAACAGGCAGAGGAAGAGCAGGAGGTCAGTTTTCTAAGCTTTTTAAAGCTTTGTCTGGTATTCGTCCTGCTTTTGTTTATTGTATTTTTTATCTCACAGTATCTTTCCTACCGGAAACGCAGAAACCGCCGCCGTCAGCGCAGGAAAGAACTGGGCGACAGCAGGAACCAGCCGAGATAGAACAGTGCGTTGAGCAGTGTCAGGATTACTTTATGTAACATGTAATCCACAATGGAAAGGTCAGTGTCCCTGATACAGCTGTAGGTCTGGGCAATGCAGGAAAATCCGCCGAAGGACAGCGCCAGAAGGCTGTAGAGCGGAGCCTGTGCCTGTAAGAGGCTCAGTCCTCCCGTGATCTCAAACAGCGGCGCCGGCAGAGGGATCTGCTTTCCCAGAAGCACATGGGGGATCAGGTTCAACAGATTGAACAGGATCATATAGCCTCCAAGGGTCAGGATGCTTCGGAGGGCAGCGTTGATGGCCCGGTCTGTTTCGGAGAGCAGGCGTTCCCCCCTGCGGACAAATTGCCCGGAGGGGCGGTAATGTGACGAGCTGCGGGAGCGTGACAGGCTATGTAAGTGTGACGAGCTGCGGGAGTGGGATCCGGAAACGGTACCTCCGCAGATTTGCAGTTCGCCCGTGCCCTTTCCAGGTAAGAGCAGGCGGTTCAGGCTGCGATACCTGGTATAACGCAGGAAGATCCCGTACAGGGCGGGAATCCCATACATGCCGAAGAGATAGGGCGCGGTCAGTTCCCTGTGCAGCAGTGGCAGCACAAAGCTGCAATAGTAGACCGGACCGATATTATTACAGAAGCACAGCAGGTATTCTCCTTCTTCCCTGGTGATCTGTCCCCGCGCATAGAGATCAGCCACCACCCTTGCCCCCATGGGAAAACCGCACAGAAAGCCGAGCATCATGCAGTAACAGGCATTTTTGCTGATCCGGTAGAGCGGGCGGATCAGGGGATAGACGAAGGAAGCGATATTTTCCGTCAGCCCCAGCCTTATGACGATCCCAGACAGGATCATAAAAGGAAGCAGGGAGGGAATCATTTTATCCAGCCACAGCTTAAGGCCCATGGCGGCATAATTCAAGCTGAGTTCCGAATGGGTCAGGATACAGGCGGTGAACAGCAGAAACAGGAGCGTGCCAAGCAGCCGGATTCCGGACAGCTTCATCAAAGGTATTTTTGTGTCATAAGATTTTGTGTCATAGGTTTTGCTGTATAAGCTTTCATGTGGCATGATCGACTCCTTTTACGGGCTCCTGAGTGCTCCTATACTTGTATATGTTTATTTTGTGAGGTTTTATGCGTCTTGACAGATATTTGTGCGAACTGAATATTGGCAGCCGCAGCCAGGTAAGGGAATTTGTCAGAAAAGGACTCGTATCCGTCAACGGCCAGGTGGTGCGGTCCGCGGATCAGAAAATAGCAGAGCAGAAGGATCAGGTGGCGTTTCAGGGGAAAACATTGACTTATCAGAGATATGTCTATTACATGTTGAACAAGCCCCGGGGCGTGGTATCCGCCACGCAGGATAACACCGCGGGCACGGTGGTGGAACTGCTGGCGCCCGAGGGGAGAAAGGACCTGTTTCCCATGGGCAGGCTGGACAAGGACACGGAGGGGCTTCTGATCCTGACCAACGACGGGGAACTGACGCATCGTCTTCTTTCCCCGAAAAGACATGTGGATAAGACCTATGAAGTGACTGTGGTCCACGCGCTGTCGGCAGAGGATATCCAACGGCTGGAACAGGGCGTGGACATTGGGGAGGACAGGCTGACATTACCGGCAAAGGTGGATGCAGTGTCAGAAAATATTCTCCATCTGACCATACAGGAGGGAAAGTACCATCAGGTGAAGCGGATGCTGCAGGCAGTGGGGAATCAGGTAACCGCGTTAAAGAGAATCCGGTTCGGCGGTGTCGACCTGGATGACGGGCTGGAGGCGGGCGAGTACCGTCCCCTGACTTCACAGGAGGAAGAACGCCTGAGAGCAGACAGGAACGAAACAGGGTATTAGCGCAGGAGGGATGATATGAAAACCGGCAGTATAAAATCTGACAGCATAAAATCTGACAGCATAAAATCTGATATGTTGAGGGATATTGATGCCGTCATTTTTGACATGGACGGTTCCCTGGTGGACTCCATGTGGATCTGGCATGAGATAGATATCGAATACCTGGGACAGTTCGGAATCGAAGTGCCGCAGGGGATGCAGTCTAAGATAGAGGGCATGAGCTTTCATGAGACGGCGGTTTATTTCAAGGAGCATTTTCCCATTCCCGACACTCTGGATGAGATCAAGCGTACCTGGAACGAAATGGCCTGGGACAAGTATCTGCATGAGGTGCCGTTAAAGCCGGGAATCCCCGAATTTCTGGCAGGATGCCGAGAGAGAGGGCTCCGGCTTGGCATTGCCACAAGCAATTCCCGGGAGCTGGTGGAAAACATAGCCAAGGTACACCGGTTAAGGGAATATTTTACCTGTATCGTGACAGGAAGTGAAGTGGAACGGGGCAAGCCTTCGCCGGATATTTACTTTGCGGCGGCGAAAGGGCTGGGCACAGCCTGTGAACGCTGTCTGGTGTTCGAGGATATCATACCCGGCATCCGCGCCGGCAAGAATGCGGGCATGAAAGTCTGCGCCGTGGAGGATGCATATTCGGTTCCGGACAGGGATGCGAAAAAGGAACTGGCAGATTATTATATCGAGGATTATTATGGATTTTTTTGAGAATTCTTTTCGGAAGGGAAACGGTTTTTTGCCTGTTTCTCCCGAAGAACTGCGGGAACAGGGAATCGAACAGCTTGACTTTGTGTACGTCATCGGGGATGCCTATGTGGATCATCCCTCCTTTGGGCATGCCATCATCAGCCGTGTCCTCCAGGCCCACGGTTATACGGTGGGGATCATCTCTCAGCCGGACTGGAAAAGGGACGACAGCATTTCCGTTCTGGGGCGTCCCCGGCTGGGGTTTCTCGTCTCCGCCGGCAATATGGACAGCTGCGTGAATCATTATTCCGTGTCTAAGAAACGTCGTCCCACGGACGCCTACACCCCCGGCGGGGAGACGGGAAAGCGACCCGACCATGCCGCAGTGGTCTACGGGAACCTGATCCGCAGGACTTATAAGGATGTTCCCGTGATCATCGGCGGGATCGAGGCAAGCCTGCGCCGCATGGCGCATTACGATTACTGGACGGACTGTTTTAAGCGCTCCGTGCTGCTGGACAGCCAGGCGGATCTCATTTCCTACGGCATGGGGGAGAAGTCCATTGTGGAGATCGCGGACGCCCTGGCGGGCGGGATTGCAGTGTCGGATATTACCTTTGTACCCGGAACGGTTTACCGCACAAAAGACATTTCCGGGATCTATCATGCAATAGAGCTGCCCTCCTATGAGGAGATGAAGGCGGACAAGGCCCTGTACGCCAAAAGCTTTGCCATCCAGCACGAAAACACGGATTTCTGCAACGGCAGGGTTCTGGTGGAGGGGTATCCCAACGGGATCTATGTGGTGCAGAATCCGCCCCAGCCGCCCCTTACCACACAGGAGATGGATGATGTCTATGCCCTGCCCTATATGCGGACATACCATCCCTCCTATGAGGAAAAGGGAGGGGTGCCGGCCATCGCGGAGATCAGGTTTTCCCTGATCAGCAGCCGGGGATGCTTCGGCGGATGCAGCTTCTGTGCGCTGACCTTCCATCAGGGCAGGACGGTGCAGGTCAGAAGCCATGAGTCCATTCTCCGGGAAGCGGAGCTGCTGATAAAGGAGCCGGACTTCAAGGGATATATCCACGATGTGGGAGGTCCCACGGCCAATTTCCGTCATCCCTCCTGCGAAAAGCAGATGACACATGGCGTCTGTAAGAACAAACAGTGTCTGTTTCCCACCCCCTGTAAGAATCTCTATGTGGATCACAGGGATTACCTGGAGCTGTTAAGGAAGCTTCGGGCGCTCCCGGGGGTGAAAAAGGTCTTTGTGCGCTCCGGCATCCGCTTTGACTATCTGCTGGCGGATCCCGACGACACCTTTTTCCGCGAGCTGGTGGAACATCATGTGAGCGGGCAGCTGAAGGTGGCGCCGGAGCATATCTCCGACGCGGTGCTGCGCAGGATGGGAAAGCCGGAAAATGCGGTCTATGAGCGTTTTACTGCCAAATATAAGAAACTGAATGCGCAGATGGGTAAAAACCAGTTCCTGGTGCCCTACCTGATGTCCTCCCACCCCGGCTCCACCTTGAAGGAGGCCGTCGAACTGGCGGAATACTTGAGGGATCTGGGCTATATGCCGGAGCAGGTGCAGGATTTCTACCCCACGCCCTCCACCCTGTCCACAGTCATGTATTATACGGGACTGGATCCCCGGGACATGAAGCCGGTGTATGTGTGCAGGAACCCCCACGAGAAAGCGATGCAGAGGGCATTGATACAGTACCGGAACCCGAAAAACTATGACTTGGTCCAGGAAGCGCTGACAAAAGCGGGCAGGACAGATCTCATCGGATTTGATAAAAAGTGCCTGATCCGTCCGCGGAAGGAGACCCGGAAAGGGGCGGCGGGGCATACGGCGGGAAAGCAGGAAGAGTATACTGCAGGAAAGCCGGCGGAGGGAGCCGGTAAAAGTATACCCGGAGGGAAGACAGTTCTCCGCACGGGGAATACGACAGGGCAGAATCCGCAGCGGAAGCCCAAAAAGAAAACCATACGTAATATCCATAAACGTCATTCCCACGAGAAATGAGCCCGTACATCATTGCGTCAAGCGCTCATTGCTTCAGGATTAGCGCACACTGATGTACTGACCTTGTGCCGTGTTGTTTGCTTTTTTTTGATGTGGCCGTTTCTGATTTTTCATAGAATGGATCCGATGTTTCAGGTACACTATAACCGTACCGAGACACAACAGCCCAGGCAGGCCGTTGGGCTGTCTGTAAACAACATATCTCACCGAAGCAGCAGACAGTTCTGCTTCAGAATGGAGGAAATTCTATGAAAAAGAAACTGGCACTCGCACTGGCCTTAAGCTGTACGCTGGGTCTTGCCGCCTGCGGCAGCCCGGGAACCTCCTCTTCGGCGGATCCGGGTACGGAGAGCAGCTCTTCCGTGTCACAGGAGCCGGCAGGCAGCCTGGCGGCATCGTCCGACTCCGTGCAGTTCGAGGAGGATCAGGAATGGAACTTTGAGGGCGTCACCCTCAATATTGCCCATTCTACCACCGGCGAAGTGGGAGATGCGCTCCAGGCGCAGCTTGACGCGTTTTCCGAACTGACCGGATGTAAGATTAAAGTGGAATTGCTTTCTTCCAATTCCGAGGAATCCGTATATACCCTGGAAGTCCGGGCAGCTACGGGCAATCTGCCCGATCTGTTCCAGAGTTCTATCGGCGCGCAGCTTGACAAGCTGGATCCCGCCGCAAATATTTACGATCTGTCCGGACAGGACTGGATCCGTGAAAATGTGGCATCCTCTTACCTGGATCTGGTATCCGATGCGGACGGGAAGGCGGTATACTGTATTCCGCTCACCACGTCCAATGTGGCAGGCTGCTTCTACAACAGAAAGGTCTACGAGGAACTGAATCTGGAAATACCGACCACGTGGGAAGAGTTTCTGGATAACTGTGAGACGATCAAGACCAGCATGGACAAGGTTCCCGTGGTCACTCCTTACAGCGACGGCGCCGGTTCCCAGATCCTGTTCCTGTCCCAGTATTATTATGTGTGGAACGAAGATCCCGGCTTTGCGGAGAAATATACCAACCGGGAAGTGGAGCTGCACGACTCAGAGACCTTCATGAGAGGACTGCGCAAGCTGAACGATCTCTATACCAAGGGATACCAGAGCGATGACCCTCTGGCGGTCAGCTTCGAGAAATCAGCCATCGATCTGGCAAACGGGGACGCAGTGATGACGTTTTCCCGCACTAATATCATGTCCACCATCTCCAATGTGGCGCCGGACAAGGCGGGGGACATCGGTTTTTTCCCTCTTCCGGATACCTCCTCCGAGGTGCGGGGCGTAGCTACATGGATGCCGGTGGCATGGTGTATGAGCAAGAATATTGCTCCCGAGAAGGAGGCGTGTGCCCTTGCCCTGATGGAATATCTCACTACCGGTGAGGCCATCGACGCCTATTGCCAGGTGACGACTCCCACGGGCGCGTTTATGCTCAACAACGTGACCCTTCCGGATACCATTTCCGACGCCGCCAGGGAAGCGCAGGAGTGGGTGGCCAAGTCCTCCACCTCCGTGATGGAATATTCCTGCAACATTAAGGGCTCCAACATGGTTACGATTCTGCAGATGGCAGAAACCGGGGAATATACTCCCGAGGAGGCGATTGCGGAGATTGAGAAGGATAACACGATTGACGCCCAGCAAAAGGGCGTTGCCGGATGGTAATCTCACACATATTCTATAAACCTTACGGCAGAACCCAAAGACCTGTTTGCGGGTTCTGCCGTTCTCTCACAAGCGGCTTCCGTGTCCTGAAACCGGAATGCCGTTGAAAGGTATTCTCCATGAAAAACAGAAATCAAAGAACATACCCTCTCTGGATGGCAGCTCCGGGGATGCTGATTTATGTGGTTGTTTTTATCATTCCGACTTTTGCTTCCTTTTACTTTTCCATGACAATCTGGAACCTGAAAGACGCCACATTTATCGGACTGGACAATTTTATTACATTTTTCACCATGACAAATACCCGCACGGCCTTGATCAATACGGCTGTTTTCGCTTTGGTCACCTGCCTGGTCAAGCTTGTGCTTGGTCTGGCGCTGGCCGTCTACGTCTGCAGCGGTATCCGCAGCGGCAATTATCTGAAAATTGTTATTTTTTTTCCTTATCTGCTGGGAAATGTGGTGGTGGCTTTGGCTTTTCGGGCGCTGCTGGAGCCTGCCGGCGTGGTGAATCAGTTCCTTAACGCAATGGGCTTTGACGCCATCCGCTGGCTCACCGATAAGCATTATGCGCTTGCCTCCTGTATGATCGCCGACATATGGAAGGGCATCGGTACTGTGACGATTATCCTGATCGCCGGGATCTGTGCCATACCCAAATCCTATACTGAGGCGGCGGCGATTGACGGAGCCAGCCCATGGAATATTTTCCGTAAAATCACACTGCCCCTGCTGATGCCGTCCATCAATACGGTACTGACGCTGTGTCTCATCGGCGGGCTGCGCAGCTATGACCTGATCCAGGCCCTCACAGGCGGCGGGCCGGGATATTCCTCGGAGGTTTTGGGCACAGCTGTCTATAAGCTCTTTGCCCGGGGAAGCTACGGTCTTGCGACTGCCGGAAACGTGATCTTGTTTATCGCGGTGGCGCTGATTGTCTTTCCTGTCAATTCCTTCATCGCAAAAAGGGAGGCGGAAATATCATGATCAAGAAGAGAAGCTTTGCCTCGAAGCTGTTGGAAATACTCCTGGTGGCAATGACACTGTTTACACACTGGCTGATTTTGTATTTTGTGATTATCACTGCCTGCAAAAACACAGAGGACGCCGCCGGACTGACGCTCTCATTTCCGAAGGAGTTCAGCTTTCTGGAAAACCTGAAATATATATTTCAGTACCAGCACAGCGCGTTGCTTCGGGCATTTAAAAACAGTCTGTTGATTACGCTGATCTCCATATTTTTCCTGGTGCTGGCGGCATCCGCCACGGCAGTCATCATGCAGCGCAGGAAAGGCTGGCTGAGCAGGTTCTCCAATAAACTGATTGTGGCCGGACTGATCGTTCCCGCCTCCGTCATCCCCACCTATTGGATGCTAAATCTTCTGCACGTGGCTAACACGCTGGCAGGCCTGTGTCTGGTGGAGGTGGCTACCATGTTCCCGTTTGCGGTCATGCTCTATAAGGGATATATCAGTTCTCTGCCCACAGAGATCGACGAGGCGGCTGTCATCGACGGCTGCGGAAGCCTGAGCCTGTATGTCAGGATTCTGTTTCCTCTGCTCAAGCCCATTACGGCTACCGTGATCATACTGCGTTCTGTCCTGATCTACAATGATTTTGAGAATCCGCAGTATTATATGTCCGGCTCCAGCACACAGACAGTACAGCTTTTTGTATATTCCCTGAAATCGGCCTGGACCACCGATTACGGCCACTTATTCACCGCGGCCATTGTGGTATCCCTGCCGCTGGTTCTGCTGTACATTTTTCTGAACAGGCAGATTCTGGAGGGCATGACTGCCGGCTCCGTAAAGGGATGACTGCCACAGGCGGTGTGAGCAGAGAGAGGCAGCGTAAGCATGGAAATGCGGTGTGAGCAGGGAAAGGAGGCGTTTTCCGTGTCCGCAGAGAACAAAAAGAAAAAAGGATTTTTGAGCCGGCTTTTGCTCACTTACCTTGTGGCCGCGCTGATTCCTCTGTTCTGTATTATCGGCATTCTGTTTCAGTGGAAATGGAATGCCGGTAAACGGGAGATGCAGAGCACGGTGGACTATACGGCTGAGCTTTTAAGCACGCAGCTGGAATCCATCTGGAATACCATGTCCTTTATCTCCCTGGACATCGTATCCCACGAAAGCTTTGTCACCTCCGCCACAAGCCTCACTTACCGGAATCTCTCTTCTTATGAGAAATCCCGATGCTACAACAGCCTTGTGGAGGCCATCAGCTCCTATCCGTATGTCAGCTCTTCCTATCGCGTTACCTTTTTCAATGAAGAAGGATACTTTATGACCAATGAAGCCTATAACCGTCCCTACAATTATATTTACAGGCTTCCGGAGGGAAGCCTGGAGCAGTATGACTGGATTCGGACCGCACAGGACAATTACGGAAAGGAGATCCTGCTTCCTGTATCGGAGCAGATTCTGCCGAACACGGAGACCGCAGGCTTCTCCCTGGCGCGTTCCGTGCGCAATCCCGGCAATGTGGTGGGATTCCTGGCGGTCCAGCTAACCGGTGAGAACCTGTCCCGGCTCCTCTCGGTGGGGGATCTGTACGGGATTGATATCATGATCTCACGGGACGGCAGTCTGATTTATAAGAGCGGGGGATTTCCCCTGAGGGAGGAAGCCCGGGTGATAGACATGGATTCCCTGATTCCCTCTCTGAGGAAAGATTATTTAGTGACCACAATCTGCAAGGAGGACAGCCATATTCAGGTGACAGCCGTGATGGCTGTGGAGACGGTATTGAAGGAGCAGCGCACAGACTTTATCCTGATCGGCATTATCGGCCTGTCCGTGACTCTGCTCACGCTGGCAATGATCTGCATTTTTGCCCATAGAATGTCTGCCCCGCTGATTTTGTTTACCAGGAAAATGCAGGATACCACCGTGCAGAATCTCACAGAGGATTCCGACGACAGAAAGAGAACGCCGTTTCATGAGGTGCAGCTTCTCTATGATGAATTTTTCCGTATGCGCAGACGGCTGGAGCAGATGATGGAGAACGAGATTGCCCTCACGACGCTGCAGACAAAGGAGCGCCTTCATTATCTCCAGGCTCAGATCAATCCCCATTTCCTCTATAACACCCTGAATATGATCGGCATTATGGGAGCGGACAGCGGAGACCAGCGCATTTACAATTCCTGCCGGATGCTCTCCGCCGTGCTGAAATACGCCATCACGGAGAAGGAGAGTAACACGGCTACCTTCGGGGAAGAATTTCATAATACGGAAATGTACCTGAATCTCATGAAGCTTCGCTTCGAGGACAACCTGGAATATGTCACGGAATGTGATCCGGCCATACGGGAGCTTAGAACCCTGCGCATTACCCTGCAGCCTTTTGTGGAAAATATCTTTGAACATGCCTTTGACGCGGAACACACGAAACTGGAAATCCTGGTCAAAGGATATAGGAGGGAAGGGCGCTGGTGTCTCATCATTCGGGACAACGGCGCCGGAATGCCTGCCCGGGAGCTCTGCGAGATGCGGGATGAGATCGACCGCAGGATCAGGCAGGCCGCCATCCTGGAAACGCCCGCACAGGAGGATACTCATATCGGGCTTCGAAATACCCTGATCCGGATGTCGCTGTTTTACGGGGATACCTTCCGATATTCCATGGAAAATGCTTCCGGCGGCGGCTTCCAGGTCATTCTGGAGGGCGGGACAGAACGGGATGCCCGGGACTCGGGGGATCGGGCTTGAGTGGAGGTGGAGCAGTATGCAGCAGTCGAATTGTTTGAGAGTTATGATTGTGGAGGACGAGCCTCCCATGCGGCGTTTTTTAAGCAGACTATTGTCCCGGATGGAGGATTTCACGGTGGTCTCCCAGTGTGCCAGAGCGGAGGAGGCTCTGGAATTTCTTGAGGCTTCCGCTGTCGACCTGCTGGTCTCCGATATCCGGATGGCCGGAATGGACGGCCTGCAGCTGGCGGAGAAGGCCCGTGGCTTTTATCCCCATATGCACATTATCATCATCACCGGCTACCGGTCCTTTGAGTACGCCCGGACGGCAGTGCCCCTGAATATCGACGCCTTTATCACAAAGCCTGTGGATCAGGAAGAATTTGAGAAAGTCCTGATCCAGATCAGGGAAACCTGCCGGAGAGAATGCCTTTCGGCAGCCCGCGTCCTCCTCGAACAGGCCTTCACATATAATGACCAGGCGCAGTTTGAAGAGCTGCTCTCCCGGCAGGGCTGTGTTCCCTGCCAGGTGCTTCTGATCTATTACCCGGGGAATTTCGCCAGGGTGCTTTCCTGTGTCAGTCATGCCAGTGATTCACTCCTTTATCTGCATTACCAGAGCGCGGTCCTTTTCTTCCTGCCGGAATCCGCCGCCGCGGAGATCATCCGCTACGTCACTGTGAAGCTGTCCCGGGAATCCTGGCTGCCCGCCACCGGCCTCTGCGTACATTCCTTTTCTTTTCCGTCTTCCGTCCCTGTCATAGCGGCGCTTCGGGATACCTGCCGCAACCTGACGCTGAAAATGGTGATCCCGGGAAGCTTTCCATGCTGCGCGGAGGCGGAACTCAGAGAGCAGCTGGAATCCGCAGAGCGCTACGGCGGGGACAGCGTTCTCTGTCGGAAGCTGGAGGAATCCGTCATGTCCAGAAAGTGGGATGCCGTGTGGCAGCTGCTGCAGGAGATTTTCCTGCTCTGGAAAAGAGACCGTATGCCCATTGCCCATCTGCGGCGCAGAATCCACAGTATCACGGCTTTATGCGCGCGGGCAGGCGTGCTGGACAAAGATCCCTTTTCCATGGATGAGCAGATAGACGAAAAGCTTCCGGCGCTGGACAGCTACGAAGAGATTCTGGAATGTCTGATTCATATTCTGCGGCCACACATCAATGGAGGAGACTCGTCCGACGACAGGGAACGGGAGTTGTTTGAGCGCATTCAATCCATGGCTCTGAAACAGCTGAGCCGCAATTATTCCCTGCAGGAGGTCTGCGGCATTTTTCAGGTAAGCCAGCCCTACGTCCGCAAGATTTTCCTGAAATATACCGGAAAGACATATAACGATTTTGTCTCCGGGGAGAAAATCCGGTACGCGGTCCGTCTGCTGGAGGACAATCCGCAGATTCCTGTGAAAGATCTGGCGGCCACGCTGGGATATGAGCAATTATATTTCAGCACCGTCTTTAAGAAAAACACAGGGATGACTCCCTCACAGTACAGGCAGATTACTTCCGGGCACAGTAAAACAAAAGTGGAAGAAGAATAGAAAATGAATATAAAGTCGCTTATGTACAGCTCAACAGGGTTGAGAACAGAGCAGCGCAGAAAGGAGGATTTCGATGAAATTGCATTTATTGGAGGGCCGGAGAGCCTTTGGCTATACACAGTTTGGAAGTATCTGGGAGAGAGGCAGGGTGCGGGGCGGCAGCTTCTGCCTGCGGAGCGCGGATGGCAGGGATATCCCTCTGCAGTCCAGACCTGTAGCCTTCTGGCCGGACGGCAGCGTGAAGTGGATGGCTCACACGGCAGACAGCGGTCTCATGGGAAAGGAAGCCATACTTACCTGGAGTGATCTGACCCACGGGGAAAATTTCCAGGAAGAGAATCCCTGTGGAAATCATACATACAAGGCGGAAATGACAGCTTTATCCGGGAAAAAAGAAGAAGTCGGCTGTACGGAAACGGAGGCCGGCTGGCAGTTTCACTCTGAGAAAATGTCTCTCTTCATTCCCCGGCAGGGACGGGAACTGTTTCGGAATCTGACCGTCCAGGGAGAATGCCGGGCTGCCTGCGCCGTCCTGAAGCTGATTCTTGAGAGGCGCAGCCGGACGGAGCATTCTGCCTCAAGAACAGAATACCTTGGAGAAGGCATCCTCTCAAGCGTAAGCCTCGAAGACAGGGGGCCGCTGATGTGGAGCTTCTGCTTTCGTGGCATCCATCGCCTTGTGCAGACCGGGGAGGAGCAGATTCCCTTTATTCTGCGGATGCGGATCTACAGGGATACCTGCCGTCTCGATATCCAGCACACTTTTCTCTACGACGGGGATGAAAACAGGGATTTTCTCAAGGGAATCGGCATTGAACTGCAATGTCCCCTGGAGGGGGACACCTTTGACCGCCATATCCGGTTCGGCACAGATTATGGCGATTTTCATGAGGCCGCCAGCCTTATGCTTGTGTGGGATCACAAGCATCCCGGCAGCATCTATGATGCCCAGATCAGAGGGATTCCTCTTGCGGCAGACAGAGTGACGGCGGCAGGGGGTTCGCCGGAGGACAGGGATCACGGTCTTCCTACGGATTTTTTCCTGTCCCCGGATGACCTGGAGCGTCTCAGGCGGACGGCTTCCGATTCGCCTCTGTGGGATCACTATCAGCTTTCGCAGGACAGCGATCTTCATTTTAGCATTCGAAAGAAGACGGTGGAAGAGGAGGTCTGTTTTCTGAACGCGCTTCACGGTGTCCGCGCAAAGGGCACAATGGCGTTTGGCGGCGCTGGCGGCGGCGTGCTGGCAGGGCTTCGGGATTTCTGGCAGAAGCACCCCTCCGGCCTGGAGCTGGAGGGACTTTCCCGGGAAATCGCCAGGGCCACGATCTGGATTTATTCCCCGTCGGCGGAGGCCTATGATTACCGCCATTACGACAGGAGGGCTTATGTCGATACCTGTTACGAGGGGTTTCCCGATTACGGGGCAACGCCCTGCGGCGTGGCAAACACAAACGACTGCAGCATCGATTTCTGTTCGGAAATCATTCCGTCGGAGGATGCCCTGCGGCAGTTTGGCGATTCCGTCTCCAGCCCGCCGCTGTATTTCGCGGATCCGTCCTACTATCATCGCGTGAGGGCATTCGGTCTCTGGAGCCTCCCGTCAGGACGGTCGGAGAGTCTCCGTTGGCTGGAAGGTCAGTTGGATCGGGCGGTGGACTTTTATCGACAGGAAATCGAAAACAGGCACTGGTACGGCATTTACGACTATGGTGATGTGATGCATACCTATGATGCCTTCCGCCATATCTGGAGGTATGATATTGGCGGATATGCGTGGCAGAATACAGAGCTGATGCCTACCATGTGGCTCTGGCTGGCCTTCCTCAGGACGGGGCGCGGCGATATCCTGACAATGGCGGAAGCGATGACGCGCCATGCATCCGATGTGGACACCTATCACCTGGGCGGTCTGAAAGGGCTTGGCACCAGGCACGGCATCCGTCACTGGGGCTGTCCCTGCAAGGAGATCCGGATCGGAATGGCAGGACATTACCGATATCACTATTTTCTGCTCTGTGACAGGCGTATGGAAGACATTTTCGATGACGCGGAAAACGCGGATTATGCCCTTCTGGATATGGATCCTCTCCGGTATGTATACCGGGAGGGCAAAGGCAGTTTCCCCACCCATGCCAGAAGCGGTCCCGACTGGTCGGCCATGGTCTCCAACTGGATGACACGCTTTGAGCGTTTCCTGGACTCCGGCTGTCTGGAGAAGATCCGCATCGGAATGAGGGACATTGAAGCGTCGCCCCTGGGACTGGTATCCGGGCCTGATTTTGAGTACGATCCGTTTTCCGGACATCTGGGATATATCGGGGAAAGCGCCACCGGCGGCACGCATCTCCAGATTGCCCTGGGAGGCCCCCAGATATGGATGGAGCTGGCTGAAATGCTGGAGGATGAGGAGTGGAAGAGGCAGATTGCCGAATACGGCAGATTTTATTACCTGACTCCCGGGGAGCAGCTTCGGGAGTCAGGCGGTCTCACGGAGGGGCGAAGGTTCCAGTATCCCGTTATGGCCGCGGCCATGGCTGCCTACGGAGCCCGGTTTTTCCAAGATAAATCCCTTGCGGAAAAGACCGTACAATATCTGTTCCGGGCGCTGATCCCCGGCACGGACACCGAAGGCTTCACTCCCGTTTACGCAGACCATTGCGGAAATCTTCGGAAGCTGCCCGAGATTCCCTGGATCAGCACCAACTTCACTGCCCAGTGGTGCCTGAATGCAATCATGGTTCTGGAACTGATTCCGGAAGCGGTTCCGGAAACCCTTGAGGGTGTTCTGAGGCTCCTGAAGGATTTTCCGGAGGAAGGACTGGTCAGGAACTGCTGAGTCAAAGATCCGACCGACAATGGCAACGGTTCAGCTCCGATCGTGCCAGGCGGCTTGGGGTTGTGGAGGAAGGGACGGCGCGGGGGAGGCAGGGGGACTTTCTGCGACGGCTCGATGGGCGTTCCGATGAGCCTCATGCACGGCAAAACTCGCCAGAGGGGCTCGTTTCGCCGGAGTCTCCTCTCCACATCTCGCTCACGCCGCAGAAAGTCCCCCTGCCTCCCCCGCGCCTGTATCCTGCCAATGCCCTGTCTGCATGCCATTTATGGCAGTGCAGGCGGGGCGTTGGATTAGCACGCGCGAGTTTTGTAAATGTGAGAGTCAGATTGGATGCTCCTTGAAGCATCCAACTGCACAGGTGGAAATATTCTGAGTTTCTTTGGCACATGGTTCATACGATATTTGTCAAGAGGGCTTATAGTGGCTTTCGTCCATGCAGGCACGATTACTTGGCTTTGAATCATTACAAATTGCGAAAAATCAGGACAGCATGGCGCCGCCGTCCCTTCCTCCGCAAACCCAAACCGCCTGGAACTATGAAGGCTGGACGGTTACCGATAACGTAAAACAGTATGCTTAATCGTGTTGACAGCGTTTACAATTGCACATATAATAGAGAATTAAAAGGAGTGATTTCATCTATGGCGACTACAAATATTAACGTGCGTGTGGATTCCGTTTCTAAAACAGGAAGCGAAAGTTCTAAAAGTACAAACGTTATGGGGCTTTCGATGATCTTTGATATAGATTTGACAAAATTGGAGACATCAACTTTTTATGCAAATCAAAGGAGAAAGTATGTATGAATCCAATGATTAAGTACAGAGGTGGAAAGTCAAGGGAAATCATTCATTTTATAAACAATATGCCAAGAAAATACTCGCGATATATAGAACCTTTTTTTGGTGGAGGCGCTTTGTTTTTCTATCTTCAGCCAGAGAAAGCTATTATAAATGACATTAATTACAGGTTATATTACTTTTATCAGGAAATGAAGCAAAAGTATCCTGAAGCAAGAGAACAATTGGATGTGCTGCAAAACGTATATGAGCAAAATCAGAAAGAATACGAGGAGTTAAAGGCAAAAAGCCCAAAAGAACGCATTGCTAATAAGAACGAATCACTGTATTACCTGATGAGGGATGCCTTTAATCACAAGACGGAAACAACTTATCTCGATTCGGTTGTATATTATTTTATAAATAAGACAGCATACTCAGGCATGATAAGATATAATGCGAATGGGGAATATAATGTTCCCTTTGGAAGATATAAGCATTTTAATACGAAACTCATAACGGACGAGCATTTTAAGCTTTTGCAACAGGCCGAAATTTATAATTTAGATTATTCAGAGATCTTTAATATGGCAGATGAAAATGATTTCATTTTTCTGGATCCGCCTTATGATTGTATTTTCAGTGACTATGGAAATGAAAATTATAAAGAAGGGTTTGGAGAAGACGAGCATAGAAGGCTTGCGAATGATTTTAGAAATCTTTCCGGCAAAGCACTTTTGGTAATCGGTAAAACTTCTTTAACAGAAGAATTATATGGAAAATATATTGTAGAAGAATACAGTAAATCTTATGCTGTAAATATAAGAAACAGGTTTAAGGCAGATGCAAAGCATATTATAGTGACTAATTATTAGATTGGAGCATTATATGGCATATCTAAGAAGTAAGACTTTGTTTTTTACAACTTCACCCAGATCTCCTCTTAAAATGATTCCTGAGATTGATTTACTTGGAAAGCATTTCGAGGGTAAAATATGGAATACTGATACACAAATAGAATTTATGGAAAAATTAGCGGAGGGAAAAGATTTTAACGGAGAGGGCTCTTTCAAAGAAATGGCATTTAGCGCAAGAGATCGTATTAACCGGGCACCAAAGGCTTTAGGATTTGTTGATTTAGCCCCCCAATTAAGGTTGACGGAACCAGGGAAAAGGTTTATCAGCGGGAAAAGAACGGAAGAAATATTGCTGAGGCAGCTATTAAAATTTCAACTGCCATCCCCTTATCATAAAGAGCCTGCCCGGCTTAAAGGCAGATTCCAAATAAAACCTTACTTGGAAATGTTTCGCTTGATTAATGAATTAGGAACCATAAATTTTGATGAAATGATGATTTTTGGAATGCAGTTGACAAACTATTTGCAATTTGACGATATTGTAACAAAAATAAGACAGTTCAGAAAAATGAAAGCTAATGCCCAATCAAGCTATAGAATATTTAGGGGTGAATATTTACATAAAGAGATAGAAAAGATATTTCAGGATAATATTGATATAGGCAACATAAAAACAAGAGAATCCAAAGAGAAATCTCTGGATAAATTTGTCCGTACTAAGGCAAACAATTTGCGCGATTACACAGATGCATGCTTTAGATATTTAAGGGCAACAGGAATGGTCGAAATATCTCAAAGAGGTCATTCTCTTTCAATTATGCCTGAAAAAAGAAAAGAGGTTGAATTCTTTTTAGAACATTTGGACAGAAAACCTGTATTTATAGATAATGAAAAAAAGTATAAAGAGTATTTATTCGATACATCACTGCCCACATTATATTCGGACGACAAAGAAAGACTGCTTGAACAGGCATCTGAGATTATGGAATCGACAGAGAGTTTTACGATAGCAGATACTATAGAGCAGCTGAAGGACAAAGTAGATGAGGCAATTCAAAAAAGAAAAAATGCAATTCTTGACCAACAAGTGCGAGATTTAAAAGAATATAAAGCATACAATGATGTGAAGACAACATTTTGTGATATTATTTCTAATTCTTTATATGATACACCTTTGATGCTAGAATGGAATACTTGGCGGGCAATGACTATGCTTGATGGTGGAAATATAAAGGCCAATCTCAAATTTGATGATAAAGGCCAACCAATGACAACTGCCCAGGGAAATATAGCAGATATTATTTGTGACTATGGAGATTTTGGATTGACAGTAGAAGTAACAATGCAGTCCGGCCAAAGGCAGTATGAGACGGAAGGCGAACCGATTGCAAGGCATCTTGCCAAGCTAAAGAAAGAAACTGGGAAAAATGCATATTGTCTATTTATAGCGCCAAGAATCAATGAAGCATGTATCGCACATTTTTATGTATTGCATACATTGAACATTGCTTTCTATGGAGGTCAATCCGTTATAGTGCCTTTAGAATTGGATGTATTCATTCATATGCTTGAACAGTCATATAGGGCAGATTATACTCCAAATCCAGAACAGATTAAAAAGTTTTTTGAATATTCAATGGAACAGGCAAAAGTATCTCAGGACGAGAAAGACTGGTATCTAAAGATTAAGAACAAGGCGTTAAATTGGTTATAGATAGGAGGATAAGAATGTCAGTACAGCAAGCAATTATAACGTTGGTGGCTGCGATTCTTTCTGGGATGTTGGCAACGATTATAACAATTTGTGTTTTTAATTATAAGGATAAAATCCGTCAGAAGCAAACTTTGGTCGATGATATATTTGGATTTAGATATCAGCTTACAGAAAATCAAAACGGATTAAATGTCGATATATATTCACAAGGGTTTTCTAGAGCCATGAATAGGATCCCAATTATATTTGACAAAGAAAAAAATGTGTTAGATGCATATGATAAGTTTTATGATACTCTTACTATAGCAGATTTAGAAGAGCGAAATATAAAAACAAATGAAGCATTGATTGTTTTTTGAAAGAATTGTGTAAAGCTGCACACATAAAATGTGATAGTTGGAATGATAGTAGATTTAAAAGAGTTTTTAATACTAACGCATCTAGAAACTAATGATATTGGTCTGTTAGGATATATCAGGAATAAAACTGGTAGAAAATAGAAAGGAAGGAAAGAGCATGAACGTTGCGATTATCACAGGGGCGTCCTCCGGGATCGGCATGGAGTTTGCCTTACAGATGGACAATTATTTCGTTACCATTGATGAATTCTGGCTGATTGCCAGAAGCAGGGAGCATCTGGAGGAGGTGGCGAAGGTGTTGGAGCATAAGACAAGGGTGATCGCCATGGATATCACGGATGAGAAAAAGCAGGATGCCCTGGAGGATCTGCTGATCGAGAAAAATGCCACAGTCAGGGTACTGGTCAATGCGGCAGGCTTCGGGGTGATGGGGCCTTTCAGCGAGCAGGAGCGAATGACGGCGCAGGAGATGGTGCGCTTAAACTGTGAGGCGCTGACTGCCCTGACCCACCGTATGCTCCCCTATATGCGCAGGAACAGCAGGATCATCCAGATGGCTTCCAGCGCCGCGTTTTTACCCCAGCCGGACTTTGCGGTCTATGCGGCCACAAAGGCATATGTGCTTAGTTTTTCCAGGGCTCTGGGGGAGGAACTGAAGGCGTCCGGGATCTATGTCACCAGTGTCTGCCCCGGCCCTGTGGACACGCCCTTTTTCGACATTGCGGAGAAGACAGGCACCACTTTATCTATTAAGAAATATACCATGGTAAACCCGGACAAAGTGGTGGCGCTGGCATTGAAGGATTCTTATTATAAGCGGTCGATGTCCGTTTGCAGCCTGCCCATCAAATATTTTCAATGTCTTACGAAAGCGGTTCCACACGGCCTGCTCTTAAAGGCGATGGGACTGTTGAAAAAGAAAGGATTTTAACCAATGCAGCTGACGAGAATATTTTCCGCGGAGAAATACAAAGGCACCACGAATTATATCAATTCTCAGAAAAAGTATGAAATCATACGGACGCTGCTTTATTTCGGCATTTCCATTTCCTTGTTTGTGGCCGGTTATATCCAGACAGGGCGGAAGACGAACCTGCTGACGGTGGTGGCAGTCCTGGGCTGTCTGCCGGCCAGCAAGAGCGCGGTGAATGCCATCATGTTCCTGCGGTTTAAAAGCTGCGGGGCGGAAGCAGCGGACAGGATCGAGGAGCACAGTCAGGGGCTGCGCTGTCTGTGCGATATGGTGTTTACCTCATACCAGAAAAATTATGTGGTCAGTCATCTGGCAGTCCAGGGGAATACCGTCTGCGGATATTCGGAGAAACCGGATTTTGCGGAAAATGACTTTTATAAGCATATTGACCATATTCTGAAAATGGACGGCCTGAAAGATGTGACAGTGAAGATCTTTACGGATCTGAAAAAGTATACGGACAGGCTGGAGCAGATGAAAGGATTGGAAACGGATCAGGACAGGACGGAGGCGGTTATCGCCACCTTGAAGAGTGTTGTCTTGTAAAAGCAGGCCAGCGTGTATCCGCCGGGAGGGTTACATACCAATGTGTTCCTTGGACACATTGTCCCCTGGGCGCTGCAAGCCTGATGTCCCATGCTTGCATTATCAGTGATTATCCGAATCGGAGTGAAGCGGGAGAACTCAGGGAGCTTATGACAGAGAGACAAAGGAGATGCCATGCAGTCGGTCATCATCAGAAAAAACCAGGCGGGACAGCGTCTGGACAAATTTTTACATAAGTATCTGCCAAATGCTGATACGGGATTTCTTTATAAAATGCTGCGGAAGAAAAATATCACCCTGAACGGCAAAAAGGCAGCGGGTTCTGAGAAGCTGGAGGAAGGGGACTGTGTGGACGTATTTTTTTCCCGGGAGACCTTTGAGAAGTTTACGGGAAGAACGGAGTCGGTGGGAAAATCGGCTTCAGCAGGAAGACCGGCATCGGCAGGGAGGCAGAATCCTGCCGGAAAACGCGATTCTTTCACATCGGAATATGAAAGGGCATACAGGCTTCTGAAAGGAATCCAGGTACTTTACGAGGATGATGATTTCCTGTTCCTGAATAAACCCGCAGGGATCCTGACCCAGAAGGCAAAACCGGAGGACTGTAGCTTAAATGAATGGATGATTGGTTATCTGCTGCAGGGCAATGCAGGACTGGCGGAGGAACTTCACACGTTCCGCCCTTCCGTCTGTAACCGTCTCGACCGCAATACCAGCGGCATTGTATTGTGTGGGAAGTCGCTGGCCGGGCTGCAGTTCCTGAGCCGGTATATCAAGGAGAGAAGCCTGCGGAAATTTTATCATACTATCTGCGTGGGCGAACTAAGGGAGGCTGCCCGGATCCAGGGCTATTTGAGTAAAGATGGGAAGACGAATAAGGTGAGTATCTCCGGACAGAGGAAGAAAGACGACAGCCGGCAGGATTTCCTGGGGGAAAGAGTGTTCAGAGGACAGGATTACGGACGGGATCGGGAATCCGCGCAGGATTACATTGAGACCAGTTATGTCCCCCTCAATGCAAGAGGAGGGTACACCTACCTGGAAGTGGAACTGATTACCGGAAAGCCCCATCAGATCAGGGCGCATCTGGCGAGCATGGGACATCCCCTGATCGGCGATTTCAAATACGGGGAAGAGAAGAGCAACCGCCGTGTGAAACGGGAATTTGGACTCCAGCATCAGCTTCTGCACGCCTGTCGTATCGTCTTTCCGGAGATCGCACCGGGTGTGGGAGCCATTCTCAGCAGACGGACGTTCACAGCGCCGGAGCCGGAACTGTTTTTGAGCATAAAGGCATCGTTGGAACTGTAGTGCCTGTAACATGGTTAAGCGGAATCTGCATTGCGGATACTGGTAACAGTTCAGTGTCTTGTCTAAACTGTTACGGAAACTGTGATGTGCAGGGGGAAGAATGGAGAAACGAATAGACAGACCGGAAATGATCACATGGATTATTGCAGCCGGAAACATTCTGACATGGATTCTGAATATGGTTACCGGCGGCGGAAGCGTCAGGGGGCTGCTCCTGTCCGGCGGAGGATATGTAAAGGCGTTCGGGGAAGCATCCTTTTCATCGGTTATGATCCAGGGCGAGTGGTGGCGGTTACTGACGTGCGGATATCTACATATGGGTGTGTTTCATTTGTTTTTTAATCTGTGCGCATTGTTCCTTGTCGGAAATAGGGTGGAAAAATATCTGGGACATTTCAGGTTTTTCCTGCTTTATCATATTGGAACGGTTATCACGGCACTTGTATGGTGTTTCCTGTTTAAAAACGGTTCCATGGTGGGCGCTTCTCTTGGCATTTTTGTCAGTCTGGGGATATATGCATTTTTTGCCAGATCAGATCGAAAAAAAGAAGTTTTATGGATAAACAGGGGACAGAGGAACTATCTTATTTTATATGTACTTATTGGGTGTCTGCTGGGTGTTGGGACGATAATGGTTCATTTTATCGGATTCGTTGTGGGAATGGTGTATGGATGGCTATGCACCGGACAGAAATTCGGACATTGGGCGAATCAGTCGCAGAATGCGCCTTGATTCCGCAGGCATGAGCCGGGTCAACGCAACTGATCTGGCGCTACAGGCAATGAGTTTTGGAATGCCAGGCAGGAAAGGGATAAGGCAGATTATGGCAACATGGAATTCCAGGGGTCTGCGGGGATCTACGCTGGAGGACATGATCAACCGCACAAACGAAAAATACGAGGAGGCAGGGCTTGCCCTGATCCAGAAGATTCCCACCCCCATTACCCCAGTCAAAATAGATAAGGAAAACCGTCAGATCACCCTTGCCTACTTTGAACAGAAGAGTACCGTGGACTATATCGGGGCGGTTCAGGGGATACCCGTGTGCTTCGATGCAAAGGAGTGCGCGGCGGATACCTTTGCCCTCCAGAATATTCATGAACATCAGGTGAAATTCATGACAAACTTCGAAAAACAGGGCGGGATTGCCTTTTTCCTGATCTATTATACCCACAAGGATGTGATGTATTACCTGCCCCTTGAGATGCTGCTGTTTTTCTGGAACCGGGCGAGGGAAGGAGGCAGGAAAAGCTTCCGCTATGAAGAATTGAATCCTGCCTATGTCCTGCCGAAAAAGCACGGAATACTGGTTCCCTATCTGGACATGCTGCAGAGGGATCTGGAGGACCGGGAATGAGAAAAGGCAATGCAGAAACGATTGCTTTCATGAGAAAACATTGCATTTTGAAGGGGAGGAAGGTGAAACATTTGAAATCTGTAGGTTTTCGTCCGATGCCAGTCCGATGATAAGTGCAAAGTAATGTAACGCAGAAATGAGGTAACTATGAGCAAAAGATTATTACATACCCCCGAGGGGGTCCGGGATCTTTACGGAAAGGAATATGAACGGAAGCTGTTTGTGGAGAAAAAGCTGCATGAAAAGCTGCGGCTTTACGGCTATGGGGATATCCAGACGCCCACCTTTGAATTTTTCGACGTCTTTTCCAAGGAGGTGGGGACCACGCCCAGCAGGGAACTGTACAAATTCTTTGACAAGGAGAACAACACCCTGGTGCTGCGGCCTGACTTTACCCCGTCCATCGCCCGCTGTGCGGCAAAATATTTCGGTGAGGAGCAGGTTCCCTTAAGGTTCAGCTATATGGGAAACACTTTTAACAACAATTCCAATCTCCAGGGCAGGCTGAAGGAAACCACCCAGATGGGCGCGGAACTGATCGGCGAACCCTCCGTGGAGGCGGATGGGGAGATGATCAGCCTTGTCATTGAGGCACTCTTAAGTACAGGCCTGAACCGCTTCCAGGTCAGCATCGGCCAGGTGGAGTACTTTAAGGGACTGTGTGAGGAGGCTGGACTGGACGAGGAGACGGAATATGACTTAAGGGACTGTATCTCCGGGAAAAATTATTTTGCGGCCCAGGAACTCCTGCTGGAGAGAGGGGTGGCGGAGCCTTACCAGGGCAGACTGCTCCGGGTGGCGGATATGTTTGGAAATATGTGCTCCCTGACGGAGGCCAGGGAGATGGTGAATAATCCCCGATCCATCGCGGCCATTGAACGCCTTGAGAATTTGTATGAAGTGCTGAAGGCCTACGGTGTGGCGGAATATGTTTCCTTTGACCTGGGGATGCTGAGCAAGTACAATTATTACACAGGTGTCATTTTCAAGGCATATACCTATGGCGTGGGGGAGGCCGTTGTGAAAGGTGGCAGGTATGACCGTCTCCTGGAGCAGTTCGGCAAGAAGGCTCCTGCCGTGGGCTTCTGTGTGGTCATCGACAGCATCATGGAGGCGCTTTCCAGGCAGAAGGTTGAAATTCCTCTTGCAGAGGCTGTGAAAACACTGTACTATGATGAGAATGACTATCAGGAGAAGCTGGCGGAGGCCCGGAGACTGCGTAATGAGAAAGTAGCGGTGGCGCTGGTACGGAAGCAGCGGGAGGAGATTGTGGCGCCAGTCGGAAAGGACGGAAAAAATGAGTGACTACAGATACCTGACATTTGCCCTGGGCAAGGGAAGGCTGGCAAATAAGACAATGGAATTATTTGAGGAGATCGGAATTACCTGCGAGGAGATGAAGGATAAAAACTCCCGGAAACTGATCTTTGTAAACGAAGAGCTGAAGCTCCGTTTCTTTCTGTCCAAAGGTCCGGACGTGCCCACCTACGTGGAGTACGGAGCGGCGGACATCGGTATTGTGGGAAGGGATACCATTTTGGAGGAAAACCGGAATGTCTATGAGATGCTGGATCTGGGTTATGGGAAATGCCGTATGTGCGTCTGCGGTCCGGCTTCGGCCAGGGAGCTTCTGCTGCACCATGAAAGGATCCGGGTAGCCAGCAAATATCCCAATATTGCAAGGGACTATTTCTATGACAAAAAGCATCAGACCGTGGACATTATTAAACTGAACGGCTCCGTGGAACTTGGACCTTTGGTAGAACTGTCCGATGTGATCGTGGACATTGTGGAGACGGGTTCTACTTTAAAGGAGAACGGTCTGGAGGTACTGGAGGAGGTCTGCCCCCTGTCTGCCAGGATGATCGTGAACCCTGTGAGTATGCAGATGGAGACGGAACGGATCAAGGATCTGGTAAACAGGCTCCGCGGGAGGCTGTCCTCTTAAACCAGTACTTATTGCCGGAACTGATGCCTGAGCGTTTGGATGTCTCTGGGAAACATCCAAACGCTTAGTTACATCATTGCGTGTTACAGCGCAAATCCGGCACAGAAAGCATCAGGAATCCATGTTGACGATCACATGGTATTCTTTTTTCCCTTTCTCATAAGGGATCACATTTCCATTCACAGGCATTCCGTCCACAGTCATGGAAGACACGCCTTTCTCCGCATTCCCCGTATTTTTCACCTGAATGTGATATATGCCTTCCCGGAACTGCCTGGTGACCTTAAAGTCTCCGAACCCCTGTGGCACACAGGGATCTATGGACAGACCCTGATGGGTGGGGCAGACCCCTAATATGTACTGTGAGACATTGACAAATGTCCATGCGGCCGTGCCGGTGAGCCAGCTGTTTTTCGCTTCCCCGTGGAATTTTGCGTCCCGTCCCGCGATCATCTGGGAATACACATATGGTTCGGTGCGGTGAATCTCACTGATATCCTCTACGTATGCGGGACATGTTTTCCGGTAGATCTCAAAAGCCCTGTCCCCTCTGCCCAGCATTGTCTCGGCAATGGATACCCAGGGGTTGTTATGGCAGAAAATACCGGCATTTTCCTTGTATCCCGGGGGATAGGAGGAAACCTCCCCCAATTCCAGATGATATTCGGTATAAGCAGGCTGCAGGATCATGACACCGTAGTCGGTATCCAGCCTTTCTTTTACAGAATCCAGCGCTTTTCTGGCCAGGCCTTCTTTCAAGCCGATCCCTGCCAAGACGCAGAACCCCTGCGGCTCTATATAGATCTGCCCTTCTTTACAGTCCCTGGACCCTACCTTGTTGCCGCAGGCATCGTAAGCCCTGAGGAACCACTCGCCGTCCCAGCCCTGGGCCAAAACAGTGTCATACATATTGCGGACTTCTTTTCTGGCACGTACGGCCTCTGCGCCATCCCCCACAAGATCACACAACTGCGAGTATTCTTCCCCGTATTTTACAAACATACCCGCAATGAACACGGATTCCGCCACCGGCCCTTCGCTGGGGCCGAAGGTCTGGAAAGATTCACCCGGATGGGCAGAGAAACAATTTAGGTTCAGGCAGTCGTTCCAGTCCGCCCGCCCGATCAGGGGAAGGCCATGGGGACCCTTGTGGGTCACAATAAAATCGAAAGAACGTTTTAGGTGCTCCATAAGCGGTCTGGCTTTTGCCGTGTCGCTATCAAAGGGCACGGCCTGCGTCAGGATACCGGTATCCCCGGTCTCTTTCACATAAGCGGAGGTTCCTGCGATGAGCCATAAGGGATCGTCGTTAAAACCGCTGCCGATATCGGAGTTGCCTTTCTTGGTCAGGGGCTGGTACTGGTGATAAGCGCTGCCATCCTCAAACTGTGTGGATGCGATATCAATGATCCGCTCCCTGGCCCTGCCGGGAATCAAATGCACAAATCCCAGCAGATCCTGGCAGGAATCCCTAAACCCCATTCCTCTGCCGATGCCGGACTCATAATAGGACGCGGAGCGGGACATGTTGAAGGTTACCATACATTGATATTGGTTCCATACATTGACCATGCGGTTTACCTTTTCGTCGGCTGTTTCTACCGTATATTTGGAAAGCAGCTGTCTCCAATAGTCACACAATTTCCTGAAAGCACTGTCCACCGCTTCTCCCGTGCCGTATTTTTCCAGCATGGCACGGGCTCTTTTCTTGTTGATCACTCCCGGAGATTCCCATTTGTTGTCATCAGGATTTTCCACATAACCCAGCACAAACACATATGTCCGGCTTTCCCCGGGAGCCAATGTCAGTTCCAGCTGATGTGCCCCGATGGGAGACCAGCCGCTGGCAATGGAGTTAGTACAGCTTCCCTTTTCCACGGCCTCCGGGTTTTCCGCACCCCGGTAAGCACCGAGGAAGGCATCCCTGCTGGTATCGAAACCGGAGATGGGGGAATTGACGGAAAAGAGGGCATAGTGATTGCGCCTCTCCCTGTATTCTGTCTTATGGAAGATGGTGGAGCCTGAAATCTCTACCTCCCCGGTGTTCAGATTGCGCTGGAAGTTCTTCATGTCGTCATCGGCGTTCCACAGACACCATTCCACATAGGAAAAGACGGAAAGCCTTTTGCTGTCGGAGGACTCGTTTGTGATCGTGACTTTTGTGATCTCACAATTGTCTTCCATGGGAACAAAAGCAAGGAGAGAAGCTTTCACCTGACCTTTGGAGGAGACGAAACGGCTGTACCCCATGCCGTGGCGGCACTCGTAACTGTCCAATTCGGTCCTGGATGGCTGCCAGCCGGGATTCCACACCGTATCGCCGTCCTTGATATAAAAATATTTGCCGTTCACATCCTGGGGCACATTATTATAACGGTACCGGGTCAGCCGCAGAAGCTTTGCATCCTTGTAAAACGAATAGCCGCCGCAGGTATTGGAGATCAGGCTGAAAAATTCCCCGCAGCCAAGGTAATTGATCCAGGGAAGAGGCGTCCTTGGGGTAGTGATAACATATTCCTGATTTGTATCGTCAAAATAACCATACTTCATATTTCCCTCATTTCTGCGCCGCTTTATAAGGCGCGTATGTACAATATCAACCTGGCCGAAAACGTTTAAGCATATATGGCTTAATTTGGATTATACATAAGATAACGCCAAAAAGCAATAGTTATGAAGAAAGACATAATGCACAAAATGCAGTGCATAAAATCGGAAGTATTGAACAAAAAAGAAATTTTCTTGAAAAAATATGAATAAATATGTTGCAAATTTTGTAGAAGCGTTGTATATTGAAACTACGAAAACGATTAAGTTATGACAAATTTGCAAAAGCAGTATTAAGAACACGGCTTTCCGACAGTGCCGGCTCTGGAAAGGAAAATGTATGGCATCCTTGAAAGATATATCCAAGATATGCGGGGTATCGGTGGCTACAGTAAGCAAGGCCTTGAACAACCACACGGATATCGGCGAAGAGACAAAAGAATATATCAGAAAAGTGGCAAAGGAATTGGGATATTCGCCAAATTCCTCCGCCAGGGCACTGAAGACCCGGCGCACATACGGAATCGGAGTGCTGTTCGTGGACGAAGCAATGAGCGGCCTGACCCACGATTATTTTTCGGCCGTGCTGGATAGCTTTAAGCGTACGGTTGAAAAATTCGGGTATGACATTACCTTTATCAATTGCTGCAAGGAGAGGGAAAACAGAATGTCTTACCTGGAGCACAGCCGCTACAGAGGATTTGACGGCGTGGTGCTGGCTTGTATTGATTTCCACGACCCGGAAGTCATCGAACTGGTACAGAGTGATATTCCGGTAGTGACCATTGACCATCTTTTTAACGACAGGATCGGGGTTGTGTCCGATAATGTGGGAGGGATCCGTGGGCTTCTGGAGTACATTCACAGCTGCGGCCACAGCAGGATTGCTTATATCCATGGCGCGCCTTCGGCGGTAACCACCAACCGTCTCAGCAGTTTTTACCAGACGGCGGAACGGCTGGGGGTGGAGGTTCCCGATGAATATATCCGGGAGGCGGCCTACAGGGACACCCACAAAACATATCAGGTGACAAACGAACTGCTGGATCTGCCGGATCCGCCCACCTGCATCCTGTATCCGGATGATTTTGCCGCCTTCGGAGGGATCAACGCGATCCGGGAGAGAGGGCTGCACATACCGGCGGATATTTCCGTGGCGGGTTACGACGGCATACGGACAGCCAGACATCTGGAACCGAAGCTGACAACTGTGCGGCAGGATACGGAACAGATTGGCTGTGTGGCGGCCAGACAGCTGGTAAGCCTGATCGAAAGACCCAAGAGCACTCTGATCGAACACATCACAATATCCGGCAGGGTGGTCGAAGGCAGATCGGTAGCAAGAATTTAGGCATTTGTGTGCGGATTTCACCCGTGCATCCAAATAAATGCAAACATGCAGACAAAGCAAACAAAGCAAACAAACAGGGAGGTTATACTATGAAGAAGAAAATCATGAGTACTATCTTAGTGGCGTCAACACTGGTTACCGTGTTGACGGGCTGCGGCGGCCAGACGGCAGACGGGGGAAAGGTTTCCGTTTCCGACGGTGGTAAAGTCCTGAATATCGCCTGCTGGAATGAGGAGTTTAAGAGCCGTGTGGAAGATCATTATCCCGGTTACCAGATTGTGGATGCGACCACTGGAACAATCGGGGATGTGACCGTCAAGTGGAACATTACCCCCAACGAGAACAACGCATACCAGAACAAGCTGGATGAGAACCTGTTGAACCAGGCATCCGCGGCTGCGGATGACAAGATTGACATTTTCCTCATCGAGGCTGACTACGCGTTGAAGTATGTGGATACAGAGTATGCAGTACCGGTATCCGCACTGGGGATCACAGACGCAGACCTGGCAAACCAGTATCAGTACACCAAGGATGTGGTAACCGATTCCGACGGCAACATCAAGGGTGTGTCATGGCAGGGGTGCCCCGGCGTATTGATCTACAGGCGCGACATTGCGAAGGAGGTTCTGGGAAGCGATGATCCCGGTACGGTGCAGGGTTATCTTTCCGACTGGGATAAATTTTCTGAGACGGCGGCCAAGATGCAGGCGGCAGGATATTATATGATGTCTTCCGCAAACGACAGCTACCGTGTTTATTCCAACAACGTGACCAGCCAGTGGGTGGTTGACGGCAAGATCAATATCGATGACAACCTGATGGCATGGGTGGAAGATTCCAAGGCTATGGTGGACGCAGGACAGACCAATACCTATGATTTGTGGAGCAATGACTGGAGCGCGGGCTTCTTTGAGGACGGCAAGGTATTCTGTTACTTTGGTCCCGCATGGTTTATCGATTTCTCCATGTCCGCAGGAACGGAAGGTGCTGTCGCTACCAACGGCGGCTGGGGAGCAGCGGAAGGACCCCAGGGATTTTTCTGGGGCGGCACCTGGATCTGCGCGGCAAACGGAACCGATAATTCCTCATTGGTAAAGGACATCATCCTTCAGATGACCACGAACAAAGAAATTATGACCGATATCGTAGTGGCAGACAATGACTTTGTAAACAACAAGCCTTCCATGGAGGCCTTGGCAAGCGGCGAGCAGAAGATTAAGGACGAGAGCGGCAAGGAAGTAGAATATTTCAGCAAAGTGCTGGGCGGACAGAATCCCCTTCCCATGTTCTGCGCAGGCGCCGAGAAGGTTGACCTGAGCAATCAGGGCGCATATGACCAGGGATGTAACGAAGAATTCCAGAAGGCCATGAAGAACTATTTCGACGGGAACGCTACCCTGGAAGCGGCATTAGAGCTTTTCTATAAGGCAGTGGAAGAGAAATATCCCGGACTGACCCACTGATTCCGGTGACAGAGTACGATTGGTCCGGCACAGTAAAACAGGAGATATGCGGCATGCGGGCCTGCTCGGTTTGGCAGGCCCGCAATCTCTCACAGAGCCGGCAGCAGAATGCTGCTGAAAACGGCTTTCTGCTTCGGGTTCTGTGATATCGGGCGAAAGCAAAAATGCAGCAGGGAGGTATCAATGAGCGGAAAAATAAAGAGAGGAAAAGTCGTCAGCTATAATAAATGGGGATATATCTTTCTGATCCCGTTTGTGCTGGTATACATAGTATTTCAACTGATTCCTTTGGTAACTACCATTTACAACAGCTTTTTTGAGAATTACCGACAGGGTCTTATGCAGGTGGGACCGAACTTCATAGGGTTTGATAATTACAAGACCGTATTGACTAACGGGGATATGTGGGTCTATGCCCAGAATACATTTATCATGTGGATATTGGGATTTGTACCCCAGATCATTGTTTCACTGCTTCTGGGGGCATGGTTCTCCGATACCAGGATGCGATTAAAAGGGACTCGGTTCTTTAAGACGGTGATTTATCTACCGAACCTGATCATGGCTTCTGCGTTTTCCATGTTGTTTTTTACGCTGTTTTCCGATGGAGGGCCTATCAATTCCATCCTGATGCAGACCGGGATCCTGGACAGCCCCTACAGCTTCCTGTCCCATGCGGGCAGCGCCAGGGGGCTGGTGGCCTTTATGAATTTTATTATGTGGTTCGGGAATACCACGATACTGCTCATGGCAGGCATGATGGGGATCGACACGGCGCTCTTTGAGGCAGCGGAAGTGGACGGAGCCACCTCCACACAGGTCTTTTTCAGGATCACGCTGCCGCTGCTTAAGCCCATCCTGATCTATGTGATGATCACTTCCCTGATCGGCGGACTCCAAATGTTTGACGTGCCTCAGATCCTGACCAATGGTACCGGTGATCCCATGAGATCCTCCATGACGCTTATCATGTACTTGAACAAGCATCTGTTCAGCAAGAATTATGGCCTTGCCGGCGCCCTCTCCGTGTTCCTGTTCATTATCACGGCGGCACTGAGCATGCTGGTGTACCGTTTTTCTAACAGGAAGGAGGCATAGTTATGGCGAACAATAGCGGACAACATTTGAAAAAAGGGATGAACATCCATGTCAGGAGGGCGTTGGCCTATGTCATATTGGCAATCATATCCTTTCTCTGCCTTTGCTGGTTTTATATCCTGGTCATAAATGCCACCAGGTCCCATGCCGACCTGCAGAGAGGTTTTACGCCGATCCCAAGCAATTTTCTGGCAAAGAACATGAACGGAGTGCTGCACGGCACGCTGCCGGTATTCTACGGATTGATGAACAGCCTGATCGTATCTTCGTTGAGCGCGGTGCTGTGCACTTATTTCTCATCTATGACGGCTTATGCCATCCATGCTTATGATTTCAGGCTGAAGAAATTCATGTTTACCTTCATCCTGATGATCATGATGATACCTACACAGGTAACGGCGCTGGGATTTGTACAGCTGGTTGACAAGATGGGGCTGATGGATACTTTGATCCCGCTGATCGTGCCGGCAATAGCCGCTCCGATTACTTTCTTTTACATGAAGCAGTATATGGAGAGTGCGCTGCCGTTGGCCATTGTGGAATCGGCAAGGATCGATGGGGCGGGAGAGTTCAAGACCTTTAATACCATTGTGATACCGATGATGAAACCAGCCATTGCCGTACAGGCAATCTTTACCTTTGTGTCCAGCTGGAATAATTACTTTACTCCGGCACTGATACTGAACTCGGACAAGAGAAAGACCCTGCCCATCCTGATCGCCCAGCTGAGGAGCGCGGATTTCCTGAAATTCGATATGGGACAGGTGTATGTGATGGTGGCTTTTTCCATATTGCCTGTGGTAGTGATCTATCTGCTTCTTTCCAAGTTCATTGTCCAGGGCGTGGCCATGGGAAGTGTGAAAGGTTAAATATCAAAAGGGGACGTGGGTCTGCACGTCTCTTTTTTCTTATAGGAAACTGCGCCGTCAGGCGCATGCATTCACAAGTTCGCCAGGCGAACTTGCAAGCGTCACGAAGGGACGCTTTTTTATATTACAGGAAATTACGTCTTGGTGAGGGAAGAATGCGAAGCATTCTACGAAGTGCCGCCTGGGGGATCTTTGTGTGCCCAGATTATGCTTTGTTTTGGCACTTTTGCATAAACAATAAATCAATTATAAATAAATGTAGTCAATGTTGCCTAATGGTGCTATAATATTTTTATAAAAAATATGGTGCTTCGGAGATACACATAATATGGATATATCATTACTTGAAAGTTTTCTATGAGGTTGCCAGGAACGGGGGCATTTATGCAAAATGAAAACAGTAACAAACAACAGGAGAAACCATCGAAAGGGAAAAAGAGCGGAGAATTCATCAGTATCGAAAAGAAAATTTCTTCAAGTTTTGCGCGGACTATCATGATCTGCTGCATCGTACTGGGAGTGATCACTTCCGTTTTAAGCTATATTTCATCCATAAACGCGGTTTCTGAAACGATTAACAACACTTCGGGTGTGGCTGCTGATTATGTGTCTGCGGCGCTTCGGGAGTATGTTGCGATTGCCTATGAAACAGGAAGCATCGCCCGTCTTGCCGACCCTGAACGGTCAGTGGAGGAAAAGGAAGCGATTCTGAACCAGAGGATTCAGGACCATGATTTTGAGAGAGGCTTTCTGGTGGACAGCACCGGAAAAGATATCCTCACAGGAGCGGATTTTTCTGACAGGCCTTTTTTTGTGGAGGCTATGAAAGGTAATACATACATATCCACACCCACGTACAGCGAAGTGACGCAATCCGTATCCTATGCCGTGGCTGCTCCCCTGTGGGAGGGCGGTATACCCAATACCACACCGGTGGGCGCCGTTGTCTATGTGCCAAACGGGGAGTCCTTGAACAATATTATGCGTTCCATCAAAGTCGGTGAGGGCGGTACGGCATTCATGCTTGACGCCAACGGCATCACCATCGCGGATCTGGATTCGTCCCTGGTGGGAGTGGAAGACAGTGTTGCCCTTGGCGATACCAATCCGAGGCTCAGGAAATACAGTGAGATCTGTAAAATCATGATTACAGGGGCAGACGGAACGGGCACTTACTCCTATGGCGGAGTGACAAAAGTAGTTGCCTATTCGCCGGTTCCCGGTACTGACGGATGGAGTATCGGCGTGGCGGCGGTGCGGAATGAATTTCTAGGTATGTTCTACCTGTCACTGGTGCTGACAGCCCTTTTTGTCATTGCCTTTACGGTATATGGTGTCAGAAGCGGCGTCCTTCTGGGCAAGAAGATTGTGCATCCTATTTCGACGGTAGTAAAAAGGCTGGAACTTCTGGCAGAGGGCGACCTGCACACCGCTACGCCTGTGCCGGAGGTAAATGATGAGACGGCTACGCTGATGAACAGCCTGACACAGACCGTACAGGATCTGAAAAATGTAATCAATAGCATTGACAACCATCTTGCGGAACTGTCGGACGGCAATTTCATGATCACCATAGACGAGAATTATAAGGGTGATTTTGCGGAGATCAGCCGCTCCTTCAGAGGAATCGTCGCTTCTCTAAGTTCCGCCATGCGTGATATTGACAATAACGCCAAGAGTGTCCAGAGGGGCGCGGAGGATCTGTCCGGAGCCGCAATGCAGCTGGCGGAGGGTGCTACGGATCAGGCGAGCGCAGTGGAAGAACTGACGGCCACCATTGCGGATATTTCAGAAAAAATAAAAGTGAATGCCCAGAATGCGGAGAAGACAAGGTCTATCGTTGCGGATATGAATAATCGTGTCCTGGAGAGCAATGAACAAATGAAGAATAACACGGAAGCCATGGATAAGATCAGGGAAACCTCGGACAAGATTGCTGTAATCATCGGCAGCATTGAGGACGTGGCTGATCAGACCGCCCTGCTTGCATTGAACGCTTCCATTGAGGCGGCAAGGGCAGGGGAGCACGGAAAAGGCTTCGGTGTTGTGGCGACACAGGTCAGCGCCCTTGCAGATCAGAGTTCGGAAGCAGCGAGAAATACGAAGGATCTGATCCAGAATGCGATCCTTGCGGTAGAGGATGGAATCCGGCTGGCAAATGCCACTGCAAATTCGCTGCTTGCCGTTGTGGAGAATGCCAAAGTGGTGAACGATTCCATGCAGGAGATTGCGGTTGCGTCTGAGGATCAGGCAACGGCAGCGGCCCAGATCACGGAGGGGATCAGCCAGATTGCCGAGGTCGTGGAATCCAACTCTGCAACTTCCGAGGAAAGCGCCGCAGCATCCGAAGAACTGTCCAGACAGGCTGATATGCTGAAGGATCTGGTGGGAAGATTCCAGTACGAGCCGTAAGCACGAGTTTTCCGAATGCGAGAGTCAGGTTGGATGCTCCTCGGATTGTCCAAACGAACAGGTGACATAATTTTAATCCACGCCTGTCGGGGACGCTGTTCCCCGACAGGCGTGTTGTCATGTTCTGCAATGACTCAGCCCCGATCGTACCAGGCGGTTTGGGGGGTGGGGAGGAAGGGACGGCGGCGACATGCTGTCCTGTCCTATGCGGACGGGGCAACGCGGATCTGAACTAACTGCCTAC
>CAOKWI010000033.1 GCA_948473115.1 uncultured Lachnospiraceae bacterium | reverse complement strand
TTCAAGGGGCTCCGCTTCCCCGTAATATTCCGCCTCTTCAAGGGGCTCCGCTTCCCCGTAATATTCCGCCTCTTCAAGGGGCTCCGCTTCCTCGTAATATTCCGCCTCTTCAAGGGGCTCCGCTTCCTCGTAATACAGATCCGCGGACTGCTCTTCCGTATCATCTTCTATATAAAGTTCTTCCCCGTCGTAATCTTCTTCCCCGTATATCTCCCCATCCGATGCATCCCAGTCATAATCTTCCTCGTCATAACCTTTCCAATCCTCCACCGGCTTCTTTGTATGGTTGAACAATTTCTTCATATCCCGTGCCCTTTCCGATCCAGTGCAGTGACCGGATTACATTTAACCTGACATCATGCCTGAAAGTAATCCGGTTAACACGCTGGACTGTCCATAAACGCATTATCCTTGAATTTAACAAATTTGTAACATTATAGCATTGCCTCCGCTGTACTTCAAGCAGATACAGCATTTCTTCATAAATTCTTAAATCTTCTTAAATCGGATTAATATAATGGACTTTCTACCCACATAATAGTAAAATGGTTATAATTGTTTTTGAGAGAAAATTTATAAAAGTAATCGTTCTAAGCCTATAGTTCTAAAGAAGAGAAACGAGGAGCAAAATGAAAAAAGGAACTGAGGAACATAACATACCTGACCTTGAAATAATTGACCTGGATGAAAATGATTTTCCCACAGACGCACCGGCAGGCGAAGAAGAGTATTACGGCGACGGGGAGGATTTTCCTTCTGGCACCCCCTCCCCCAAAAGACGTTTTCCGCGTATCAGCATACACCTTGTACTGCTGATCACTTTTATTGTCTTTGTCTGTGGCATTGCCTATAAATTCATGAACTTTGGAAAGCGCGTAGATCTGGAGGAAATCTTCAAGGACGGCCCGGGCACCTATGAGGATACTTTTGACGAGATCCTGCCATTGATGGACCGCGACGGGAACCGCATGGAAACAAATTATGAAGACGGCCTGACCATCGTCGCTTTCGGAAACGCTCCCTTTGCAGACGACGCGGATTCGAAAGACGGCCTCGCAAATATCATCGGAGAGATGACCGGCGCCACCATATACAACTGCTCCATCAGCGGCAGCTACATGGCTTCCCAGCGCGCTGCCATCCTCCCTTCCGAATCTCCCATGGACGTCTACACCTTCTACTGGCTGGTCATGCTTGCCTGCGGAAGCGATACGATGTACACCTTTGAAACGGCAAAGGAAACCCTGGGCGACGCTGTTCCCCCTGAGGCGGATCAGGTGATCAACACCCTGGCCACGCTGGATTTCAGCACTGTGGACGTAATCACTGTGCTGTATGACGCTACCGACTATCTCCTGGGACATGAAATGTACAGCGACCAGAACGACACGGATATTGAGCAGTTTACAGGCAACCTGGAGGCGGGAATCGAAATGCTGCAGGACATATACCCGCATATCCGCATTATCGTGATGTCGCCGCCCTATGCCTTTTCCGACCAGCTGGATGAGAACGGAGACTATATCAGCAGCGATATTACCAGATACGGACAGGATGTCCTTTCCACATATGTCATCAAGGAATACGGCTCCTGCGCAACGAGACGTGTTTCTTTTGTAGATCACCTTTACGGCACTATCACGGAAGACAATGCCAAGGATTACCTGATTGACAACCTGCACTTAAACGTTGCCGGACGCAGGGAGATTGCCAAGCGCTTTGTGTATGCACTGTACTATTATGATCAGGATCAGATACCGCAGCAATGACGTAGGTTCATCAAATGCCTTAAGGAACTGTTAAAACTTAACAGTTCCTTATTCAGGCAGGGCATTTGACGAAGCAGGATGATATCAGAACTCCAGGCTGAAATCCATATCCCGGTAGATTACGTACCCGTCCGTCCTGCCAAAAACTTCCCAATTATACTCAGCTAGGACTCCTGTCATTAATTTATCTTCCGGCAGGATGACGTAATGACACCCCTCCGCCTTTGCCAGCGGGGCAAGGCGGTCCAGGTCAATGGTATCCTTCTCCATCTCACTGGGGAGCTCACTCCAGCGGTGCCAGCGATCCACGGTCATTTCCCGCCCGTAAGGCATGCAGACGGTAGGATCATACTGCCGCACAAACTGTACCAGTTCCAGTGGGAAGGCCGCCTGTACCTCCCTTCCGGGCACCGCAATGGCGTCACAGATGTGCACCACACTGTCCGGCATATGATACAGGTTTTCCGCTTTCTCAAAGTACGGATTGTTATAGATGTAACTGCCGGAAACCACGATCCCGGCCGCCGCTGCCAGTCCGAACAGAGTCCTGCGCCCCTCCGGAAGCCGGCTGTAGATTTCGGATGCGGCAAAGGCAATGGTCACCGTAACAGGAAGCAGCCAAAGAATCCGGTAGTAGATCTCACCCTCCGCCAGATGGTACAGCACTTTCGCAAACAGCGGATTAAAATACAGAAGCAGAAGGATCACAGGCACGTACAGGAACAGGATCCTGACGTATTTTCTTTCTTCTTTCACCCACAGGTAGATTAACGCCAACAGGTAAAGCATCACAATCAACCCTGTACCCGCATATTCCCGAAAAAGATCTGTCGCAATATTCCACATAAGCCCTCTCCATTCATCCCGGTCAATCCGGTGCCTCACTGGCATACCGGTATATCAGTTACAGGCGCATTAACTGCCGGCGTATCAATCACAGGCTTATCAGTTACCCGGTATATCAGCTGCCCAGCACAAGGTACAAAAACGCATAACACACATTAGGTATGCAGCAGAATGCCATGGGAATCAGTATTTTCCACCTTTTATATGCCACAGCCCCACAGAGTCCCGCGATTCCCACCAGCATACAGCACAGCAGGGCTCCCATGGTACTGCACAGGCACCCGGCTGCATTGGCGGCGGCGAGCAGTACATAGTATTTCAGGGAAGCCGACCCTCCCTCCTGCAGCTGCCGGAGAAGAAGCAGCAAAAGCAGCAGGAGCACAGGGATCACAATACTGCCCAGGGCAGCCTTCCCCTGCCTGCTCCTGGCGATCATAAAGTTCTCCACCGTGTAAAAGGAATAATCCCCAAACAATACCAGAAGTTCCGTAAAGATCAGGAAAAGCGGAAGCACATCCTTCTTTTCCCGCAAAAGGATTCCACCAAGCAGATAGAAAACACCGTAAGTCATAGCAATCAGCGCCACAGGCACTACCACATGGGCAGTGGATACCGCCCGTATTCCCGTCATCTCCGCCAGGTAGGAGATCCAGACCGGAAAAGGCGCCAGGCCATGCCTGGCATCCAGTTCCGTGCCAAACCCCGTGTAGGGAAGCTTGCGGTACATGATCTGGGCATTCTGGGTGATAGAAGTGATGGCCACATAAAAGGCATCATCACCATCTCTGTAAGTCATCCTGACTGCCTGCACCAGCTGGAAGATCAGAAGCCCCCAGAACAGGATCCACAAGACAGAACGAACAGACCGCTTCCGGTCAAATCCCCTGATCCGTTCCGCCGCAGACGCCCTTTTTCTGTTCCTGAACCACATTGCGACAGCCGCCAGCACGGCCAGCGCCTGTACCACGTTGTATCCGGCTGCGGCGTATTTGAAGTCAACCTGCCGCAGGATCAGAGGCACACAGATCAGCTGAAAACACGCCCACAGGAAAATCTGGCCGCTGATCCACCAGAAGACCGGCCCCCTCATATCCTGATCCACACCCCGCCCAAACAGGCTGCCCACAATCATAGGTATTCCCAACAGCAGTATCACTGCCACCAAAATCTGTAACACTGTCAAATTTTACGTGTCCTTTCTCATAATCATCACTTCGTCCCCATAGACACCGGGCTCCCGCTGCAGGTATTGATGTATTGTAAACCCATACGTTTCCAAGAGGATATCGCAGACCTTCAAAGGATCCACTCCCCCCTTGACCAGCACCACCACCTGATCCAATTCCTCAATGCTTTCCCTGTCCACCCTGTTTTCCAGTTCCCCCAGCGTCAGAAGCAGGGACTTGTCATAGGAGGCAAACTCCAGCAGATTTTCGTAATAGCCTACCCCGTCATAGATACAGATACAGGGATATTCCGCATTTTCCTCGGCAAACCTTCTTTGGAAACCATACCCTTCATAGAGATAGCTGCCGTCATAGCACACCAGATTCCACAGCTGGAACAAAATCAGGATCTGACAGACGACAACGGTCAGCCTCTTAGTCTGTTTCTCAGAATAAGCATGATATATTTTCCCAATGAGTTTAAAGATCACCAGCATCAGCAGTAACGCCGCAAAGGGAAAGACCGGCATGATGTAGCGATCCACCAGGTAAGGGGACATTCTGGCCGCCAGCAGGAAATAGCCCGCCACAGGGAACACAAGCATCCACCAGAATACGCTCTGATTCCTCCCCGTACCGTCCGCCGGTTTTTCAGTCCCCTCAACCCGTTCTGCATCCTTCAGCCCCGGATCACCTTCCGCCATTCGCCCTTTTCTTCCCCCCGCCCATGCCATTGCCGCCAGCAGAAGGACCAGGCAGAGAGTATAATAACCGATCCCCCGGTTCAGCAGGATCCCGCCAAAGGCCGCCAGACGCGTCCCGTAGCCTGCGAGTCCCCGGGACAGGTTACCCAGCGCCTCCACCCCTCTTCCGCTGGAAAAGACATCAGAAATGGCAAAAGGGAACACCAGCACTCCCACCACAGCCGCCGTCGCCATGGAACGCACGAAACAGAACAGCTCCCGCCTGCGTCCGGCCTTCCCCAGACACACGCTGACCACCGCTGCCAGCAGCAGACAATAAAACAGGAAAAAATATTGGGTCCAGAAGCCCAGCATGGTGACCAGGATCAGCTTCCCGTTCTTTCTGTCAAAGGAAGCGTCCTGCCATTTTTTCAGGATCAGATAAAAATACAGCACACACCACAGCGTCACCATCCCATACATGCGGATCAGCAGCACTGTTGCCAGAGCCCCTGTGGACAATCCGTAAAAGAGCGCGGTCATCAGCCCCATCCTGCGCCCGTCCTTCCCCATCCCAAGGGCTGGCGCCAGCAGACCGCAGATCCGGTACAGCAGGATCATGACCCACACCACTGCCGCCATGTTGATCACACAGCCCATCCATGGGGAAATCCTGCCCTGAAGCAGGGAGGACACGGTGTGCAGCGCCATAAAGTGCAGGGGTGGATGGTTGTCATCCTTTACATTAAAATAGACGGACAGATAGTTGAAGGCATCCCCGCTTTTCACGGTGATGTAATCGGAGAACTGTTCCGAAGTGATCCAGACCGGCTCCTCATACACATCCGCCTTATAGTTCAAGAGCTTACTGTTTCCCCGGTTTTGCAGCACATCCCTGACGGTGTCCGCAAGATTGCCCAGAGTTTCGCCAAAGGTCTCCCCGTCAATCTCCTGATGCACGAATTTCGCCAGCCGGCCCTCCGGCTGTGTGGTAACGATCCAGGGATTAAACTCTGCATTGGCAAGTTCGAAACTCAGCAGCTCGTCCATGTGGAATCCCTGTTTGCATGACACAAAGAAACAGAACACCGCCACACAGACCATCATTACCGCGATTTCATATCCTTTTTCCTTGATCTTCTTCCTCATTTTTATACCCTTGGTTTCCCTCTTATCGCAACAGTTCTGACAGGGCACTGAACTATTATCCCTTATCCGGCAGTTCCCGGCGCCACTGCATAAATATAGATGCGGTAGTAACTGTCCTCTGTCTCCAGGGGCGTCTCATTCAGCAGGATCAGTCCCTGCTCCTGTGCATTGGCAATGTATGCCGCGGACAGGAGATAATCGCCTCCCAGTTCCTTCAGCGCCTCCGTGTCCAGCCGATACTCCTGAAAATAGAAACCGCCCTTTTCAATGGTGTAATACCCGGGGCATTCCGAGCTGTACAGGTAGCATCTGTTGCCCCACCCGTCAAAATAATTTCTCAGATAGTCGCTGCGCTCCAGCTCCGGCGCCAGCACCCTGCGGAAATCATGCTTATATTCTGCCGGATAATTGTTGGAATAACCGTCCAGACAGTAAAATCCATGATACAATGCCGCGGCAGGATCTATCCCCAGGCTCACCACCCTGTATTCCGACGGTTCCGTTCCCGCAGCCTCCCACAGGAAGTCTTTCACCTGCTCCATTACGCCGATGGCATAGTATTCCCTGTAGCTGAGCAGCCCGTAGTCAGGATTCCGCAGCTTCTGGATATTGGATTTCACGTCTCCCGCAAGAAGGATCTGCACCCCGCACACAGCCGCTGCCGCGCCCAAAGCCACACCCAGCAGTCTTCCGGCAATTCTTCCTCCCTGCCTTCCCAGAAGTTCCAGGCAGACCGCTCCCCCGCAGGCAAAGGCAAGATACCAGAACACAGGGGCGATCCATAGCAGGCGGTTCAGCTGAAACGCTCCCAACGCCGCCATGCGGTTCCTCAGCCACACTCCCCCGGCGCTGTCCCAGCAAGCCGCCACAAGGCAAAGAAACAGATTCCACAACAGGCAGATCCCCGCCACCCGCTGAAACCGTCTCACCCGGTCATCCCGAAAGAAACATCCTGCCAAAAGCGCAGCCAGTACCCCCGCCAGCAGCAGCAAATGATAATCCTCACTGTGCTGGCCTCCCCTGGTGAGATTCCGCCATAAGGTGCTGAAAAAGGGGGACGCCGCCAGAACATACTCCGATTTATGGGATACCCGGGTGTCTCCCAGCCCCAGCACTTCCCCCAGCAGACGGTAATTCTCCGCCACATAGATCTCCAGAAGAAGCAGCCATGCGCCCAGGAAGGCAGGCGCCCTGTCCCGCTGTTTCCACAAAAGCCAGAGCAGCCAGAGCACCCCCATTCCAAGGAGGCCAAATCCCACCAGTACCAGGGACGAAGTCAGGGCATAGCACGCCACGTACAGATAAGCCGCCGCCATATGTCGTTTCCCCCTCAACTGGAGGACGCACCAGAACAACAGCGGGATCCCATATTGCGCCAGCCCGTACACAGGCAGGAAAGGGAGATAGGCAAACAGGACCGCCGTACATGCGGCAATCCACTCCCGCACATGAACTTCCCTGGCCAGAAGGTACATTCCCAGGTACCCCACCATGCTTCCTGCCATCTGCATGATTACCAGGGCGGCAAAATATCTGCCTGTGAGGAACAAGGGCACAAAACCCGGCGCCGGCGGAACCAGGGCCGTTTTCGGCATCCCTCCCATAAACTCCGGCAGACTGTCCCCCCGGAACAAATGTCTCGCCTGCAGGATATAGGCGATCAGTTCCCCGTCCAGCTGGTCATGATAATTAATGACAGCATCCTCGCCCAGAAGCAGATAGGGAACCGCCATGACCGCCACAGCTGCCAGTCCCAGAAAAAACCATACCCTATGCAGTTTCTGTCCGGACTGATTCCGATCATTCAACTTGGCTGCTCCTTTTCCATTCCTTTTCTGTTTCTTCCTGTTCCTTCCTATTTCCTTCCTGCCCCTTCCCTGTTCCTATCCACCCCGGCTGCGGACAACACTGCCCAGGCCATCCACAGTGCAGCGATCACCGCTGTTTTTTTATAATCCAGCAGGCCTGCCCCACCTGCCGTATACCACAGAATCATCGCGCCTGCCGTGACCAGGCAGCACAGTACTGCCGGGACTGTCCCTTTGCCCCTTTCTCCCCTGCCATAAAGCAACCGGTACAGTAGCTGCAATCCCAGAACCGCTGCAGACAATCCCGCCGCCGCGCAGAACCACCAGCTTCCGTAATCCATGCAGAATTTGGACAATCCGGGAGTATGCTCCAGGAAGAAATCATAATTCCTGATGCCGGTATCATAGCCCCTTCCCATCAGGAACAGCTGCAGGAAGGCAGGCGATGCGGCGTACCCCAGCATATCCCACGCAATTTCCTTTATGATCGCTGCCTTATGGCGATTCCACGCGACCTTCGTCACAGTGAGGTAAAATTCATCCGCCTGCTGCCTTGTCAGGATTCCATCCGATACTGACTGCTCCGCGGCAGGAAAAAAACGGTTGTCCATGTCATCGGCATAATACGCAGTCCCCATAACGATAGCCCATTCCACATAATCCTGCATCTCTTCCGGCCAGATCTCGTAATCCTGCTGAAGATTGCTCCATGCCACCCTCTGGGTCAGCGTCATCAGAGGCGTTTTCTTTAGTCTCCCCCAGGCTCCCTCCGTCTGGGTCAGGCTGTTGACCCCCACCACCATTCCAGCAAAAGCGGCAGCCAGCAACAGGCCATAATATTTGATCCTCTTATCCTCTTTCCGCACACGGCAAAAAGCAAAATAGAACAATGCCACGGGCACTGCCCCCAGACAAAGGTACTCCGGCAGAAGCAGCGCAAGCAGCAGCCAGCAGGAAGCCAGCTGAGCAAGCCTTCTCAGGGTACGCTTTTCCTTCTCCCTGACAGCCTCTGCCAGCAGGGCAAGCTCCAACAGCAATAAAGAAACGGCAAAAGAGCACGGAAGCACTGCCATGTGGCATTGCAGCGCTACGGGAATCGTGACCAGTGCAAAGCTTCCCCATACGGCCTTCCAGTTTCTCCCGGACAGGAAAACCCCAAGGAACCGGTGCGACGCGGCATAAGCGGCCGCCAGCTGTATCACATAGACCACATAGTGATTCCTTCTGACAATCCACAGAAAAAGCGGATACAGAATCCCTGTATATTCGTCACAGCGAAGCGTCCGGCTGACCTGCATGTAAAAAAGGCTCTCCCCGAACTGCGGGACATGGGAAAAATTGCAGCACATCCAGACAATCCCCAGGACTGTCTGGACGCTGAGACCTATGAAAAGAACTCCCTTTAATATGATCAGAATATGTCTTGTCGCTTTTTCCATGCTTGTTCCGCTTTTCACATTGCCGTAACAGGTGTCACCCAAAAAACCTTTTTACCACCTCGCAGATCTCGTCCACCTGCTCCGGCTTCAGGCCATAATACATGGGCAGACGGGCAAGGCGCTCGCTTTCCCTGGTGGTATATCTGTCCTCCCCGTGGAACCGTCCGAATTTCTGTCCCGCAGGCGCCGTATGCAGGGGAACATAGTGGAAAACGGAAAGGATTTCATTCTGCTTCATGTGATCGATAAACGCCGTTCTCTCCTCCATGTCCCTTGCCTTGATATAGAACATATGGGCATTGTGCACACAGCCCTCCGGCACCACAGGCAGATCGATCCTGCCTGCCTCCGCCAGCGGAAGCAGGTTCTCCCTGTACCGGTTCCACAGGGCAAGCCTCGCCTGGTTGATCTCATCCCCGATCTCCAGCTGGGCATAGAGATACGCCGCGTTCATATCGCTGGGCAGGTAGGAGGAACCGTAATTCATCCAGGTATACTTGTCGACCTGTCCACGGTAAAATTTGCTGCGGTTGGTTCCCTTCTCCCGGATGATCTCCGCTTCCTCCACATCCTTCTCGTCCCGGATCAGCAGCGCACCGCCCTCACCCATGCTGTAATTCTTCGTCTCATGGAAGCTGAAACAGCCGAAGTTGCCAAAAGTGCCCAACGCCTTCCCCTTATAGGAGGCCATAATACCCTGGGCCGCATCCTCGATCACCGCCAGGCCATGCCGCCGGGCAATGTCCATGATCGTATCCATTTCACATGCCACGCCGGCATAATGAACCGGCACAATAACGCGGGTCTTCTCCGTAACCGCCGCCTCGATCAGCTTCTCGTCAATGTTCATGGTGTCCGGCCTGATATCCACAAACACAGGCACTGCGCCCCGGAGCACAAAGGCATCCGCAGTGGAGACAAAGGTATAGGCGGGCATAATGACCTCGTCCCCGGGCTGTATATCCGACAAAAGCGCCGCCAGCTCCGTGGCATGGGTACAGGAGGTGGTCAGCAGACATTTCGTCGTCCCCGTCTTCTCCTCAATCCACTGGCTGCACTTTTTCGTGTAAGCGCCGTCGCCGCATATCTTCTGGTTTTTCACACACTCCTGGATATAATCCATTGCCTTTTCCACATAAGGTGGTACGTTAAAATTAATCATATGAAACCTCCTTGTCCGCTTCTCTTCCCATATTTCACGTCACGCCGGCGCAGCCGACAACAATCAATGAACCGGTTCTTCAGTTCACACTTCCCCCTCATGCCGACATAGCCGGCACAGGCAATGCATGAATTTCCTTCACACTTTCCATGTTCCGGCAACGTTTCCCGACACGTTGTCCGTGACCCTGCTGATGATATATTTCGGTCTGCCCTTTACTTCCTCATAAATCCTGGCAATATAGTGACCTATGATTCCCAGGCTCAACATCAGGAATCCCCCTATGATCAGGATCAGCAGGATGACGGTGGTAAATCCCTCCACTGCCGTCCCCATCAGAAATTTTACCAGTGTCTGCACCGCCAGCACAACACTGAACAATATGGAAATCATGCCCATGACCGTCACCAGCTGCAACGGCAGCGTGCTGAACGAGGTGGCATTGGTTATGGCGTATTTCATCAGGCTCCAGAAGGACCATTTGCTCTCCCCGTACTGCCTTTCCTGTACCTCATACTGCACTGATTCCGTCCGGAAGCCCGCCCAGAAGGTCAGCGCCCGGAAGAAAGTGTTGCGCTCCGGCAGCCCCAGCAGCACATCCACTACCTTTCTGTCCAGCAGCTTATAATCGGAGGAAGCGTTCATGTCCATCTTGATCAGCCGGCTCATCAATTTATAAAAGAGACCGGCGGACAGCTTATGGGGCAGGCTCTCCTTTCCCCTGCTGATCTTGATGCCCTCCACTACCTCCGCGCCCTCCTGCCACAGCTTCCACATCTGTGGGATCACCTCCGGCGGATGCTGCAGGTCACAGTCCATCACGATCACGGCATCTCCCGTTGCCAATTCCAGGCCTGCGAAAATACCGGCTTCCTTTCCGAAATTACGGCTGAATTCCGCTCCCTTGATCCGGGAATTACATTCTGCCGCCTTCACGATCTCACTGTAGGTGCCGTCCCTGGAGCCGTCGCTGATAAAGACCAGCTCATAGGCAATCCCCTGCTCCTCCAGCAGCCCTGACAACACCTCCGCCGTGTGGGCAATATTCTGTTCTTCGTTGTAGGCCGGTAAAACAATGGACAATAATGACATTTTACTCCTCATTTCCACGCTGCTCTCACCGATTATAGTTTTCTGTTTTTACATACATGACGCCGTCTATGATACAAATGGAGTGTTCGCCCGGAAAGCTGTCCATGGCCTTATATTCCTCGGAATAATACATCTCCGCCATAGCCTCCGCAGGCTGTATGTTCAGGGTCGCACCCAGATAATGTCTGATAAACTCCCGGTAATTGTCCCCTGTGTAGAGCAAACTGTCACCGTTCAGGCCGATCAGATTGGAGGTCACCGGCAGTGAAATGTCCGTTGCCGGATACTGCTCATCACTGACCTGCCCGATCATAGCAATGGGTATGCCGGGATAATAGCCTTCCGTCTGCTCGATCCGGTCGAGCAGACGCACGCAGTAGGCATACGTCTTCTCATACCGCTTTTCCAGGTTGGAATAGGCGATATTATCTGTTACCGCATAGTGGAACACAAGCACAAAAGCCGCGCCGAGTGCCGCCCACTCCACCCAGGCATATCTCTTTGAATCCCCGTTATCCCTGCCTGCAAACGCCAGCAGGCCGATGGGGATCAGGATCCACTGGTACCGCATCAGCAAATGATATGTCACACTGGGCGAAATCAACAGGATCACATTGGCAATCATGGGAAAAATTGCCAAGATAATTACCATTATAGCGAAAAAGAAAGGATTTTTCCACCCCTTTCTATTTCTCACATAACAGACAGCTGCCCCAAGAGCCGCCAACAACAGCACCAGACATGCAGCCGCTGAAGGAATGTCCCGGAAAATAACGCCTCCTTTCACAGAAAAAGCGAAAAAGTCCTGATACATCTCCTTCACAGCGTAAAGAATGCCCTCCGCCTTCCCACCTGACATCATACCGTTAATGCCCTGATAGGAAGCAAGCTCCCTGCCCTGTACCTTCAGCAAAACCTGCAGGATCACATAATAAAGCGCTGCCCCCATAATTCCCATAAATAAATAACTCATGGTCTTTTTTATTTTTTCCTTTACACTGCCCTGTCCTGCTGCCAGCATCAGGACAGCATAAAGGGACAGGATCATGGCAAAGGACAGATAGGCCTGATAGGTTCCCATACTGAACGCAAGACAGACCGCCCCCGGAATAAATCCCATGCGGTACTTTTTCGTGAACAGCACCGCCAGCACTGCCAGCAGCAGTGCCAGCATATACCCGTCCATGGTAAATACGTAGGCAAATGTGGAGGCCAGGGCAGGAAAGGAAACCAGCAGACCGCCGGTCAACACCACCGCCCAGATCCTGCGGATCTCCAAAAGTTCCACCAATGCCGCCGCCGTCAGGGAGAGGAAAAACAGTCCCAGCACCCCGATCAGCCACGGAATGGTGTAAAAGGAGGAAAAGCCGCAGGCCACCATCAGGAACCATCTGCCTGAAGTAATCATATTCTGATCAAAATACATGCTGGCAAGTCCGTCGTGATTCGGGATATCCGACAGCATCACCGGCAGATGTATCACAAGGCCAATGACAAACGTCGCAAAAAAAGCCGTTTCCCACTCCTTCTTTATCACATCCCGTTTCATCCTGCACAAAAAATCTCCCGGTGTCATTTCTGCCTCCCTTCCGCTCCCTCTGCCTTCTTCCATCCTCAAGTAACGCTGACGAAAGCATTTCCTTAGAGTAACGCCTTTGTTCAATCCCCACAAATTATCTATCTTTCATCCCTCAGATACGCTGCCACTGTCTCCGCCAGCAGCCGTCTGCCCGCCTCATTGGGATGCAGCCCGTCATGGGTATAAAGTTTTCGGTCTTCCCAGGTTTCGTGGGGATAAACGTCATGGTACAGATCCAGCACCTCCACCCCCATTTCCTCCGCGACCTGGATTTCCTTATTGATATAGTCCTCCAGTATGCCTCCGCCTTCATCCATTTCCTCACAGGTCTTCCCCGCATATTCATACCAGCTGTAGGTAGAGGTCAGGAGTACAATCCTGATTTCCGGGTATGTCTCCCGCCAATAGGCCACCGCGCCGCGGAATGCACCCGCAAAAGTATAAGTGTCATAAGGATCCTCCGGGTTATCCAGGGGCACACCCGCGTGATAATCGTTAAGGCCATACTGTACAAGCAGAATGTCCACACCGGAAAAATCAATCTTTTCCAGATCATCTATCACTTCCGGGAAGTATTCCGTGGTACTCTCCCGCACCCTGGTCGCCTGCTGCCACCCAAAGTCGTCCAGCGCCGCCGCCCTGGAGAGTTCCACGAAGGACAGCGAATCCTTGGAATAGGCCAGTCTTCCTTCCCTGTTCACTCGGCTGGCACAGGTTCCTCCCAGTGCCCCGTTAAAGACCTCCTGCCCGAGCAGCTCGGACAATAGGCTGCTGACCGACGTCTCATCGCGGGCCTGTCCGAATATGCTGTCCCCCAGCACTACGATCTGGGGTGTATACATCTTGCGGGTTTTCCGCAGAGGAAAGGTATTCAATAAAAGCACACCGAAAAGCACCGCGGAGATCGTCCCATATACAATTGTCCTTATCAGTGTGTCCTTTTTCAATCGTTTCTCCCCGACCGGAACTTCCCCGTAACCTGCTCCCACAGCGATTCAAACCCTTCCGTGATCCGTCCAAACCGTCACCTGTGCCCACGCCCCTGCACTTTTGCCGGCTGCACGGCTGCTCCCCACGCTTTCTTTATTCCCGCGAGCAATGAGCCAAGTCAGTGTAACTGACTTTGTGCCGCTGCTTGCACGAGCATAAAGCCATGTTCCATGGCTTGGCGAATGCCGCGAGGGTCAAATACCAAGGTGTCCAAAGGACACCTTCTGCTCTGCAGCGGGGGCTTTGATTCCTTACGTTATACGGATTTTACCAATATTTCCGCCAGCCGTTTCGCGCCCAGCCCGTCCGTGAGCCTTCGTTCCGTTGTATAACATTTGGTTCTCTTTTCGGGATCCCGTGCCAGTTCCACAGTCCATTGGGCAATCCGCCCCAGCACGGCATCCGGATCCCTGTGGTACGCCCCGGCGGAACAGGCAATGCCCTTCCTGTCCAGGAACTCCGTCATTTTCTCCTGGTTCTCCGCGTAGGAGAAACAGATAAAGGGGACGCCCATTGCCGCAAGCTCATAGACGGTGGAGCCTCCGGCGGTGACGGCCAGGTCACACCGGCTCATCAGATCCGCCATATCCTGGACATTGTGATAGATATGGATATGGGCCGACTTTTTTTCCAGTGCCTTCATCCATTCATAATGCGGGTTAAAGCTTCCGGCTACCAAATGATAATTTAACCGTCCATCCGTTTCCTTTTCCTGTATCCCCTTCAGGATCCGTCCCGCAATATTGTCAATATCACCGCCTCCGGTAGTGATCAATACATTCTCCGCCTGTTCCCTGACCTCATAGGCCTTTTCGGAAAACTGCGGCCTGATGGGCACATAGGCGCTTCCAAGGATCAATTCCGCATTGGAATCCCTGTAAAGGTTTTCGTACCGTTCTACATCCGCAAAAGCATTATAATTAATGAGCCTGTCCACAGGGAAGCAGTCTTCTCCCATATCATCCAGCAGTGTTACGCTGCCATATTCCCTGAGTTTCTGTAAATAACGCTTTGTGGCAAAGTAGCTGTCCACAATAATAATGCTTGTTCCTTTATTTTTCACAGGGATGCGGGGCCATGCGGAAAGCTCCGCTTCCATGTCACAGGGATCGCTCCACAGCAAAAATGCCTCATATCCACGCTTCAGCGCCAGTTCCGCAGACTGTAGGTCCGCACAGACAAACAGGATCTGGCGGCTGTCCACTAATTTTCTCAGTTCGTCCGCTATGGTCAGACACCGCATCAGATGCCCCGCCCCGATCTTTGCATTGCCATCCGCCCGAATCAGAAACATCGTTTTCTCCTCATTCAGAAACAGCGTAACAGTTTGGCCGAAGGCTGAACTGTTACGAAAAATCCACCAGATCCCAGCTCATAGGCGTACCCATCCTGGCATCCCTGGTAATCTTTTTCCCCAGTATTTCCTCGTAGTGCCTGGTATGCAGGCCGCAGCCGGGCCGCACGGAGCGCAGGTTTTCCGGTGTAAACAGTTCCCCTGCCTTCATATCCTCCGCCACAAACAGGGAACGGGAATAGGTTCTGGTCTTCTCCTGCTTCTCCGTCAGGGCATACGCCGCTTTCCCCAAGGCTTTTTCTATCCTGCGGATATCCGCCACCATCTCCCGGAACTCTTCCGGTTCCATGGAAAAGGCGGCGTCCGCTCCTCCGTCGGCGCGCCTTAATGTAAGATGCTTTTCCACCACTTTGGCTCCCAGCGCCACTGCTGCGCCGGCCACCGCGCTGCCCATGGTATGGTCGGACAGGCCCAGGATACAGTCAAAATTCTCCTTCATGGATGGGATTGTCCTTAAATGGATGTCCTCATAGGGCGACGGATATGCGGAGGTACACTTCAACAGGATCACCTGCTCATTTCCCGCCTCCCGGCAGGTTCTCAGCGCCAGTTCTATATCCGCCATATAGGCGATCCCCGTGGAGATGATCACAGGCTTGCCTGTTCCCGCGATCTTTTTCAGAAGGGGAATGTCCGTAATCTCCGGACTTGCCACCTTATAGGCGGGCACGCTCATTTCCTCCAGGAAATCAATGCTGTGAAGGTCAAAAGGCGAAGAGAAGAAGATCAGTCCCATCTCCTCTGCTGTTTTCTTCAATTCCGGCTGCCACTCCCAGGGCGTATAAGCCGTCTCATACAATTTGTGTAATGTGGTTCCGTCCCATATGGTTCCCTGGGTGATCTGGAAACAGGGATCATCACAATCCAGGGTAATGCTATCCGGGGTATAGGTCTGTATCTTGATGGCATCCGCCCCCGCCTCCTTTGCCGCCCTCATGATCGCTACCGCGCGGTCAAAGTCCATCAAATGGTTTGCTGACATCTCCGCTATGATAAAAGCAGGCGCTTCCTCGCTGACAAGGCGCCCTCCGATATAGATTTCCTTATCCATAAAACCCTCCTTCCAGTAACATCATTAACCATTCATTCCATAAAAAACATAAAAGCAATCCTTCTACCTCGTCATGCCCTGATCCGCCCACATCTGCTTTTCCAGTTCCAGAAGGTTCCTCTTACGCTCTCTGATCCTTTTTGCGGGGATACCCGCATAAATGGACCATTCCTCCGTTGTCTCAGTACAAAGGGACATACTTCCCACCGCAGTGCCCTCCGATATGGTCACCCCCGGCAAGACCACGCTGTTACAGCCAAGGATCGTATATTTCCCGATCCGCACCGGCCTGCTGATGATGCCCGGCCTGTATTTGGCAGGAACCATGGAATTGGTCATGGAAGCCCCTGAATAATCATCCGACACGGCGTAGACAGAACACTTTCCGGCAAGTCCCGAAAACTCCTCCAGCAGGATGCCGGCATCTCCCCCATGAAGTCCGCAGAACTGTGAGATATGGATGTAATCCCGCAGTGTGACGATCCCGCTGACCACCGTAAAGTCATCAATGCGCACATGGCTTCCCAGGGTCAGCTGCTCCGGGCTGTACAGCACCGCATGTCTGCCGATCCGCACATCTTCGCCATATTCCTTCAATCCAAGTGCCTTTAATTCTTCTTCCGATAAATAATTCTCCAACTGTCTGTTCTCCCTTCTGTGGCTGTCCGCGGCAATTCCTGCTGCACATCGGTAAAGCTTACCCTGCGTCCCGGCAAAGAGCGTCCCGGCATAGGTTTTGTGGGTGTTTACCGCTTTTCCCGCATCAGCCGGTATTTCATTTCCGCGATCTGCCAGTCTGTCAGATTGTCAATATCCTGAACCTCCAGCTCCGATACCACAAGAGGCAGGATGTTCCCTGCCAGGACCTTCCCCGTCCGCAGGAAGGACTCAGTGCGAAAGACATAAAACTGTCCCGTGTCATGATAATGGGGCACCAGATCCTGGGAACGGCTGTCCAGATACTCCGGATACCGGAACACCAGCCTGCCCTCCTCAATGACCATGGCCCTCTGGGGAGGATAGGAAAACGGTGTCACGGGAACCAGCGAATCGGCACCGCTCCCCTCCAGCCTCTCCACCGCGTTCCTCAGCTTTTCCCCCGTCACAAAGGGAGCCGTGGGGTAAATACAGCAGGCCATGCCGAACCGTTCCCCCCTCTTCCCATATTCCTCCAATACCTCCAGAAGCACCTCACTTGTGGTGGCATAGTCGCTTGATGTTTCTTCACTGCGGAAAAAGGGAACCTCTGCGCCATACCTCCGGGCAATTTCCGCTATTTCCACATCCTCCGTGGATACCATGACACGGTCAAAGACACCGGATGCCAGCGCCGCCTCAACGGAATACGCCAATATGGGCTTCCCGCAGAAGTCCCTGATATTTTTCCGAGGAATCCGCCTGCTTCCTCCCCTGGCCGTGATGATCGCTATTTTTCGCATGCTTCCTGTCATTCCCTTTATCCTTTCGTCAGCCGCTCTTCCTCTCTGTCAGCCATCCTGCCTCTCCGTCAGCAGTTCTTCCTCTCTGTCAGCTGTCTCTTCATCAGCAGTTCTTCCGTCAGCCACTCTTCTTGATACCCATCTACCCTATGCCTGTATTGGCACACCGCGCAACAATCCGGATCACCCGCACCGCCGTCAGCGGCTTCCCTGTTTCCTTTTCCAGGCATACCGTTTCAACCGGTACAAAAGGTAGAATCCAAGGTTCCACCTCTGCTGCAGCGCGATCAGCCGCTGCTCCTCACAGCCCGTATTTTCCAGGTAATAGGGATTCCGCCCGAACTCCGGGAACCGCTCCCCCACCCCCTGCCGCAATTCCTTCAGGAAGGACAGCTTCGGGCGTTCCACCCCCGCCAGGTAGGAAAACAGGGTATTCACGTAATACAGCTCCACAAAGCGGTACTCGATCTCCTGCTGATATTCTTCCAGGAATCCCCTTGCATTACACTGATCGTACAGCAATGCCGCCGCCTTCATCCGATCCCTGCACTTTTCCTCGGAGATATGATGCACCGTGGATACCTGATGCTGGTAATAATAGTACAAAGGCTCCTCCACCTTCTCAAAGCGGGTGAAATACAGTGACCACAGCGGTCCCGCACAATTATCCTCATAAAAGATCCCCTCCGGGAAGTCCAGGCCGTTCTCCTCGATCACCTTTCTCCGGTAGACCTTGATCACCATACTGCCCATGCGCATAAGCAGGCTTTTGTGCTTTTCCCTGTCCAGCGGCCCTGTCTGGTCCATGGTATTGTTTTGGATCACCCTTCCCACCTCAAAGGTGTGCTCCGACACCAGACTGTAATCGCAGCCCACCAGATCCGCCCCGGTGTCCTCCCCCCTGCGGATCAGCTTCTCATAAAATTCCGGCGCCACCCAGTCGTCGCTGTCCACAAACCCCACCCACTGGCCCCGGGCGGCCTTAAGGCCTTCGTTTTTGGCGCCGCCCTGGCGTCTGTTCCGGGCATACGAGATCACCCTCACCCTGCCCGGATACCTTGCCTCATAATCCCGCAGAATCTTGAGGGAACCGTCCGTGGAGGCATCGTCAACCGCCAGGATCTCATAGTCTTCCACCGTCTGGTTTAACAGGGAATCCATACAGTAATTTAATTTTCCCTCCGACGCCATATTATACACCGGCACAATAATACTCAGCTTCATAAGCTGCCTCTCTCAAGGACCGCCCTGCCGTTCTCCACCCGGTACACCAGATCACACTTTTCAATGGTCTGCAGCCTGTGGGCAATGATGATCAAAGTCTTCCGGCCATGGAGCCTGTTGATGGATTCCATGATCGCCGCCTCCGTGTCGTTGTCCAGCGCGGAGGTAGCCTCATCCAGCACCAGCACCTCCGGGTCATGGTACAGCGCCCTGGCAATGCTGATCCTCTGCCTCTGCCCTCCGGAGAGACGGATTCCCCTCTCGCCGATGCCGGTGTCCAGCCCCTCCGGCAGCGTCCTGATAAATTCGTCCAGCTGGGCCTCCTTTAGTACCTCCCACAGCCTGTCCTCGTCTATTTTCTCCCTGGGCACGCCAAAAGCCACATTATTCCTGATGGTATCGTCCAGCATGAAGATCATCTGGGGGATATAGCCTATGTTTTTCAGCCATTTCCTGTAATTCTGCCTGACATCCACGCCGTCCGCATACACGGCGCCGCTCCTTGTCTCCAGAAGCCCCAGCAGAATATCCACCACGGTACTCTTCCCCGCGCCGGTGGTTCCCACGATCCCCACGGAGGCCCCGATGGGGATTGTCAACTCTGCATGGTCAAAAATCAGCTTGTCCGTATTCGGATAGGCATAAGTAATATCCTTCAATTCAATGGATCTGGTCACAGGCAGCTTTTCTTCCTCGTCCGTGGCAAAGGACAGATCCACCTTCTCCCCCTGGATCTCATCCTGCAGGTTGTCGCTGACCCCCATGAAGAAAGGCTCAAAATAGGCAATGGAATTGATCTGGTTATTGATACGGTTTACCGCAGGGAGCAGTACGATGGCGGCTGCCGCCAGGGTTGCCATCGCCGTTACCAGCTGCTCCGTAGGCATTCCGGAAACTACCTGCAGTATCATATATCCCATCATGGCAGCCACGCAGGCCGTCTCGATGAGCAGCTTGGGGATATTATTGTACAGGCTGTATTTCTGGACTGCGTCCACATATCCCTTGCCGCACTTTTTGTACTCGGAGACAAAATACTGCTCCTTGCCGTTCACCTTTACCTCTTTGATGCCCTGGACCGTCTGGGAAATCCATTTGAACAGTCCGCTGTAGAAATCCTGGTTGTCCTTTCCCGCCTTGTACATAATGGGCTTGAGCACCTTTTTGATCACTACCATCAATACAAGCAGCACCACCGCCAGCATGGCGGTCATTGCCCCATTATTCATAAAACAATAGCTTACGATAAAAAGGGACACCACGCCGTCGGACAACAGCTGCAGCAAAGCCAGGATCAGGGCGTACATATTATTGACATCGGAGGTGATGCTTCTCTGCACCACCGCAGTGTCCGCATTGAGATAAAATTCATAGCCCCTGCGGAGATAATTGCGCATCATCCGCTCCGAGGTCCTGAACTGGTTCGTGTATACAAACCCAAAGGTCAGCTTCTGCTGGAAAAAGAGAAACAGGTTCTTGACCACAAACACCGCCGCCAGCAGCGCCATCACCGTCACGGAAAAGCTGTCGTAGCTGCGGCATCCCAGGAACCGGTACAAAGCCCCCGCCGCAGCGCTGTTTTCCACCGCATTGGGATCGATGACCACATCCACCACCTGCACCAGCATACCCACGCCGGCCGTCTGCAGGAACGCCCCGATCACCATCATGACGATCAGGCCGCCCATGGCACGCTTCTGCTTTTTATCCAGTAATACCTGTAACTTCTTGATAATCTTCCACATCGTTCCAGACAACCCTCCATGCCGCTCCTGTGGCGCGTTCAATCGCTGCAAACCTGGCAGGACGCCCGCTCCCGGCGTTCTTCTGTGTGAGTAGGCGCTCCCTTGCGCCGTAGAAAATCTTCGCGAAGCGGCCTCTGCCGCAAGCGAAAATTGCCAACGGCAATTGGATTTTCTTCTCACACTCAGATTTGCTCGTTCTGCCTGTGTATCAGGGGATCTTCATAGGCATCCATGAAATCCGCCCCCAGGCAGACCGTCTCCTCCGCAAAAGGCAGATCCCTGATCTCCGTAAATACCCCCACCACCTTCCGGAAACGCACTCCCGGGAAAAACTGCAGCATTTCCATGGGAATCTTTGCGTCAAACTGGGGGTATTCCGGAAACCTTTTCCGGTAATCCAGGTCGTCCCTGGGATGGGGCTTGAGGAAAATCTTCCCCTCCGGCTCGAACATCCCTATAATATCCCTGAAAATCTTTTCCCTGACCTCCAGGGAGCACAGGGGATCCGTAAGGATCAATATCCTGTCCTCCCCAACCTCCTGGTAAAGCTGCCTTTTCAGTTCCTCCATATCCCGGATGAACACTCTCAGGATCAGCTCCTTATCCGCCCCGGTGAGCCTGTCCACCAGTTCCTTCCTGGACATCTCGATATACCGGGGGCAGGGATATTTAATGGCAGAAATATCATTGACCTCCATGTCGAGGCAGTATTTGCCGTAACCGTTCTGCACAAAGATCAGGTTCAGCCTCCTGGACAGAAAGGCTTTCAGCTTGAAATGCCCTCTGTTGTCATACCGCGCGGCGTCAAAGTTTTTCAGACAGTTCAGGCCGTCCTCCACCGCATGGTAATAAATCCTGTTCCGGTTCAGGTAATAACCGATGGGATCCGAATCACAATAGACATAGATGTCCTCATATTCCCTGAAATCCACCGGCACATAGGCCGCTTCCAGCTCCGCGTACCGCTTTGTGAAACAGATTCTGTTGTACAGGTTTCCCAGAAGTCCCCCTGTGTCCTTTCTCCACTTCGCAAGCTCCGGGAAGAAGTCCTCACGCTTTTCGTCAAACTCCATGACTTCCCTGAACAGCCCGGAGGCCTCCACACGGCCCTTAAGGTCCCCAAAGTCGTTGGACATCCGGGAAAGCACCAGATCCGCCTGCCCCTGCTGCCCTTTGGGAAGCTTCAGTTCCTTTAAAAAAGTCACATACACATGGTAAAAGGTGTGGCACACGTAGATCCTGGGCCGCTTTTTCCCTGGTTTTTTCATAATCACACCTCGTGCAAATAGTTACTGTTCACAGCTTCGCTGCTCACAGCAACATGATGCACACAAAATGAGCAAAAAAGCTCATTTTGGCGCCCGCAGTCTCGGGTTTTTATGCCAGAAACGCATAAAAACGCCTTCGCGAAACCGGCTGTGAATAGTTACTGCAAATAATCTTTGTTATTCTATACTGCTTGACAGCTGAGATTTCCGAATAACCTGACTACATAACGCCGGCTATATGCGTTTAGCCGGCGCAGCACGGTAAATTCCGGCGTTATGTAGTATAGCATAGTTTTGGGATATAGTAAAATAAACCGCCAATCTTTAAAAGAAAATTAAGGAAAAAATCATAAGTTACTCATAATTGGTAGAGCCACACGCCCCAATAGCTGTCATCGGTCTCATAATATCCCAGAAAAGTCAATCCCATTTTTTCAAAGTCCTGGATCTCCCCCGCGGAAAAAAGGTATTCACAATCCAGTTCCCGCAGGGCCTCCATGTCAAGTTCCAGGCCTACATACTTGACATCCACCGCCTTTCCGAGCATCCAGGCATTGCCGGTGGCGCCGTTAAAAAGATAACAGCGGCTCCCCCATTCGTCAAAGTACAGCCTTGTCTGCTCATTTTTCACAAGCTCCTTCGCAATGATCCTGCGGAACAGATGCTTATACTCCAGCGGATAATTATTGGAATACCCGTCTACCGTATAGAAACCATGCATCAGGGAAGGGGCGGGACTCATGCCCAGATGTGCCACACGGTAGGAGGACATATCCCTGCCTATCACATCCTCCAGCTGTGCCATCAGTTCCTCCGCATAGTAGCTTTCCCAGGTGATATATCCGGTAACGCCGGAACCGTTGTTCATCTGGTTGACATTCAGGTAAAAATTTGACTCCGGCTTGATTTCCTGCAAAACAGGATACAGCAGGCACGCCAGCACCAGGCTTTTCCATGCAAGATGCTTCCTCTCAAGATATTTCCCCGCAGGGATGCTTCTCCCCCCGGCGCAGATCTCCTCCTGCTCCCGGGCGCCATCATTCCACCACAGGGAAAAGCAGAGCATAAATTCCAGATACCACCCTGCCGGATACAGCCAGTAAAACCGCTCCAGCTGAAAAAACCGCAGGAATCCGCTGCAGCCGTTCTTAAAATCCACCACAAAGGGCAGATGGCAGAACCCGTACAACAGGGCTATCCCCGCCAGCACTGCCAGGCCGAGCCAGGCCCAAGGCAGCCGGCTGCGTCCCTCTTCGCCTAATTTTTTCCGGAAAATAAATCCCAGGATCAAGGAAAGACACACTGGCAGGATCAGCCACCGATGCAGGGAGGGGGCATGCTGGGCGCTGTTGCAAAACACATCCGCCACAGTCTTCCAAAAGGGCATCGCGTAATTCACCAGTTCTTCCCTGTGGCTGGTATAACCGCTCTTTCCCAGCAGCAATTCCCCAAACAGGCTATGGTTCACAGCGATATAAATTCCGGTCAGCCACACAAAGCCCAGAACGACCGGACGGTTGGGGCGCTTCTTTGCCAGCAGCCAGAAAATTGCCAGCAGCCAGAACCCCAGCGCCACATACCCGATCAACACCAGATGGGTGGTCAGCCCAAAAAACAGGATTCCCACAAAACTGCCTGCCACATGCTTTTTCTGATACAGGCATAGAAAGCAGTACAGCAGCAGCGGCACCCCCATGGCTGACAGGCCATAGACGGGCAGTGTCGGCAGAAGACAAAAGCAGCCTGCGGCCGCCAGGGCAAGAATACTGCTCCCCGTCATCTCCTTCACACTGCCATACATGCCGAAAAACCCCGCCGCGCTTACGATCAGGTACTGTACCACAAACGCCGCAAACACCGGCAAAAACCTGTACAGCGGAATAAACAGGACGGCGGAAGGCTGCATGCCGCTTGCGCGGATCCCGCCCAGGAGTTCAGGGAACACTGCTGCATTCCCGCCCTGAAAAAGATGCCTTGCACTTAACACATAGGTCAGCAGCGTCTCGTCCAACTGGTCATGGATGGGGAACACACTGCCCTCACCCAGGATCACATAGGGCAGAAAGGTTATCCCAAGGAACAAAAAACCTGCCCACCACAGAGGCGCCCTGTCCAGCCAGTCCAGAAATTGATTCAGTTTTGTCATCCACTCATTTATCCGTTTATTCATCCGTTCGCAGTTCTTCCATCTCATAATCTCCGTTCAGGCAATTGTCTCCTGCCCCTCACAGTTCCCCAAAGGACCACACCAGATATTCGTTCTCTTCCTCTGAGGACAGGCTGAGCGTCTCCTCCAGCACAGGTGTTTTCCCCAGCGCCTCAGCCAGGTATGCCACCGTAGGATGTTCCTCTTCCTGTCCATCATCCTTGACAATCAGGCGTATCCTGTCCTCCTGGCCGTCCAGATATCCACGCAGGAAATCATTTACCACCGGGCTGTAGGATAGCCAGGTACTGTCATACGCACAATTATGCCAGCCTGCCAATCTTGTCTCCAATACATCCGACCGGTAGTCATTAATCACTCCAACGCTCAGAATATATCTGTTCTCCGGGTTCATGCCACAATATCCGTAAATCTCTGCCAGCCGCTCTCTGTAAGCCGCCTGCCAATGACGTTGCATTTGGGCAGAATCATACTGCCGCCTTCCCGAAGAAACACAGGCTGCCGCCACAGCCAGAGCCGACAGACAGATCACCACCCGGCGAAGCCTTCCGCACCCCCCTTTCCCGGACAGATATCCCCGAAGCAATATAACCACCGTAAAAACAATTTCTCCAAAGTAGAGCGGCAATATCACCCTCTGGGGCAGCCTGCCCCGATAAATCAAATACCCTTCCGTCATCACACTGCCTGTTACCAGGAAGACCATTGGCAGGAACATCGCCCACCGCCTTTCCAGAAAGATCCACAGGATCAATGCCGCACAGGCTGCCAGCAAAGCCTTCCACATCCCGTAAAAATGTGCGTCACCCCGCATTTCCAGAGCCTTCCGCACAATCCCTGGAATGGATACTTCCTCTGTCTGCGTGCTTTTCCTATAATCTGCAAGTTCCTCCAGGCAGTCAGGACCAAACTTGGAGCTAAGCAGCATATACTGGCGGAAAGCCCTGTATTCTGTGGCCGTTACCCCATATCCATCCAGGATATCCTTTACCTCGTCATACTCCGGAGTACCATAATAGTCAAAAAGATCTACTATCGCCTCTTTCGACCTGTCGTAATCCTTCCAGTGCTCTCCCCTGTACCCTATAGCCGTCCCCAGGGACCCGAGCAGGACAATGACTGCCACGCCCAACACAAGCCTGCCCGTCCTGCACAGCCATGCCTTCCTCTCTCCTTCGGACTCTGTCCAAAATTCCCCTGCGCAGACCCCAAACCCTAAAATCTGGATCATCAGCATGGCATCACTACGGAGCAAAAACGCCAGAAACTCAAACGCGCAAAACAGTACCCTCCCACGCTTCCTGTCCCGGTTCAGAAGCAGACACACATACCCGCTTACAGCCATCAGCGCAGCCGTGGAAGTATACTCCAGAAGCACCATGGTATAGAGATTCAGCAGAAAACAGGCCGCTACAAGACCTGCTGCCAGCACTCGGCTCCTCCACTCCTTCCCCCTGCTGAACGCACTCTGGAGCATGGCAGTGTAAGAAAGGAACTGATATGCCAAAAGCAGTAATCCGTACCAGGGAATCTGAATGGTGATTCTGTATAAAAGCGAAACGGGGTACGAAAGGAAATAATTCACGTAAACTATATGCGGTTCCGGCTTCCCGCCCAGGGATCCTGAAAGGATCTCCGCCATAAAGCCGTCATCATTGGTCTCAAAGAAACAGCCCGATGTTTTCCACAAAACAGCCAATGACAAAAACGTCAGGCACGCGGAAACAAGCCACTCTATATATTCTCTTTTCTTTCCGTCCGTCTCCACCGTAACTTTCCTCCTTCTGTCCCGCACAGTCTTCCAGTCACTTTCCTGCCCTCTGCACACTGTATACAGGGAAATGCCCTGAAATTAAAAATGTACAATGATATAGTCCCCCATATCCACAATGGAACCCTCCCGGGGGAACCTGGGCAGTTCCAGGGAAGCCGTCTCCGCCTCCCCGTATTTCTCCGGCTGAAGGCAGGGCTGCAGCTCATGCCCGTGCATATGGAAAAACCTGGCAAGCTCCTCATCCGTGTCAAAAGCGTACCGTCCCCATTCGATCACGGACAGTGCCGGGGTCTGCGCCACCCACACACCGTAATCCCTGTAAAACTTTTCCAGTAAATGCCCGTCTATGGGATCCGTCCACCGCTTCATCCGGTAAAAGGTCTCTGAATCATACGGCACAAAGGCTGCCTGCACCAGATCCCGGGGGATCCGGTATTCCCCGGTAAACACCACCGGCTTGTCCGCCGGCGCAAAGCTGCGTTCCAGCTCACAAGCCACCCTGTCCACAGTCTCCTTTGCCGCTTCATATTTTATATAATCCACATAAAACCAACGGTTCATATCCGCACACTGGTTCCACAGGATCACACAGAGCAAGGCGAGCACCGCGCCGCTGCACAGTTTCCCCACAATCCTCCTCCCGCAAAGCAGGCGGCTGCCCTTTACCTCCTGCAGACCGAAGCACAGCAGAAGCGCCCCGTACCCGCAGACAACCGGCAGGAACTGAGCCGCGCGGTAGAGCGTTGCCTTGCCCTCCACAACGACCAGCAGAAACGAGACCACAAAACTCCCCAGGGTCAACGCCAGGATCCAGGGGTTTCTTTTGCGGATGCTGCCATAGATACCGTATCCGAACAGGAAAACAGATGCCAGCACAAAGATCTTAATGGGAAAATAGGCCAAGGCAAAGACACCGTACATCACATAGACCCGCTTTAACAGCATGGTAAATTCAGCTCCTGCCCCAGGCGCCAGCATCCAGGATGCCATCTCCGTCACAGACCGGTGGACAGCCTCCTCTTTCAGGTAACCCAGACCAAAGATCCCCGTCACCGCCGCCGTCATAAGGCTGCGCAGGATCAGGGCGCAGAGCGCCGCCCCGGCAGACATGCACAGGGATAGAATAACCCTGGGCCTGACCCCGCAGTAACATTCCGACAGGAGCAGCAGGCACACCCCCAGCAGCCACACTACCATAAAAGATTCATAACATCCTATGGCAATCCACAGGAAGCAGGCCGCACCCGCAAACCACCGCAGTTTTCTTCTGTTCCCCCACCACTGCCTGAGGAAACACAGACTGATCCCCGCACAGAGATATCCGATGGATATCCCGTTGTGAAGGTAGTAAGTGTAAACCTCGCTGATCAACGGGCAGGACAAAAAAACGGCAGCAAAAAAAAGATACCCCCACTCCGGCACTTTCTCTTTTAACACAGCCCTGAACAACGCTGCCCACACAGTCACCGCCGCCATCATAATCAGCACTCCCGCCAAATCCGTCATCATTGGGGCAAACTCCCCAATGGAAAATACTTGATTCAGCAGGTACAATACCCAGCGACCTACGATTGCCACCAGCCCCTCCTGGAAATAGTAGGCATATGGCGTATCGTCAATCCCCACCGTATGATGCATTACCATGAAACCATAAGAAAAAGCCGCCGTGAGGATCAAAAGCAGCAAATATACTCTGTTTTTACAAAGAGCCCAAAAATTCTCTTTATATTCCTTCATTCATTTACCCTTTCCATATTTTATTAATTGTAACCGAAAATAGAAACCTTGTAAATTCTCTTTCTTTTATATTCAAAATATGCTATAAATTTTATATAGCTTTTATCAGGAGGAACTTCCATGGCGTCAATAAAGAAATCCCGTTTCACCGTTATCCTTATCGCTGCTGCAGGCGTTGCCATCGTATCAGGCATCCTTTTTTTTCTGTGGAACAGTACTCCCTTCCGCAGGGACCTCCGATGCTTTTCAAGGAATTCCTACGACAGCGTATTCCTGTCCATGCACTCCACCTCCAGCTATTCCCAGGAGGATTTTGCCACCTACCACGGGCTTAACACCCTGATCTCCTCCTATGAAATCCAATCCCTGGAAGAACTGCAGCGCTATTTCCAGGAGATCTTTTCCTCCGGCAACACTGTCCAAAACGTATTTCTTCTGCTGGATCCCGATATCATCCGGGAATCCTGTGGCCAGGATGATTCCCGATGGGATCAGGAACTGCAGGACGGACTGTTTGCTTTCGTCTCCGAACACCCTGATGTCAATTTCGAGATCATGCTCCCCTACCCTTCACTGGCCTACTGGCTTGGCAGGGAGCCCACCCAGCTGGAAGACACGCTGACGGTTTATCATACTTTTATTGAAGATTCCTATGTATATACAAACATCCGTACTTTCTTCACGGGATTTGAAAACTGGCTGCTTATCAATCCAGACAACTACATCTCTGACTTTGACGCAAATGTCGAGGTGACAAAGAAAATTTTCCTCACCTGCTTCTGCGATAAAGCAAACCAGATTACGCCCATCAACGACCAGATCCTCTTTAATATGCTGCGGGAGCTGGTTGCAAGGGAACGTTACAATCCCACTGTCTATCCCGATTTGTCCGATTATTGTCTCGTCTTCTTCGGGGACAGCGTGATCGCTTATGGGGAAGGCAGCTATTCCATCACCGGATATGTGACGGGATTCTCTGATGCCATCACCTACAACTGCTCTGTGGGCGGTTCTGCCGCCAGCACTGACTCGCCAGACACCAACGACTTTCCCAATATTTTGAACGGATTTCTGGCTGAATACTGCACAGAGGACAATGGGACATGGCGCTTTGCGCCGGATGGCACCGACCTTTCGGATAAGAAGCTGTATTTTGTCCTGAACTACGGATTGAATGATTATTTCGAGGGAGCCGCCGTAGAAAACCCTGAAGATCCTTATGACATTACTACCTATACAGGCGGTCTGCGGAGTTGCCTGAAGGAGTATATGGCTCTCTTTCCCGACGCCGGTTTTATTATTATGACTCCCACCTTTACCGAATATTTTTCCTATGGCACGGAGCATAAAAGTGACATCGGAGGCAGCCTGACCGACTATGTGGATGCGGCGATCGCATTGGCTGAGGAACTGAATATCCACTGCCTTGACAATTATCACGACCTCGGGGTTGACGAATCCAATGTCTGGGACTTCACAGCTGACGGATGCCATCCCAACGAGGAAGGCCGCATCCGGATTGCCCGACACATTATCGAACTTCTCGGAAATCTGTAGGACAAACCACTATCACAAATGGTGCTCCGTCAGTTAATCTGATAGAGCACCATATCCGCATCCCTGTTCCATTCCGTATATCCGGCCTCACGGCATCTTACATCCACTTCCCCGCCTGCAAGGGTCGCAATATAACGGCTCTGCAATTCCCCAAAATGCTGCAGCACATATTCCCTTTTACAGCAGCTGATCCCAAAGCCTTCCGGAAGCGCATACAGAAGCTGCCATTTCACATTCCTGCTGCCCCCTGCTCCCTGATCCCACAACACCCATATCACAGAATTCTCATACCCCGGAGCCGCGTGCTGATCCAGGATCAGCACATCCTCCAGCGCTTCCTGCCATTCCTCCACCTGAGCCACCCGCTGTTCCTCCGCAAAGGGCACCTGATAATCGTAGGGGGTCACCGCCATATAAGAATAGAAATAGGCAAATGTGGCTCCTATCAAAACTGCTTTCTTATAATACTTTGTCTCCAGTATCCCGATCAGGAACACGCCTGCAGCCATAAACGTCAGCAGGTGCTTACTTCCTTCCGTCAGCTTATACATTAACAGCAGCGCAAACAGCATGGCCACCAGGCTGATCACAAAATGCACTTCTATGGTCAGCTGCTTTTTTAAGGCTTCCCTGCGTCTGGCACTGTCGGCCGCCAGGTGTCCTAATTCCCCACTATCCGCCGCTGGATGCCCTAATTTTCCACTGTCCACTGCCGCATCCCGGGCAGTCTCCCGATTCTCTTCCCCCCCGCTGTCCGGCTGTCCCCCAAGCAGCCGCAGTGAGAAGAAATCTTTCACGCTCTGTCCCAGCAGCACCAGCAGCATAACCAGATATCCGGCAAAGAAAGCTCCCGATGCCAGTCCCGTGCGGAACCCCTGTACGGTGTGCCCCTTGAAAGATGACGCCGCATAATACAGTTTCCCCAGCGTATACCGGATACCGCCCAACAGTCCCTTCTGAAAAAAGGCCTCCACCCAGTCCGTAAAGAACAGCGGCGCAAAATATTCCGCTCCCAGGTAATGTTTGATCGCCGCGTACACAGCCAGCACCACTGCAAATACAATCCCGGAACCAAGCAGCCCCTTCCACCTGCCCTTCCGGATCCAGAAATAAGCCGGAAGCAGCATAAACAGCAGCATATAAGGCCGCATCAGCGTCAATACCCCGGACAGGGAAAAAAGGAGCGCCAGTTTATATGGTTTCTCCCTGTTCAGGTAATTCACCGCCAGGCTGTAAAAAACAATCAGCAGACTGAAACAGATCACTTCCGGCATCACCGAAAGCATATACCGCACAAAGGGCGTATACAGGCAAAACAACAGCGCCGTAATGCCAAGCTGCTTCCAGCCGGGCCTTACAAGCCAGACGAACAAGAAACAGGCCGCCGTCATCAGCAGGATATTACAGATCACCGGGGACATCATGTTCCAGCCGAACAGCACACCCCATAGGATCCAGGGAAATACCAGCACGGGACTCCATGCCGCAAAGGACAGCTTCAGCGCATGGCTTTCATTAAACCCGAAATATCCCTGGGGATATCCGAAATTGACAATCCCCTCCACCTGCTTATAATAGAACAACTCGTCATTCCACTCGGAACAGGGCAGATAAACCTCCGCCAGACTCCTCCCCTGGGCAGCACAGTACACCAGGCAGCACAGCACCGGCAAAAGCGCCAGCAGCACAGCCTTTATCATGGTCAGATATCTTTTGTCCTGTTTCCACCAATCCCTAAACCTGTTCATGCAAAGTCCCTTCCATCCTGTTTCCTCGCATCCTGTTCCCTCGAAGCCGGCTCCAGGTTGACCCTTTCCCTGATCACATACTGTGGCGAATTATTCAGACTGATATAGATCCGCCCGATATACTCCCCGATCAGTCCCAGCATCAGCATGATCATACCCCCAAAGAAGACCAGCGCCGCCATGGTGGAACTGAACCCCATAGGCACATCCGGCTTTATCAGCCTTTTAACGATCGTGTATATCCCGTAAGAAAATCCTATCGCGGCGCAGACCCCGCCAATACCGGTGGCAATCCGCAGAGGCTTTACGGAAAACGCCGTAAAACCGTTAAACCAGAGTCCCAGCAACTTCTTTAAGGTGTAACCCGAAGACCCCTCCTCACGGTCCCTGTGATTGACGATCACATTGGTGATATTCTTCGTGGCACGCAGCACCAGTCCGATCACATAAGGATAGGAATTTTCATACCGGATCATATCCTCCACCACAAACCGCTTGACGGCAAAATAGCTGGACACATACAGATCCGCAGGCTTTCCCAGCATCATGCGGGTCATCCGCTCATTTACCTTACTGCCCAGGTTCCGAAATGCAGAATGATGTTTCTGGACATATTTCGCATAGACGGCGTCATAGCCCTCATCCAGTTTATCCAGAAGTTTGTCCACCTCATCTGCGGGGGTCTGTCCGTCATCATCGAGACATACTACATAATCGCCGGAAGAATGCCTCAGTCCCGCCATCAGTGCCGCATGCTGCCCGAAATTTCTTGCAAAGCTGATCCCTCTGATATTCGAATGCTCCTGACACAACTGCCGTATGGTATCCATCGTATTGTCAGGTGAACAATCATTGACCAGTATGATCTCATATTCAAACCGGTTCATCTCCGCCATTTTCTCATTGATCTCTGTCACCACATGGGGCAGTGTATGCTCTGACCGGTAACACGGGATCACAAAACTCAATTTTTTCATCTGTTTCCATTCCCTCTGCATCTTGATACAACGCCCCTACACGTCATCCTTATACAGCGCCTTTATACAACAGCCGCCATCCACTGAATGTCGCGGTATTCTCCGCCAATCCTGACATCATCCCTCAGAAGCCCTTCCCTGGCAAACCCTGCCTTCTCGTAGCTGCGGATAGCCTGCAGATTGTCGGCAAAAGCACGCAGATATACACGGTGAAGCCCTTCCTCTTCAAAACAATACCGCAGCATCAGCTTTGCCGCCGCCGTGCCGATGCCTCTTCCCCTGGCGTCATCTTCCCCAATAAAGATGCCATACTCCGCCTTATTATGTTCCCTGTCGATATCCCTGATGTAGACAGAGCCAAGGGGCTTTCCTGTGGCATCATCACAGATGATCATCTGCACTACCTGTCCTGTTTCCACCCTGGTCCGGATCCAGTTTTCATGCCCTTCCCTGGTAAACAGTTCCTGATAGATAAAATTCTTCCTCACAGCATCCTTGTTCCGCCATGCCACGATCAGATCCGTATCCGCCGCGGTCATCAGGCGCAGAAAAATGCCCGCGGTCTCATCCCTGTACTCTTTCAAACCGATACCTCCTGGAAATCCCGTTTCCACTTCCCGTCATGCCGACACAGTCGGCACAGACACTCCGTGAAACCAAAACACTAAAGTCGCGCTTCCCAACCATTACACAGTTCGATCACCCTGGCAATCTCCTCTTCCCTCATCTCCGGAAACAGCGGCAGCGTGACACAATGCTCCGCCAGGTATTCCGCATTGGGGCAATCGCCCTTTTGATACCCCAGGTGACCGTATGCTTTCTGCAAATGGCAGGGCACCGGGTAATGCATATTGCACTCCACATCCGCGTCTGCCATATATTTCATGAATCCATCCCTGTCCTCCACCGTGACCACAAAGAGATGAAAAACCGGCTCCGTGTTTTCCGGATGATTCTGCATGGTGATCAGGGGATTGGTGATCTCCCTCAGATACCGCCTGCCGATCTCCTGCCTCCTGGCTGTCCACCCGGGCAGATATTTCAGGCTGACGCTCAACACCGCCCCCTGGATCCCCTCAAGACGGTAATTATATCCCACCTCGTCGTGATAATATCTCACGTCACAGCCCTGGTTTTTCAGTCTTTCCATATGCTTAAAGTAATCTTCCCTGTCACAGGTAACGCTGCCGCCCTCACCGAAAGCATAGAGGTTCTTTCCCGGATAGAAGCTGAAACAGCCCATCTCCCCCAAGGTACCCACATTTCTGCCCTCAAACTTCGCGCCGTGAGCCTGGGCGCAGTCCTCCACCACAAACAGGCCGTGCCTGTCCGCAATCTCCTTCACTCCGGCATAGTCAAAAGGCTGTCCATAGAGGTGGACGCCGATGATCCCTTTTGTCCTGGGAGTGATCTTCGCCTCCAGCGCCGAGGGATCCAGCTCCCAGGTATCGGCGGTACAGTCCGCAAACACAGGAACCGCTCCTGTGTAAGTGACGCCCCAGGCCGTGGCAATATACGTGTTCGCAGGCACAATGACCTCATCCCCCTGCCCCACTCCCAGCGCCAGCATGGCAAGGTGCAGAGCTGAGGTTCCATTGTTTACGCCGCAGGCATACCCCGTTCCCACATAAGCGGCAAACTCCCTGTCAAATGCATCCGCGTATTTCCCGCCGGAAAAGGCGGTCTCCCTGCACACCTTTTCAATGGCTTCCTGATACTCCTGTCTATGCGTCTCGTAATCCCTGGCAAGGTCTATTCTTTTGATATGTCCCATAACGATCCTCCTCGTCAAATATTTTTCCTGATGTAAAATTCCCTGAACAGACGGGCGATCTGTACCAGGTAATTACATACCGTCTTAAACACTTTTACGGTGGTATTATAATCCTCCTGCCATTCCACAGGATAATCCAATATCTTTACCCCGCGCTTTTCCGCCCGGAGCAGGAATTCTATCATATAGAACCAGCCGTTGTCCCGGCTGCAGCCCTCCACCAGGGAAATGGCCGTCTCCCTGCGGACAAAGGTAAATCCACAGATGGCATCCGTGGACTTCATCCGCAGAAACAGTTTCAGCAGGATCAGCAATCCCTGGGAGGTGATTCTGCGATACCATTTCCTGCCCCGGGTATCGGACTCCCTGGCGAAACGGCTCCCGTTGATATACGCCACCTCCGGGCACTCCTGGAAAATATGGATGGCCTCGCCCAGGTGTTTGATGTTAGTGGACAGATCGATATCCATATAACCCACCACTTCACCCCGGCTGAGCTCCACTCCCTTCCGGAAGGCGGCCCCCACACCGCGGACATTGATGCGCTTATATTGAACGCGCTCATACTTTCCGCACAGGGCTTTCGCGATCTGAGGCGTCTCGTCCTCCGACCCGTTATCCACTATAATAATCTCATAATCCGAAAAGGCAATCCTTTCCAGATATTCTACCGTCCTTGTGATCCCGCTTTCCAGCCGCAGCCGTTCATTCAGCACAGGGAAAATAACCGTAAGCATCATTGTGTCAGTTTCTCCACTCCTTCTATGACATATCTTTGTTTCTTAAAGCCCATATTCAGCAAAACGGACAGGTATTTCAAGATCAGTGTCAGCATGACTGACATCATGAAAAACCCGAAAGCCATCAAAAACATAATGGAAAGCCACCCTTCCACGGGCCGCACCCTGCTGAAAATAGACCAGATCAGATAGATAAACATAATGACCAGCGCCCCCAGCAGCACCACGCTGACCGCCAGGGAAATTTTTTCCAGCACATTGGTAAAAATAATAATGGTGTCCGCAGCCAGGGTGTTCCTGTTTCCCCTCTCCTCGCTGTTCCGGCTCCTGTCCGCATTCTCCTTTTTATTGTCATATACCAGCGTATCCGTCTTCAGACCGCTGTTCATGTACATGGCCTTGCGGTAGGGGACATAGGTATTCATCTGGTTCACCCGGTTGATCGCCCGCCTGGACACCACCCGGAAACGTTCCTGGCGAATCTTTGCCTTGTAACGGCTGCCCCAGTTATACACCAGGTAAAACAGCCTGGAGGTAAAGGATATCCCGTATCTGGGGGCGGCCGCCACCACATCATAACCTTGCAGCGCCCTGTGGTACACCTCCATGATCAGGGAAGGCTCGTAATCCATCCTGCAGCTGTCAAACTCAAACAGGAAGTCACCCACCGCCAGGTCACAGCCCGCATTCATGGCGCACTCCACCCCCTGGTAGTAGCTGAGGTTGATCAGACTGACCACCGGCTGAAGCCTGCTCTCCGCTGAAAACTCCCTCACCTTTTCCAGCGTGTCATCCACGCATCCGTCATTGACGCACACCACTTCATATTTTTCAAAATTCTCCTGCATCACCTGACAGATCTTCTCCAGGAAATCTTTGACCACATCCGAGTCATTATGCAGATATACCACACAGGAAACAAAATTTTTCTCTTTGTTCTGTACCATCATTACTCCTATTCTGATCCCACTGCCGTTTTTCTGATCCAGGCATCGTTTCCCTGATCCAGGCATCATTTCCCTAATCCAGGTATTCGTCCAGGTCATAGACCGTGTTGATCTTGCCGGACAGGACACTTAGAAATACGGGGTCATGGGACGCATATCTGATCACCGTAGGCCTGGAATCGTCAATTTCAGAAGCCTTCAATATGGGTTTCATGGAAAACAGGGATTTCTCATAAGTAAATCCATACTCCTCCCTCACATATCTGCGCGCCAGGGCCGACATATAATCCCATGCGCTCTCCGGTTTATTGACACAGTCATTGCAATTCCCCAGCCAACGCCCCGAGCACTCCCCGCCGGTCATGCAGGGAAAAGCCGGAATGACCTCATAACTGGTCTTATGGGGCGTAAAGGTAACGGAAGTCAGGGAATGAAAGCCCGTCTTTCCAAAGGGCATGATGGAAAAGAAAGGGCCGTCCATCACCGTAAGCCCGATATCCTTCAGCTTGTCCTCCACCCTGCACAGAATGATCTCACAGAGTTCATACTTGATCTGAAAGGGGTCTGTCTCCACTCCTTCCAGACAGCCCAGCACCTGGTTTACGGAAGCATACGTGGCATTGAGCACAAATGGCGCCTGATACGTCTCCGGACGCCCCTCGTGCAGCGCCGTGATCTCATAGCGGTCAGGTCCCTTCACAATCCGTTGTATCTCCCTGCCGTAACAGATCTCCACATGGGGATATTTCTTCAGTTCCTCCAGGAAATAATCCCTCAGGATATGCGCGTCATAGGTATATTCTTTCGTCAGGAACGCGCCGTCGCAGCTCCCTTCCCTGAAATACCGTTCCACCGGCAATGGCTCGCAGGGAATGTCCGCGTCCTTGCAGAACTTCCGGAACTCAACGGCATCCGTCCAGGAAAAATGCCTTGAAGTGGCGTAGATCTGCTGGAAGTCAAACAGGATGCAGAAAGCATAATCCTCCACAAACCGTCTGAAATAGCCCGCGGACTTCATCGCCGTGGAGAGGGAACGGGGGTAGTGGTAGCCCATGTGCACCCTCGCCTGGTTAATATAAGTAGCCCGGCCGAAGGGCTCTCCATCCAGCTCCAGCACCTTCACCTGTTGTCCTTTTTTTGCACAGTACAGCGCCGCGTATAAGCCATACAGCCCTGCACCGATAATCAGTTTATCTGTCATGATTCTTCTCACTCCGCCCTACGGGCGGCTCCATATTTCCATTTATTTCCAGGAATTGTCTACTCTGCGTCCGCACTATCCGAACAATCCCTTAACGTACTCCACAGGAACACGAAGGGAAAGGCAATCATCATGGGATAAATATAACGGAGCTGCACGGCGGGACCCAGCAGCAGGGTTCCGTAATACCCCAGAACCAGCGCCAGCGGAAGGCACCTGGCATACTCCCGTCTGATCACCAGCCAACCGCACAGGAGCAGGTAAAGCCACACCCAGATCCCCGGCATGAACAGATACCGGAGCACCGGTATATCCAGATAACAGTTCCCGTCCGCCCAACGCTCCATCCGCTCATGAAGCCACTCCCATTTGGAGTCCTTGTAAATACCGTGATTGGCAAAAACCTCTTCCGCCCACCTTGTCTGCACATACCCCATGCCCCTGACATCCTGCCTGGTGTTCACATAGGCATGGGATACGTCCGCCGGATACAGATAGCCCGCATCCACAGCCAGCGCCGCGTTGACAAAGTCCCCCGGATACTGTGCCAGCAGGCCAAAATAGGCTGACGCGAAATCTTTCAGGCGGTACCGCACCACATAAGTGTTGGTATGGCGCTTCACCGGGTCTGAGATCACCGGGTCATAATCCCGGTATCCCTCGTCCAGGATAAAATCGCGGATCAGTGCCCTGTCCTCCTCGTCCATGGTACCGTCATCCTCAGGCAGCACTCCCACGCCGCCGTGATAGACCATACAGCGCGCCATCTGCTGGATGGGCATACTGAGCATTTCCCTCTTGTCGCCCTGCTGTGCGCCGGTCAGCTGAAAGAGCGCCGCCAGTGCGGCATTCCCCGCCAAGAGCCCTGCCGCAGACCACAGGAGCAGCCGCCCAAGCCGCTTCCGATCCTTTCTACAGGTCAGAACTGCAAAAAGCAGAACCGCCGTCAGCACAAGAAAAGCATACTGCCCGTTATTCCGGAACAGGATCATTCCCAGCGTTGAAAAGAAAAACAGCAGTTCCCTCCAGGTAACGCGCTTTCCCGACAGATCCCCGGCCAGCAGTTCATACAGCGACACAATCTGAAGTACAAAGAAAGCACTGAAAACAGTATCCTTTGTCACACTGATGCTCATATAGGTGTTAAAGGGAAATACCGCCAGCAACAGCAGAAGCAATAGCAGCCACAAGGGTCTCACGCCATGCCGGTAAAACCGCAGGATGCCAAAGGCAAAGACTGCCGCCAGCAGGAATATCTGAAACAGCGCATAGGCTGCAATCCCCCTGTTGACACTGCCCAGTACATTTCTCCCGAAATCCATTGCCCACTTGACCAGCAGCGTATGGGCAAGGGGATGGTGGTCAATCAAAGAACGCTCTGCAATCTGTCCCACCTGTGTCGGGGAATCATAGGCACAGATCGCCGGGTAATATGCCAGGAAACCGGGCAGCCAGCCCAGGATCAGCAGAAGGAGGCTTCCTCCAAAGACCGCGCCCCCGGGCCAGCTTTGCCGTGACGCGGCTTTCCGCCCAGCTTTCTGCCCGTTCTCCCGCCTGCCGGCTGCCAGCCGGTACAGCCCGAAGCAGATGGCCGCTCCCACAGCCCCGCCCCCCCACAGGCCAAGCAGCAGGATCCGGAGCAGATATCCGCCTGTCCACAAGATATTTCCCTCCGCGGCCAAATCCTTTCCCGTCAGGCAGAAGAAAAAGAACAGGAATCCCATCAGGATGAACATCATATATGCAATTGATTTCCGCTGCAATCCGTTCCGTTCCATATCCCTGTTACCTGATTTCCCCGTTACCTGATCTCCCTGTTACCTGGTCTCCTTTTCCAGGGATCACAGCTTTCTCTTTTCTTCATTAATCTTCGCCAGACGATACTCGAAGTCACGCTTATCCTTCGCCGCCATCACCTCCAGGATCATTCCCGAGAAGAATGCCTGTATCCCGGCAAGGGCGATAAAGCAGCTGACGATCAGAGTGGGGAATCTGGGAACCAGCCCCGTCCTGAGATACACATTCACAATGGGCAGCATCAGGATCAGCGCGATCAGGATCAGCAGGGCACACAGGGCGCCAAAGAAATGCATCGGTTTATAATTTTTATAAAGCTGCAGCATTTTGTGGATGACCTTCATGCCGTCGCTGTAGGTATTCAGCTTTGACACGCTGCCTGCCGGACGGTCCCTGTATTCCACCACCACATTTTCCACCTGCATGTTATAATTGACCGCATGTATGGTCATTTCCGTCTCAATCTCAAATCCCTTGGAAAAAACGGGAAAAGTCTTCACAAATTCATAGCTGAACGCCCTGTATCCGGTCATGATATCCTTGATGTCGGAATGAAAGAGACGGTTGATGCCGGTGCGCATCAGACTGTTCCCGAAATTGTGGAAAGGACGCTTGTTCTCCGTAAAGTACGTGGAGGAAAGCCTGTCCCCCACCACCATGTCCGCATTGTGCTCCAACACCTTGTCCACCAGTTCCCGGGCACAGTCGAGAGGATAGGTGTCGTCCCCGTCGATCATCAGGTAGCACTCCGCGTCTATCTCCCGGAACATCCTGCGGATCACACTTCCCTTTCCCTGCTTGTACTCATTGCGGATCACCGCACCGGCGGCAGCCGCCCTTTCCACCGTCCTGTCCGTGGAATTATTGTTATACACATATATCACCGCCTCCGGCAGCACCCTCTTTACATCCGAAACCACCTTGGCAATCGTCTGCTCCTCATTATAGCAGGGAATCAGCACGGCTATCTTATCCATATCGCAATCCTTTCGCATCCATTTACATCAGCTGTTTCGGAACAGTCCAGGCAGGGCACTGAACTGTTACACTATTTCCTATTTTACCACGATTACTTTTTATCAGCCACTATTTTTATAAATTTAATTATGTTATACTCTGATGTAGGCATATCCGCTTTCCCTTAAGCCGTGCGGCACAATGTGCATGTGTCCGCAATTCACACGCCAAAGGGCTATGGAGGAATTTTACATGAAGCTTTTCTCACAGAAACTATACACATTCTCCTACCGGTTTATTCAGGTCTGCAGCCTGTTCCTGGCTTTCCTGCTTTTTGCGGGGGCATTTTTATGCACCTGTTACAGCGACGACATGGAGTCGCAGCTGGTTCTCACCAAATGGGACAATCCCCTTTGGGGCGTGCTTGGCATAGCTGTTTTCCTGCTGGCACTGACAGGGGTGGTTCTCTTTCTATTCAGGCATACAGGCTCTCCCGTGAAAATCCTGCGCATACTGACTCTGCTCTGGTGCATCTGCCTGGGCGGAATCCTGATTCTGTTCAGCAAGACCGTTCCCGCGGCGGATGCCATGTCGGTCTATTCGATCGCAGGGGCGCTGGCAGAAGGGGATACCTCCGTCATTCATCCCACGGAATCCTACCTCTCCTATTATCCCCAGCAGATAGGCCTGGTTGCCTTTTTTGAGCCGTTGATCCGCTTCTGGAACCTGCTGCCGATCCATTTCCCGGCGTACCACTTCATCAAATGTGTTTACGTAGGACTGCTCTGCATGATCATCTGCTTCCAGGAGCGCACCGTACACCTGTTATGGGAAAACGAAAGGGTCGACTGCATCTACCTCCTGCTGGCCGGCACCAATCTGCCCTTCCTCATGTACAGTTCCTTCCTATACGGTGAAATCCCCTCATTTGCCGCCGTCTCCGCAGGTTTTTATTCTCTGCTGAAATATCTCCGCCAACCGGAAAGTTCCCGGCGTAATTTTTACGCGGCATCCGCAGTGCTGGGCATTACCCTCAGCGTCATGCTCCGCATGAACAATCTGATTCTTCTGATCGCTGCACTGCTGGTTATTTTCCTGGAATGGCTCAGGCACAGGCGGCGCGGACTGCTGGCCCTGGGACTGGTCTGTACTGTCTGCAGCCTCTCCATCCTTCCTCTTGTGCAGAAAAGCTATGAGATCCGGGCCGGAAGGGAACTCCGTTCCGGCGCCACAGCCCTTTCCTTCCTGGCCATGGGTATGCAGGAATCCACCCGGGCAAACGGCTGGCATAACGGCTTTGATTTTATCACATACCAGAATGCGGGACTGGATTCCGATCTCGCCAATGAGGTCAGCCGACAGGCCATCGCGGAACGGCTCCAGACTTTTAAAGAACACCCGGACTATGCCGCACGTTTCTTTCTCCAAAAGCATTTGTCCCAATGGGCGGACGGCACCTACGCCAGCCGCCAGGCAACCCTTGCCACCTTTGGGGGCAGAAGTCATTTCTTCCACTCACTGTATGAAGGTCCCCTCAGCCGCCTTTTTATCAGTTACTGCAATGCTTACCAGAATATCCTGTATCTGGGCGCTGCGGCATGCTTCTTCGGGCTGTGGAGGAGTCGGCGCAAGGAAGGCCTCTCACCTGCACTGTACGTGTACCTTGGTTTTATCGCGGTTCTGGGCGGCTTTCTGTTCCATATTTTCTGGGAGGCAAACGCACGCTACGTTTTCCCGTACAGCCTGCTGCTGCTTCCCTACGCCTCCCGCGGAATCCCGTCAATAATACATCCAGCCGCGGAGAAAGCCCAGAAAATAATTCAGTCCGCACACAAAATGACATAAATATGCCAGCCACTGTATTCCTGTCAGCAGTGGCTTTTTCTTTCCTGTGGATCGTATCAGTACCAGCAGCGCTCCCATATGGCAGAAAAAAATGCCGTACATATAGCCCCAGGAAAAATTAAAGTCAGGCATACGAAAGCCCTTTTCATACAGCAGAAATGCCATGGCAAAGCCCATCAGGTAAATCTGCCAGGACAGGCGGTACAGGGTATTTTCCTTCAGTTCCTTATAATTCAGGACCAGCACCAGCAGCGGGAATCCTACGGCAAGACAGACTGCCAGGGGCAGGTTGGAGCAATACAGCGCCCAGACTTCGCCAAAACAGAAGCCGATTCCGCCCTCCACTCCTTCCTCCGGCACAAATACTCCCTTAAATTGATACAGCAGATCCACGAAAGTGGGGATAAAGCAAAGACCCAGCTGTAACGTGGGCACGAAATTGCGGAAGCCTGACCGGAACAGGCGAAACAGCATGATCAAGCCCGCCGTTCCCACCAGGACGATGGTAAAACTGGGTTTGGTCATAGTGGCAGTCAGCAGGAACAGGGAAAAAAGGAAATAATCCCTGATCTTCCCTTTGTCTCCATGCACGCCCTCCTCATACACGGGCAGAAGCTTTCCAAACCAGAAAAACGCCAGGATCGCAAAGGGCCGGGCCGCCATATAGGTGGCATTATGAAACGGGTTGGCGGTAAAAACCCCCAGATACCTGAAACGGATGCCCGGCAGGTAAATACCCTTAACCGCATACAGCATCGATATCAGGAACAGGGACACCGACACCATGCTCAGAAACACCCTGCCCTGCCAACTCTTTTTTATTTCAGGAGGCGCCATGTAGTTAAACCCCAGCTTTGTGATCACTATGGAAAGACTGTTCAGGAACATGGTGGCTACAGCCACCGCCATTTCCGGCGAAACGAACAGATGGAACAGTGCGGCAAGCTTGAAAAACACCGGATACGGAAAACTGTAGCCGCTGTCCAGCCCCTGCATTTCCAGAATATATGCTTTCATATCCGAATGATAGCCTTCAGGGCTTCCCGTGGCCTGCTTATAGAACAGCCATAACGTAACCGCGGACACCACAGCCAGGAGCACCGTGAACAGGCTCCGGTCTATGATACGATTTTTCTTCTCAGAATTCATCATTACTCTTATCCCCTTATGATTCCTTCAGAAATCTTATTACTGTTCACTCCGCGACCAGTAACGTATGCGCAGAAACCGCAAAACAGCGGTCTCGGGTTTGTCACGCAAAAGGCGCGTGAAAACACCTCGCGGTGGCGTGGGTGTGAAAAGCAACGAAATCTTTCAAAAACCCAGACTATAGCCACCGGCTGACCCGATGGCTATGATTTTCACTTATAGTTTATCAGTATTCACCAATACTTACAAGCAGAATCAGTGTAAATAGCCAAAAAGCACTGCATTCAGCAACAGCAGCACCAGCCGTTCCAAAATGATGATTTCTCTTTCATCCACCGGAATCTGAAGCCTTGCCACATCAAACAGCTTGTGAATACCGATATGATAAAACGGGGGGATTGTATTGATATTATAAGAACTTTTGACATAACCATACAGAGCATATAAGAGTGAAACTTTAATCTTCTGATTCCTGTCATCCACGGTGCTGTAGGCATTCAGTATCCTGACCGGATAGTTCATAAGCGGGATATTTTGATTTTGCAATATAAATGCCTGAATTTCCTTATATGGGTATTTGTTCAATTCATCCATCAGGATGTGGCAGGTAATATGATTACAGATTTCGTAAATTTCCGATTCCTCATTTGCTTCATAGTACATTATTTTTGTCAAAAACCGCCACTGTGGAGGAAGCCCGTCAGCCTTCATTCCGTATAGGATCGGAAACATCACTATATTCTTACTTTGGTATCTCATATACATTTGATGGATTTCTTCCTGAATACAGGTGGATGAAACAGAATTGGGGGTAAGCAGGAGGATCGCATATGCGGCTTTTTCTATTCCCGCCTTATAACCTTTCAGATTGTAATCATCTTCTGAGGAAAGTCTTTCCGGATCGTACAGGACAGGCAGTTCAAACCTTTCTATACAGTGCAGCACATCTCGCAAAGGCTTCTGCACATCCTTAGACGAAAAACATATAAATATCATATTTTCTTTTACCTTCTCTTCTCCTAGTATTTTTTGACATTTTTTCTCCTTTCATGACTGTTTTCCTCTACTGCACTACGTTTTCCTGTCAATATACACACTGATCCCTCCTTTTGCTTTTGATATACGTTCCGATTGCAACAGTCGTATTCCATGTTTATCATAGCCTTTTTTATCCATTCAGTCAATAGTATATTGTCATTTAAATAAATTTGCCCCCATTTTCCCGTATCAAAATCGCTCCACCTGCCTGTTGATCCCATATTTTTGTTTGCTGCAGACCAGAGCAAATCACCCATTTATAAGTTTATCCTATGAGACTATCTAATTTTATTGACTTATTGCAGACTAAGTACTATAATACATATTAGTAACCAAGGAGGTAAGCTAACATGACGCAGATGAATCCCAGAGAACTGGACGTTTTAAACATCCTATGGAAGACGGACGAACCTATGACTTCCACTGATATCGTTAACGAGCAAAGAGGACTGACCCAAAGTACAGTCATCGCTGTTCTTCGGAAATTGTTGAAGGATGACCTCGTTGAAGTAGCCGGTGTAACACATAGCGGAAAAGTTCTGAGCAGAACTTATCGTCCCACAGAAACTTCCAAAGATTTGATCCTGCAGTATTTCCAGGATGACTATCGCAATTTCTGCAATGTCATTCCCAAGTCCACATTATGTGCGGCGATTTTGGAAATTGATGAAGATGCTGCAAAGTCTAAAGAAGAAATCAAGAAATTGAAATCTATTCTGTCTGACTTTGAAAAAAAGCACAAATAAGGGTCAAAAAGAACTGGTTGTATTACTAAGTTCTAAAATATTCCCTGTGCAACACAGGGAATGTTTTTTACGCATGTATCACACTTCATTATGGCACACCATTTTTTCATCTGGTAACGATTGTTGCATTTTACAGAGGTTACATTATAGCATACGGATGCTTCCGGAATACCGGGTATCAAAAATACAAAAGATGGAGGTTTTTCTATGAAACAGAAAAGAATCAGCAAATTATTAGGTCTCGTGGGTGCAGCCGCTTTATCCGTAGGTATGTTTCTCTGCCCCACAACAATGCTTCCTGCCCAGGCGGCAACTTCTAGCGAAGGGGTAGCAATGCCGTATTCTGATATTATCAAATGGCGGTATTTTGCTTACGAAGGAAAGATATATAAGTGTCTCTATAATTACTCTACAGGAAATTGGGTTGGTGAGTGGGTTTACGTTCGTGACCTTCCTGAAGGAAGTGACATATAAATAAGTTATTAATATTTTATGGGAGTAGCAATACTCCCATTTTGGGTTTCAACCGCCATATAATATCACTATTATTCTGTGTCAAACTATTGACTGTTCCTGTCGAAATTTGTATAATATTTATATCTCACAACTGTTGT